>DASSGK010000256.1:0-5353 GCA_035693505.1 Vicinamibacterales bacterium
GCGATGGCGAAGGCCGTCGTGCCGCTCCAGGCGTTCCGCGACAAGGTCGGCGAGATCCCGATGGAACAAATGGCCGCGAAACTCCAGGAATTCGTCCACGAGTTCCTGCAGCACGACCCCTCGGGAAAGTTAGAAGGGAAAAGTCAGAAGTTAGAAGTGGAAGTAAAGAAATAGTGACTTCACACTTTCAAACTTCCACTTCTAACTTCTAACTTCTAACTTCTCACTTCTCACTTTCAAGTACCCAGAGCCTGATCCAGATCCGCGATCAAATCCGCCGCATCCTCCAGACCGACTGACAGGCGCAGCATGCCCCTGGTCACACCGGCGGCCGCAAGCTGCTCGTCGGTGTGGCCCCACTGTGACGTGATCACGGGCATGCTGATCAGGCTCTCGATCCCGCCGAGGCTGGCGGCGCGCTTGACGATCCGCAGGCGATCGTAGACCCGTTCGGCGCGGTCGAAGCTGCCGTCGAGGTCGAAGGTCACCATGCCGCCGAAGCCGGTCATCTGCCGCTTCGCAATCTCGTGATCGGGATGCGACGGCAGGCCCGGATAGTAGACCCGGCTCACCCGCTTGTCGCCGGCGAGGAACGTGGCGACCGCAATAGCGTTCGCGTTGTGCTGCGCGACGCGTAGAGGCAGCGTCTTCAACCCGCGCCCGAGCGCGTACGCCGGATGCGGATCCATCACGGTGCCGACCTGACGCCGCGCCTTCTCGATCGGCTCCACCAACGCCCTCGAACCGGCGACCATCCCGCCGGTGACGTCGCTGTGGCCGTTCAGATATTTGGTCACGCTCTGCATCGCGAGGTCGACGCCGAGCGACAGCGGCTGCTGGTTGATCGGGCTGGCGAAGGTGTTGTCGATTACCGACAGCACCCGGCGCGCGCGGCAGGCCTGCGCGATCCGCGCCACGTCCAGGCAGCGTAATGTCGGGTTGATCGGCGACTCGAACCAGACGAGCCGAGTCCGATCGCCGATGACCGACTCAGGCGCCGCCAACGCCTCGAGCGACACGAACCGCGGTGTGACGCCGAACTTCGCGAGGACGTCCTCCAGCAGGTGCAGCGTCCCGCCGTAGATGGCTGCGCTGCACACGATCTCGTCGCCGGCCTTCAGGTGCGCCAGCAGGATGGTCGTGGTCGCACCCTGGCCCGACGAGAACAGCAGCGCCGATTCGGCGCGCTCGAGGGCCGCGAGTTTCTTCTCCGCCGCAACCACCGTCGGGTTGGTGTAGCGCGAGTACAAGTGCTTCTTCGACCGCCCCTCGTTGTACGCCACCACTTCCTGGGCGTTGTCGAACACGAACGTCGTCGTCTCGTAGATCGGCGTCGTCAATGGCGACGGGACGCTGTCGTCGGCCTCACCGGCATGAATCAACTCGGTCGCTGGACCCTTCATCGCGTGCTCCTGAGATTTCAGATTTAGGGTTTCAGATTTCAGATGGATTTCAGATGGCAGATTTCAGATTGGCGACGCTGTCGCCCGACGCGCCGACCACCGGCTCGACGAATTGATGATACGCGTCCTCATAGCCGCGGTTGATCAATTCGCCCAGTCCTTGTCGTCGCTGCGATCGATCGTCGTAGCCGCCCGAGAAGTCGAACGGGCCAATCGGGTTGTGCGCGGGACGCACGGTGAAGATCCTCACGCCGCCGGTCGTGGTCGTCGCGTCGCGTACGACTGCGGCCTCCGCCGACTGCATGTACTCGCCGAGCCTGCCGCGGCCGTCGAGACGCGGAGAGGCCAGGGCATGCGGTCCCGGTGACTCGGGTGCGGCCGACACCAGGATGATCTGCTCAGCTCCGAATTCGATCAGCTCGTCGATCAGCCGGATCAAGCCCGCAGGCCGATCGCACAGGCGATGAGTCTCGCCGCGCCAGTAGCCGTCGGGCGCGAAGGTGACGCGATGCCATTCGGTGGCGAGCGGAATCGTCAGCGCACCGGCGACAGCGTCCGTCAGGTGGTCGCGCGCGACGCCCGCGAGATCGAACACCTCGGCGCGGCGCTCTTCACCCGCGTCGGTCGTCGGACGCCGGATCAGATCGCGCCGGCGGCTTTCGCTGACCAGCGCGAACAGGAGATCGCGATGGGCGTCAGCGTCGTGGACAGTGACGATCAGCTCGCGGAATCCGGGCTGGCCGAGGCTTTCGGCGAGCATTTCGCCGTACCGCCGGGCCAGCTCGGCGGGAGCCGGCTCCTTCAGCTGCGTCGCGCCGCGCACCAGGTCCCACATGACCCGCCAGCAATGATCGATGGCGTTCGCCGACGACATCGGCGCGCGAACGGTGCCCCACCAGATGGCACCGATCGACGGGGCCAGCGTCGTGCGGCTCGTGAGCCAGCCGTCGACGGCCGCGGCGGCGGCCGCCGCGCCGAGCACCAGGAAGACGAGACGCGGCAGCCAGGTCGGCAGCGCTTCCGGCGCGAAGGCGGCCTGAGCGAAGCGCACGTATGCGTTGACGAGACTCGCTGCGGCGCCGACGCCGACGAGCTTGAGCAGAAAATCGACGGGGAACACGATGAGCCCGAGCGCGACGGCCGCAATCGGAATCGCCACGATCGCAAGCGACGTCGCGAGCGCCCAGACGACCGCGCGCGGAATCAGCCGCCACTCGTAGAGCCGCTCCACGCCCTCTGCCCGCCAGAACCCCTTCTCACTCCAGAGCCGTTGTCCGCCGTCAACGGCGGCAAACAGCGCGCCGATCACACCGACTCCGCGGCCGGCGACGATGTCGAGTTTGACGCCCGCTTCGTGGAGGGCGCGCAGCACACCGGCGTGATAGGCGCCAGCCGTGCCGGTGCCGGTCAGGACCAGCGCGGTGCGTCGTTGCGGGGAATACGGTTCGTGAACGTGAGCAGCGGCCGCTGATGTGGCGTCGGGCCGATCCGTCATCCGGCGATTTCGTCGTGAATGGTCGTGAGCTTCACGATTTCGAACTCGCGGGCACCGCCCGGCGTCACGACCTTCACGGTGTCGCCCGGCTCCTTGTTGATGAGCGCGCGGCCGATCGGCGAGGTGGTGGAGATCATGCCCTTCTCGGCGTCGGCGTCTTCCGGCATGACGAGCTGGAACGTCTTCTTCTCGCCGTTGCTGTCGATGACGTCGAGCGTCGAACCGAAGCCGGCGCGATCCTTCGGGATGCGATCCACCTGAATGAGGGAAATCTCGGCGACCCGCTTCTGCAGCATGCTGATCCGGGACTCGACGAGGCGCTGCCGTTCCTTGGCCGCCTGGTACTCGGCGTTCTCGCGCAGGTCGCCAAGCTCGCGGGCGCGCTTGATCTCCGTCGGCAGCTCGAGCTTCAGCTCGTGGTTCAACGCCTGGATTTCGTCTTCGAACTTTTTGATCAGCCGATCTTTCATCGCATCCCCAGTCGGTCGGGCAATCGTACCACAGTGCTATCCTTCCCGAGTGACCATTACCAGCCGCCAGAATCCGCACGTCGCGCGATTCCGAGCGGCCGCACGAGGGGACGTCGGCGGCGTCATGCTCCTGGACGGTGCGCATCTGGTGTCCGATGCGATCGCGGCCGGGGTGACGTTCCAGGTGGCGGCGGTCACGCCGGCAGCACACGAGGAGCCCGACATCCGGACACTCGTCGCCGCGCTCGAGCGGATCGGCGTCGAGACGATTACGGTCTCCGCGTCGGTCATGGATGCGGTGAGCCCCGTCAAGACCCCGAGCGGAATCGTGGCCCTCGCCGAGCGTCCGGCCTTCGACATCGCGAGGATCTACGGCGGCGCCGCGGCGCTGGCCGTCTGCGCGGTCGACGTGCAGGACCCGGGCAACCTCGGCGCGATCGTCCGCGTCTCGGAGGCTGCGGGCGCTTCGGGGTTCATCGCCTGCGGTGATTCCGCCAATCCGTTCAGCTGGAAGGCGCTCCGCGGATCGATGGGCAGCGCGCTGCGACTGCCGATTGCCACCGAGGTCTTGGCCGACGAGGCGGTCGCCGACGCGAAGCGGCACGGCTGCAAGATCGTTGCGACCGTTCCGCGCGACGGAAGCTCGCTGTTCGACACGGACCTCTCGGGGCCGCTCCAGATCCTGATCGGCGGCGAAGGCCGCGGGCTGCCGCCGGCCATCGTCGCGGCTGCCGATGCGCGCGTCACGATTCCGATGCAGGCGCCCGTTGAATCGCTCAACGCCGCCGTAACGGCCGCACTGATCGTCTACGAGGCTCGCCGCCAACGCGATGATCGCACCAGGAGTCGTGCAGGCCTTTAGGCCTGCCTGAGGCATGGACTCTCTGTTCCCCGAGGACGACGCGCCCGTCGCGAACTCGCCCCGCGCGCCGCTGGCCGAGCGCATGCGGCCGCGCACGTTCGACGAGTTCGTCGGACAACAGGATCTGCTGGCGGAGGGGAAACCGCTGCGCGAAGCCATCGAGCGCGACCTGCTGCAGTCGATCATCCTGTGGGGCCCTCCGGGCACCGGCAAGACGACGCTCGCCAGAATCATCGCCGACACGACGCGAGCGAAGTTCGTCTCGTTCAGCGCGGTTCTGGCCGGCATCAAGGAAATCCGCGACGTGATGGCCGAGGCCGAACGGTTGCGCCGCACGACCGGCCGCCGGACCATCGTTTTCATCGACGAGATTCACCGCTTCAACAAGGCGCAGCAGGATGCGTTCCTTCCGCGGGTCGAAGCCGGCGACATTGTGCTGATCGGCGCGACCACCGAGAATCCGTCGTTCGAGGTGAATGCCGCGCTGCTGTCGCGATCTAAGGTGTTCGTGCTGCACGGGCTGACGACCGACGAGGTCGCTACGATCCTCCGGCGCGCGCTGACGGACACCGAGCGCGGCCTCGGTTCCGAGCCAGTCTCGATCGACGAGGATGCGCTGGGTGCCATCGCGTTGTATGCGAACGGCGACGCGCGATCGGCGCTGAACCTGCTCGAACTGAGCCTGGCCGCGGCTCCGTCAATCGATCTTCGGCGGCATGTGGACATCGGCCGCGTGGAGCAGACGATTCAAAAGCGCGCGCTCCTGTACGACAAGACCGGCGAGGAGCACTACAACATCATCTCCGCGCTCCACAAATCGATGCGCAACAGCGATCCTGACGCGTCGGTCTACTGGCTCGCCAGGATGGTGGAGGCTGGAGAGGATCCGCTGTACATCGCGCGGCGGCTCGTGCGCTTTGCGTCCGAGGACATCGGCAACGCCGATCCGCAGGCCTTGACGGTCGCCGTCGCCGCGAAGGACGCCGTCCACTTCATCGGCATGCCCGAGGGGAACACCGCGCTCGCACAGGCGGCGATCTATCTGGCGACAGCACCGAAAAGCAATGCCGTTTACGAGGCGTATAGCCAGGCGGCCGACGATGCGCACCGCGACGTCGCGCAG
>DASSGK010000257.1:0-3983 GCA_035693505.1 Vicinamibacterales bacterium
TCGTGGCTCATTTCGTGACCGGCTCGCCCTTGCGATCGAGTTTCAGCGCGAGCTGCAGGTAGGTCGCCTCGTCGCGCGGGAATTCGACCGGGTAGACGCCTGTGTAGCAGGACGTGCAGTAGGCGCTTCTCTCGCTCTGGACCGCGCTCAGCATGCCGTCGAGGCTCAGATAGGCGACGCTGTCGGCCTCCAGGAACTCACGGATCTCCTCCAGCGTGTGGGTCGCGCCGATCAGCTCCGCCTTTCGCGGCGTATCGACGCCGTAGAAGCAGGGCGAGATCGTTGGCGGACAACTGATCCGGACGTGAACTTCTTTCGCGCCCGCCGCGCGCACCATCCGCACGATCTTGCGGCTCGTCGTTCCTCGCACGATCGAATCGTCGACAAGGATGACGCGCTTGCCGCTGAGAATGCTGCGGACCGGATTCAGCTTCACCTTGACGCCGAAGTGCCGGATCGACTGCTGCGGCTGGATGAACGTGCGGCCGACGTAGTGATTGCGGATGAGCCCCATCCGCAGCGGCACGCCCGAGGCCTCGTGATAGCCCATCGCCGCGCAGACGCCCGAGTCGGGCACCGGGACGACGACGTCGGCTTCGACCGGCTGCTCGCGAGCGAGCACCCGGCCCAGTTCGGTCCGCACCTCGTTCACGCTGCGCCCGAACACATAGCTGTCGGGCCGAGCGAAGTACACATGCTCGAAAATGCAGTGCGAGATCGGCGCCTTCGGAAACGGTTTGATCGACTTCACGCCATCGGCGGAAATGACGAGAATCTCGCCCGGCGCCACGTCGCGCTCGTAGGTTGCGCCGATGAGATCCATCGCGCACGTTTCCGAGCACACCACCCATGCATTCTCGAGACGTCCAAGCGCGAGCGGACGGAAGCCGTGCGGATCGCGGACGGCGATCAGCTTGTCTTTCGTCAGCATCACCAGAGAAAACGCGCCTTGCACCTGGGCCACCGACTCGACAATCGCGTCTTCGACGCTGCGCGCTCTCGACCGGGCGTAGAGGTGCAGGATCAGCTCGGTGTCGCTGTTCGATTGAAAAATCGAACCCTGCTGTACGAGATCGTCGCGCAGCTCCCCCGCGTTGACGATGTTGCCGTTGTGGCACAAGGCGATTTGACCGTGCGCACAGTCGATCAAGATGGGCTGCGCGTTCAGGAGTTTGCTCTCCCCCGCGGTCGAGTACCGCACGTGCCCGATCGAGGCCGGTCCCGACAGCTTGGCGAGTGTCTCGCCCCCGAAGATGTCGGCCACGTAGCCCATCTCCTTCGAGAGGCGCACCTGCTGCCCGTCCGACGCCGCGATGCCCGCGCTCTCCTGCCCCCGGTGCTGGAGCGCGTAGAGACCCAGATAGGTCATGTTGGCCGCTTCGGGATGACCGAAGATGCCGAACACGCCGCACTCGTCTTTGAATTTGTCAAACATGTTGTTCAGGCCACACGTTGAGCGAAGTACCGATCGATCGCCGTTGACCACACACGTTCCGCTTCATCGACTGACTGGTCGATCACGATCTCGCCCGCGACTGCGATGCGCAGGCGGCTCCCGCCGGTCTGACCGATCACGCGGGCGGGAACCCCGGCTGCCGCCGCCAGCCGCAGGACCGTCGTCACCTGTTCGGGCACCACGGACACCACCACACGCGACGCCGACTCGCCGAAGAGCGCGGCCGCGATATTGAGCGCCTCGTCGCGCGACACCTGGACGCCGTCAATCGAAATTTCGGCTCCGATCCCCGCCGTCTCGAACGCGCACTCGGCAACCGTCACGGCAAGGCCGCCATCGGAACAGTCGTGCGCCGAACGCACCAGGCGATCGTCGGCGAGCGTCACGAGCAACGTCTGCAACGCCCGCTCAGCATTCAGATCCAGCAGCGGAGGTACACCGCGCACAAGATCGTGCATCACCTTCAGGTATTCGCTGCCGCCCAACTCACCGCGGCCTTCGCCCAACAGGAGGATGGCATCGCCCGATTCCTGAAACCGGCGGCCGACGATTCGGTCCGCATGCGTCAGCAGGCCGACGACGCCGATCGTCGGCGTGGGATAGATCGCCTTGCCGTCCGTCTCGTTGTACAGGCTGACATTTCCGCCGGTGATCGGGACGTCGAGCGCGCGGCACGCCGCGCCGATGCCTTCGACAGCCTTGGCGAACTGCCACATGATGCCTGGCCGTTCGGGATTGCCGAAGTTCAGGCAGTTGGTGGCCGCCAGGGGGCGCGCACCCGAGCACGCGACGTTGCGCGCCGCTTCGGCGACGGCGAGCATCGATCCGCGGTACGGATCCAGATGACAGTGACGGCCGTTTCCATCGACCGACATCGCCAACGCGATATCCGTCCCCTTGATGCGGACGGCCCCGGCGCCGAGCCCCGGCATGTTGATGGTGTTCGTCCGCACCATGTGGTCGTACTGACGGTAGATCCATTTCTTGCTGGCAATGGTCGGAGAGCCGAGAATTGCGCGGAGCGCACCGTTCTGATCGCTCGGCTGAAGCCTTCGCGCTACATCGTGGGAGCGGAGGTCAGCGTCGGCATGTAGCGCGAAGGCTTTAGCCGAGCGCTGCGCAAGTTCGTCGAGATCGAGTTGTTGCGCCTCGTGCAGATACTCCGGCTCGGCCATCGGCCGGCGGTAGACGGGCGCTTCGTCGGTCAGCGCGCGATTCGGAATCTCCGCGACGACGACCCCGCGCTCCTTCACACGCAGCATGCCGTCGTCGGTGACGTGGCCGATGCGTACCGCATGCAGATCCCATTTCTCGAAGATCCGCTCGACCTCGGCCTCGCGTCCCTGCTTGGCCACGAGGAGCATGCGCTCCTGCGATTCGGAGAGCATGATCTCGTACGGTGTCATGCCGGTCTCCCGCTGCGGCACCAGTGAGACATCGATCTCCACGCCGGCTCCGCCGCGCGATCCCATTTCCGTGGTCGAACAGGTGAGGCCCGCCGCCCCCATGTCCTGGATGCCGATGAGCGCGTCGGTCTGCATGACTTCGAGGCACGCCTCGAGCAGCAGCTTTTCCATGAACGGATCGCCGACCTGCACCGCTGGACGCTTCTCCGCCGACTTGTCGTCGAACTCGGCCGAAGCCATCGTCGCGCCATGGATGCCGTCGCGCCCGGTCTTCGCGCCGACGTAGTACACGCCATTGCCGACGCCGGAGGCGACACCCTTGATGATGTCGGAGGCCTTCGCGATGCCGAGGCAGAAGACGTTCACAAGCGGATTGCCGCTGTAGGACGCCTCGAAGACGATTTCACCGCCGACGGTCGGGATCCCGATGCTGTTGCCGTACCCGGCGATGCCGGCGACGACTCCCTCCAGCAGACGCCGTGTTCCTGGCGAATCGAGATCGCCGAAGCGCAGCGAGTTGAGCAGGGCGATCGGACGTGCCCCCATGGTGAAGATGTCGCGAATGATGCCGCCGACGCCGGTCGCCGCGCCCTGGTACGGCTCGATGAACGACGGGTGATTGTGCGACTCGATCTTGAAGACAGCAGCGAGCCCTTCCCCGATGTCGACCGCACCGGCGTTCTCGCCTGGTCCCTGGAGCACCTGCGGGCCCTCAGTCGGCAAGGTCTTCAAGTGGACCCTGGAGCTCTTGTAGCTGCAGTGCTCGGACCACATCACCGAGAAGATCCCGAGCTCTGTCAGGTTCGGCTCGCGGCCCATGAACTGGACGATGCGGTCGTACTCGTCTTTCGTCAGGCCGTGGCGTTCGAGAACCTTGGGGTCGATCATCTCTATCGCTCGCCTGAAAGGCTCGCGCTCCTGTTTCCGGAAAGACTTGCGCTTCCAGTTCCGGAAAGGCTCGCGCTCCCAGTTCCGGAAACGCTCGCGCTCGTTTCGGCTAACCGGCTCGCGCTCCCGACGGCGACACCGGAACCCTGGAGCGCGAGGCTTTCAGCCGAGCGGAACGTCTTCAGAATCGAATCAAAGACCACGCGGCCGTCGACGCCGCCAAGAAGCGGCTC
>DASSGK010000258.1:0-3153 GCA_035693505.1 Vicinamibacterales bacterium
CGGGCAGGCCTGAAGGCCTGCACTACGGTTGATTTTGAAACGCGCTCTAAGCCCTGAGCCCTGAGCCCTGAGCCCTAAGCCCTGACCTACGCCGCCGTCCTGACCCTATGTATCTGTTCCTGATTCATCACGGCGTCGCTATGTCGGGCGAGGACGATGCGCGGCGTCCGCTGTCGCCGGTGGGCCTTGCGGGCGTGGCACGCGTCGCGGCGAAGGCGGCCGCGCTGGGCGCGAAGCCAGACGTCGTGTGGCACAGTGGAAAATTGCGCGCGAAGCAGACCGCTCAGGAATTCTGGCGCGCGTGCAACCCGCTGGCGGAGTTCTCGGTCAGCCGTGATCTCCAGCCCGACGATCCGCCGCACTGGATTCGCGATCGGCTGAAGGGTGAAACGCGCGACATCGCGATCGCCGGTCACTTCCAGCATCTGCCGCGTCTGCTGTCGCTGCTGACGAGCGGGGGAGAGGCGGGCGCCGAATTTCCGATCAACGGCATCGTCGCCCTCGTCACGGATGACGAGGGCGAGACGTACCGGGAAATCTGGCGGGTAGAAAACTAGACAGAAACCCGTCTGGCGATCCGCCACGAAACTCACGAAAACCACGAAAGAGAAGAGTTTCGTGCGTTTCGTGTTTTTCGTGGCGTGAAGATGGTTTTTTGCGTCCTCCGCGGTTTCTTCTTCGTCCGTTAGCTTCAGCGGAACACCACGCCGATGCTGGCGCGCCAGAAGTGCAGCTGGTTGCCGCCCAGATCCAGCGTGGTCACGCCGGTTTTCAGATCGCTCGTGGCCCGCAGATAGCGCACGTCGCCCCGCAGACCGACGTGTTCGCTGAAGTAGCCCATCACGCCGCCGCCCGCATCCCATCCGAACATGTTGTTCGATGAGGAAACGTTAGCGACGGACCCGCCGTCAATCTGGCTCCGGATGAGACCGAGGCCGCCGACCACGTACGGACGAACGCCCGCGCCATGCTGGCCGCCGACCGGGATGCCGACAATCAGGTTCCCCATCAGGTTCATGACGGTGTTGTTGCCGAAGTCGCTCTTCGTGCCGAAGAAGCTCGGGCTCCATCCGAAGTCCGCTTCACCGCCGATGATGCCGGCTCCCATGCCGCCCGCGCTGACGCCGACGGTCGTTTGTCCGTTCTGAATGTTGCTGCCGAACGCCGAGCCGACCCACGGGATAAAGAACCCGTCCGCACGCGCAGGCATTGGGGCGAGAACCACAGCCGTGGCCGAGGCGATGATGAGCGATTTGATGACTCGTGACATAGTGACGCTGCTCCTTCGGCTGAAGGGGTTGCAAGCGACATGCCTCGAGGCCGGAACCGCAGGGCTGAAGCCCTGCGCCACAAGAGGATGAGTTAGGTTCGAGCGGGTCCCTAGTCGAGCAGCGGATGGCCGAAGAGCGGCTCGTTGCCGCGCGAAGCATAGAAGCCGAATGCCGCGACCGCGATGATCGCGAGGACGAGCAGCACCGACGAGCTGGCATACGGCCTCGACAAATCGGTCGTCAGCGGAAGCGCCTCCATCGCCATGAACGTGTAGAACGTCACGATCAGCGAGAGCAACCCGAACCGCAGCAGCACGCCGAAGATCAACGCGATTCCCACCAGGTTCACCCCGAGCTCCAGCGCGAGATGCTCGCCGGCCGCGGCCCCGTTCATCGCGACGGGAATGGTGACCACCGTCCCGAGCAACAGCACGAGCCACGTGTGCCGGACCACGATCCTCAGGAAGACGACGACGCAAACGATTTCGAAGGCGCTGTCGAACGCCCGCATCAGCGTTTCCAGCGCGGCCACCACTTCGTACCGCGTGCCGAGCAGGATCGTCGAAGAAGGCAGCCCGGGTGTCACGAGCTGCAAGCCAAGCACCGCAGGCAGGACCTCGCGAGACGCGGTCAGCAGCGCGGCGATGGTGCCGGCGGCCACGCCGACCAGGACGTCGCGCCCGACGAGCGGATCGCGGAAGCGTCCCGACAACAGGCGCGTCCAGCCAATCAACAGCGACGGCCAGAACCGCCGGACGTACGGTTCGAACGCCATGTAGAGAAGCCACAGGGCGACGCCGTCGAGCAGCGCGAATGCCATCATGCCGCTCAGGCGCCCGCTCTCGATGTCGAGCGACGCGTAGTGGCGCGCTCGCAGGAACAGCGCGGCGAATTGCGTGATCACGATGATCGCCGCGGTTCGGAACGCGCCGGTGCGATCGCCGCGTCCGGTTCGCAGGTGCCGCCGTGCGAGGAACGCGCCCGCGATCATGATCAGCATGCTGATGACACCGGCGATTGTGTAGAGCGCCGAGCCGATCGTGGTCGGCGGCGGAATGATGTTGCGGGTCGGCCTCGTCCACGGGGCAATCGCGTTGAAGAAGATCACCTGTCCCCGATAGGCGGCGGCCTCCACGCGCATCACCGTGCCCGCCACATCGGGGAGCGGCCCTTCCCACGCCGCGCGCACGTCCGCGTGGCCGCGGGGAAGCCATCGGGGTTCGACATCGTGAAACGCCGATCGATCGAGGCCTGCCGCATCGAACAGCGGCTGCCAGTCGGGCGCGGCCGCGGCGCCCGCGGGAGCCTCTTCGACCTGCGGCGGCAGCGCCTGAAATTCGAGAAGCCGGCCATGCGGATCGAGGTACACCATCCGCATGTTCGAGGAGACGAAGGCCGGGTCGGTGGTGGTCGGCTGCAGGCTGTTGATGGTCGAGACGAGCGGGGCGGGGCTCGTGCGATACCAGAACGACACGGTCCCCGTGCGGCCCGTTGCCAGCGTGCGGCGCATTTCGTCGCCGTCGCGCCGGCCGGCATCGGATCCGAGATAGTCGCGTTTGAACAGCCATCCCTGGACGGTGTCGTACGGAGGCGCGTCGTATCCCAGCCGCTCGAGGATTTCCTGCGCGCGATCGTGCAGCGAGTCGGTCGACTTCGGCAGCGGAATGTGGTTCATGACCGCGAATCGCTGCGACGTGACGACGAGGATCGCCAGCATCACGAGCGTGAAGGCGACGAGCGTCAGGCCGATGCCTGGCTGCACCGCGCTCTGCTCTCCAGCGGCCGCCACCATCTCCGGCGACGGCGTTTCGCCGGCGGCGAGCGCGGCGGCGAGCTGATCTCCACCCGGCAGCGCGGCCGACACCGCGAGCGCCGACGGGGG
>DASSGK010000259.1:0-32409 GCA_035693505.1 Vicinamibacterales bacterium
CCCGTCGCGCTTTCGACGGAGCAGGTAGGCGGCGCAGGCGGATAGCCAGCCGACGCCGACGGCGAGCGAGCCCACCTCGGTGATCGGAACGAGAATCGCGTCACCGAACATCGCCGCCACTGCAGTGAGCAGCGCCATCAGCGAGATCGCGACCACCGGCGTTCCGTGAACTGCGTGCACGCGTCCGAGTGACGGATGAACAAGGTTGCGCCGGCCGATGGCATAGAGCATCCGCGTCGACGCGACGAAGTTCCCGTTGAAGATCTTCAACAGCGACAGGAAGGCGCCGAACAGAATCAGCTGCGCGATCTGATGCGAGCCGAACGTCCGCTCGAATGCCACTTCGGTCCGCACGTGACCGGACACGATCTCCTGCCAGGGGTAGACATACGTGACCACCGCGACGATCAGGACGTAGAAGAGGAATCCCGCGACGAGCGCCGCGTAAATGGCGCGCGTGAAGTTGCGCGGATCGAATCCGGCCTTTGCCTCTTCCGATCCCTTGGCCACCGACTCGAAGCCGGTCATGAAATACGGCACGATCTGGAGCACGAGAAAGATCGACAGCCACGCCGACTGTCCCGGTGCGAACAGCGGCTCCATGTTGGACGGCGTTCCCTTCACGAAGCCGAGCAGCGTGAAGATGGCGAACGTCGCCAGCAGACCGAACGTCATCACGTCCTGGAAGATGCCGCTCGGCTTGATGCCGCGGTAGTTGACGATCGCGACGAGCGCGGTCAAGGCGAGGCCGACGCCGAGCCTCGGCGCGAAAATCGGACTGCCGCCGATGACGTACAGCTGATAGCTGTTCAGCGCCGGAAACACGCGTGCAAGCAGGTTCCCGGTGGCCACCGCCTCCCACGGGCACACAATCGCGTAAGAGAGCACCATCGTCCAACCGGCGGCGAAGCTGACCGGCGGCGGCATCACGCCCTCGGTGTACGCGATCTCCGCGCCGGCGTCCTGGATCCGCTGCAACAGGCGGCCGTAGGTGTGCGCGATGGGAAACAGCAGCAGCCCGCCGAGGAGGAACCCGAGCATGCCGCCGGCCGGACCACCGCGCGTCAGCCAGTCGTCCATCAGGACGAGCCAGCCGACGCCGATCATCGTGCCGAATCCGAACGTGAAGTATTCGACGGTGCTGAGGCTGCCGTGGAGGCGTTCGCGCGCCATCAGAGCGCGAGCCGCGGCGGCGCGGGAACCGAGTTCGAGCGGCCGGCGGGCTGCGCGGGATCGCGTGTCACGACGCCACTATACAATCGCCCCCATGACGCATCAACCACGCGCGTCGTTCCAGTCGCCGCGCTTCGCGCAGCCGGCCACGTTCATGAGGCTGCCGCACATCGAGGATCCGCACGGCCTGGACGTGGCGATCGTGGGCGTGCCCTACGACGGCGGCACGTCCTATCGGCCCGGTGCACGGTTGGGACCGCGAGAAATCCGCGCGCAGTCGTCGTTGATTCGGCCGTACAACTACTTTCAGAAGGTTTCGCCGTTCGACCGGCTGAACGTCGCGGACACCGGCGACGTCGACGCGCCGCCGGTCAGCATCGAGAAGTGCTACGAGGCGATCGACGCGCGGATCAGCGCGATTGCGGCGGCCGGGGCGACGCCGATCGTAATCGGAGGAGACCATTCGATCTCGCTGCCGATCCTTCGCGCTCTGGCCAGGCGTCACGGCCCGCTCGCGCTCGTGCAGTTCGACTCGCACATCGATACCTGGGACGAGTACTTCGGCGGCAAGTATTTCCACGGGACGCCGTTCCGGCGGGCGATCGAAGAGCGGCTCGTCGACGGAGCACGGTTCATCCAGGTCGGCATCCGCGGGCCGATGTACGGCGAAGACGACTTCGACTTCCACCGCGAGCACGGCATTACGATGATCGACATCGATCAGGTGAAGGCGCGCGGCGTTGCGTGGACCATCGAGCAGATCCGGCGCGTCGCGACCGGCCCGGTGTACATGACGTTCGACATCGACGCCGTCGATCCCGCGTTCGCGCCCGGCACAGGCACTCCCGAGGTCGGCGGTTTGACGAGTCACGAGGCGCAGCAACTCGTTCGCGGCCTTGCCGGTCTCTCGCTCGTCGGAGGCGACATCGTCGAGGTCGCCCCGCCGTTCGACGGACCGGGCCAGATCACCGCGTTGCTCGCGGCCAACCTGATGTTCGAATTCCTGTGCGTGCTCGCTCAGGGCAGCTAAGTGCCTTCAAGGGCTTAGGGCTTAGGGCTCAGGGCTACGAGTGCGTTGCAAAGTTGACTTGCCGCGCGGGTGGCCGCGAACGGGCGCCCGCTCGGGCGCGGAGCGCTCACCCGTGATGGTGCACTTGTCGCGAGCACCCGAGTGGGCTGTTCGCGGACAGGACCCGCCTGAAGTCAATTTTGCAACCGAACTCTAAGGGCTAAGGGCTAATGATCTCCGCGGTCTTTGCGGTCTCAGCGGTTTCTTCTTTTTCGTGATCTCAAATGCGATCGGGCAGGACTGGCTACTATTGGTGAAGTGAAACGCATCGTCTGTCTCGGTGACAGTCTGACGTCCGGGCATGGAATCGGAACTGCCGCCGCCTTCCCCGCCTTGCTGCACCAGCGAGTCCGCCGTGCGGGGTTTCCCTACGAAGTGATCAATGCGGGCGTGTCGCGATCGACGTCGGCTGACGGACGCGCCCGGCTGGATCGCGCGCTCGAAGGTGACGTCCGCGTGCTCGTCCTCGCGCTTGGTGTGAACGACGGCCTTCGCGGTGTCCCGGTCCCGCAGATGGCTGCCAACTTGAGCCACATCATCGAGGTGTCGCAGAAGCGCGGGATTGCGGTGTTGCTGTGCGGCATGGAAGCGTTGCCGATTCGTGGATGGGCCTACACAGCGGCCTTTCATCGCGCCTTCCTCGATCTCGCCGCGCGGTACAAGATTCCGCTCGTCCCGTTCATCCTGATGAACGTGATCGGGAATTCCCGTCTGATGCAGGCGGATCACGTCCATCCAAACGCGGACGGCGCCCGCGCGATCGCGGACGTCATCTGGCCATATCTCGAAGATATGCTCAAGCAGCCCTCAGCGCTGAGCCCTCAGCCCTGAGACCGCGTTTCAAAATCAACTGTAGTGCAGGCCTTCAGGCCTGCCCGTCGAGGCGGACCTAAAGGTCCGCACTACATTTTGAAACGCGCCCCAAGCCCTCAGCCCTGATGTGTCCTCTGCCCAGCGTGTTAGCATCGCTGACGTGGTGAAACGCCTCTCCGTCTTCTTGTTTTGCGTGGCGGTCACGACGACGTCGTTTCACGCCGCCTCACCCATCCGATACCGTTTTTCGTTTCCGCAGCCGCAGCATCGGTGGATGCAGGTCGAAGCCTTGTTTCCGGATCTGGGAAGCGGGACGCTCGAGCTCCGCATGAGCCGTTCGTCGCCGGGACGTTACTCGCTGCACGATTTCGCGAAAAACGTCTACGACGTGCATGCCTTTGGCGCCGACGGCAAGGAACTGGAGACGACGCGGCCTGACCCGTACGGATGGAACGTCGCCGGCCACGGCGGCAGCCTCATCGTGAAGTACAAGGTGTTCGGCGATCGGGTGGACGGCACGTACCTCGGCATCGATACGACGCACGCGCACATCAACATGCCCGCGGCCATCATGTGGGCGCACGGGCTCGACGACAGGCCCGTCACCGTGAACTTCGAGCAGCCGGCCGGCATGCGATGGCAGGTCGCCACGCAGCTGCATCCAGGGTCTTCGCCGCTCGAGTTCACCGCGCCGAATCTTCAGTACTTGATGGATAGCCCGTCGGAATTCGGCCCGGTCAGTGTTCGTCAGTTCACCGTCGGCCCTCGCACGTTCCGCTTCGCGCTGCATCACACAGGTACTGAAGCCGAGCTCGACGGCTATGTGAAGGACGTCGAGAAGATCGTGCGCCAGGAAGGCGAAATCTTCGGCGAATATCCCGAATACGAGCCCGGCTACTACACGTTTCTCGCCGACTACCTGCCGTATGCCAACGGCGACGGCATGGAACACCGCAACAGCACGGTGATGACAGCCGCCGGATCGATCGCCGCGTCGCGCGAAGATGTGCTCGACACGGTCGCTCACGAGTTTTTCCACTGCTGGAACGTCGAGCGCATCCGGCCGAAGAGTCTGGAGCCGTTCGATTTCGATCGCGCGAACCTGTCCGGAGAGCTCTGGCTGGCCGAGGGTTTCACGCAGTACTACGGTCCGCTGGCGATGAGGCGCGCGCAGATCGTGGATGTGAGCTCGGCGGCGCGCACGTTCACCGGCCTCATCGAAAGCGTGGCGGACGGTCCCGGTCACCTCGTGCGCTCAGCCGAGGAAATGAGCCGTATGGCGCCGTTCATCGACGGCGGCCGCTCCATCGATCGCACCAACTGGTCGACGACGGTCATCTCGTACTATCCGTACGGCGGCGCCATCGCGCTGGCGCTCGATTTGACGCTGCGTGAACGCAGCGACGGGCGCCTCTCGCTCGACGACTTCATGCGGGCGATGTGGAAGACGTACGGCAAGCCTGGCGGCAGCCGCGAAGGCTACGTCGACCATCCGTACACGATTGGCGACGCCGAAGAGACGCTGGCAGCGGTGAGCGGCGACCGGTCATTCGCGCACGATTTCTTCGCCCGCTACATCAAGGGGCATGATGTGGCCGACTATCCGCGTCTGCTGGCCCGCGCCGGATTCACCGTGCGCAAGCGCCACCCGGGACGGGCCTGGCTGGGCGATCTGCGCTTCGACTCACGCAACGGCCTGCGCATCGCTTCGCTGGTGGCCCCGACCTGGCCGATCTACGGCGCCGGCCTTGACGAAGACGACGAGCTGCAGAGCGTGGATGGACAGCGGATAACGGGTGCCGACGACCTGGCGGCGGCGATGCAGAAGCACAGACCGGGCGAAGCCGTACGGGTCCTCTTCGTCGATCGAACGGGCGCCGCAAAGACGGCCAGCGTGACGCTGGCCGAGGATCCTCACATCGAAGTGGTGCCGGTCGATGCAGGGTCACTCACCCCGGCGCAGAAGACGTTCCGCGATCGCTGGCTGGAGCCGAGATAAATGCCTGTTCCCTGGCTGCAACTCATCGACGCCGCCCTCGGCGTCGCCAATTTCGCGCGAGGCCGGGGCGCTTCGCAGGCCAGTGCCAGTCAAGAGCTCCAGGCCGCTCCTCCGCTGCAAGGCGGGTTGGAGGCTCGCCTTGCCGGCGTGGTCGTGGCCGCGCTGAAGGAAGCCTTCGACCGTGATTCGCGGAGACTCGAACTGGAGCGCGAACAGCTGGCCGCAGAGCGACTGCGAGCCGAGCGCGCGATGCGTCTCGAGCTGCGGCGCCAGGCCGCCGACCACGAGATCGGCCGTCAGCGCCTGTTGGCAGGTGTCGCGTTCGCCGCCTGGATCGGCACGCTGGCATTTTCATCGCGGGTGATCGGCGGCCCGCTCGGCGCACGGCTCGCGTTGGGCGCCGGCTGGCTGTTTCTGCTTGGGGCGATTGCCTCGTCGTTCGCCGCGCAGTCACAGGCTGCTGCCGCCGTCGAGGCGCTTGCGGCCGACGACGATCCGCGGCGGACCGAACCAGGAGTCGCCGGCGCCTTTGCGCTGTGGCTCTTGCTGTTGGGTCTCGTCGTGATTGGCGTCGCGGCGCTGATCGCGTAGATTCCCGGTAGTGTCCGCCTTCAGGCGGACCCACACGGTCCGCCGTGTCGGGCAGGCCTGAAGGCCTGCACTACATTGGAGTCGAAACGCGGGAACTCTGGCTGCCTCTACGAGAAGATCACACCCGGCGCGAGCTTGAATCCGGGATCCAGCGCTCGCTTCACCGCGCGCATCTGCTCAACGCCTTCGCTCCCGTACAGCTGGAGCAGCAGTTCCTGCTTGATCGGATTCCGCCCGACGCCGTGCTCGGCAAGCGGCGATCCTCCGAGCTCTATCACCGCGCGTCCGAACTTTAAAATCGCCGCCTTTCCTGATTCGTATTCGGCCAGCGAGCGCGGGATGACGTTCGGGTGAAGGTTCCCGTCCGAGATGTGGCCCCAGACGGCCGCGTCCAGTCCCCGCGCGCGAAACTCCTCGTCATAGATCGTCAGGAGCGTGTCGAGGCGATCGAACGGAACGATCATGTCCGCCGCGGTCTTCGCGATGCGCGCGTCCTGTTGCTTGGCGCGTCCGACGCGCGCGTTCACGCCGGCAGGCACCGCTTCGCGCAGCGCGAGCAGCTGACGCTCGCGCGAGATGTCCCCGGGCACGGCGATCTCGACGCGATCTAGTACGCTGGCCTCGTCCAGCATCCGGCAGAATCGGATGAGGGGAGTGTCTGGCGCATCCGGTTCGCGGGCGCGGCCGATCTGCTCGAAGGCCATCGCCGGTGTCATGTCCGGCGGCAGTTCGAGCGTCACCAGCAGAGCCATCGCGGTTTCGTCCGGGATGACGACGCCGTTCGCGCGGTCGGCGCCGTCTTCTCGCAGCAGCGCCAGGCAGCGCGCATCCATATGCTCGATCGCCGACACGTCCATGCCGCCGGGATCGTGTGAGCGCCAGGTCGCCATGGCGGCGTTCCTCAGGCGGCCGACGAACTCGAGGGCGGCGGCCCGACGGCCGAACGGCACGAACGCCAGGCACATCCTGGGACGGTGTGGAAGCACGCGGAGCGTCACGTCAGTGATCACGCCAAGCGTGCCTTCCGATCCGATGAACAGATCGATCAGATCCATGCCGGGAGCCGCAAAGTAACCGGCTGACGTCTTCGGCACGTCGGGCATCCGGTATTTCGGCACTGGAACACGCAGGCTCCGATCCGGCAGCACGATTTCGAAGAATCCCTCTTCGTGCGCCAGGCATTGCCCACGCTCGATGTCGAGGATGTCGCCGCTGGGCAGCACCACGCTCAGCGCGAGCACCCAGTCGCGCGTGGTTCCGTACTTGAACGTCGCAGCACCCGCCGCATTGGTGGCGACGATCCCTCCGACGAACGCACCCGTGAACGTCGGCGTCGGAGGATAGTGCTTGCCGATGTTCGCGAGGGCCGCATCGAGCTCGACGAGCGTGACGCCGGCTCCTGCGCGAACGCGATCATCTGCGCCTGCGACGATGTGGTTCAGGTGCGAGGTGTTCAAGAGCACCTCGCCGCGCGGGGTCGCGCCGCCGGTGAGCGACGACTGCGCGCCGATCGGCAGCACCGTGGCCGCCGCGCCGATCAAGGCCGCGACTTCGGCCTCCGACGCCGGTGAGGCGATACCTGCCGCAAACCCGCCCGGGAAATGGGCCGCGTCGTCGAGATATCCGGCCAGGACATCCGGATCGCGCGCAATCATTGGCGCAGGGACGATAGCGGCGCGCCTCGTCCGGATCAAATGGCTGCGCCGCGATCCCGATGTCACTTCTTCGTCGCGGGCAGGAGCTCGTCGAACAATGCTTTCGTCGGCACCACCGTCTTGCGATGCGCGTCCGCGTCCTTGACGAGATCCGCGACGATGTCGGGATGCGCCGCGGCGATGTCGAATCGCTCGCCAATGTCCGCGGCGAGATCGAACAGGAGCGGCGGCGTATGTTCGGTCCGGGGGCCGCCGATGTTGTAGGCGCCGCTCGTGATGAAATGGGCCTTGTACCGATCCTTGCGCACGGCGCGCAGCTCGCTGTTCCAGTAGTAGAAGATCGTGTGTCGCGGACTCGGGCCGGTGCCCCGCAACGGCGCCGACAGATCGACGCCGTCGAGCACGCGATCGGCGGGTAGGCGTGCATGCGTCAGCGCTGCCGCCGTTGGCAACAGATCCAGGGCAGAGCCGATGTCGGTGACCGTTCCTGGTTTCACCGTGCCCGGCCACCAGAAGATGCCCGGCGTGCGCACGCCGCCTTCCCACGTCGTGCCTTTGCCCTCTCGCAGCGGGCCGGCCGATCCGCCATGCGTTTCGAACGGCAGCCACGGACCGTTGTCGCTCGTGAAAACGACGAGCGTGCGGCTATCGATGCCCGCGGCCCGCAGCGCGTCGAGCACCTGTCCCGCGCTCCAGTCGATCTCCTCGACGACGTCGCCGTACATGCCTGCCGCGCTGTGACCCACGTAGTCTTTCGATCGTGCAAGGGGGACGTGCGGCATCGAGTGCGCGAAGTACAGGAAGAACGGCCGGTTCTTGTTGGCCTCGATGAATCGGAGCGCTTCCTCCGTGTATCGGCGGGTGAGCGTCCGGTGATCGACCGGCCGTTCGATCACCTCGTCGTTCCGCATGAGCGGCACGTCCCAGTACTCCGGTTTCGGGTCGTAGTACACGGCCGACTTGTAGCCTTTGTCGGCGGGCACCGTCATCCGCATGTCGTGCGAGAACGGAAGGCCGAACCAGGAATCGAATCCCTGGCGCATCGGCAGAAACTGCGGGAGTTGACCGAGATGCCACTTGCCGACCATGCCGGTGGCGTACCCCGCGTCCTTCAGCATTTCGGCGATCGTGACTTCCTCGAGTGGAAGTCCCTGCGCGGCGTTGTCGCGAAAGACGCCAGGCGCGGCCTGGCCTTGCGGTGTGGCAAAGGCGCCGCTCCGAACCGGCAGCCGGCCGGTGAGCAGCGCCGCGCGGCTGGGCGAGCAGACAGGCTGGACGTAGAAGTTGGTCCACTTCTGTCCCTGCGCCGCCATCGCGTCGAGCCGGGGCGTGCGGATGTTGGGGGCGCCGAACGATCCGAGGTCGCCGTACCCGAGATCGTCCGCGAGGATGATGATGATGTTCGGGGGCGGCGCGGGCTGTGCCGCTACGCGACGGTTCGCGGAGGCGATTGCGATCGCCATCAGCACGAGCCCGCCGAGCAACGCGCGCGAAGCCATCTTCATAGAGCCCACTTACTTCTTGGCGAGCGCTTTGATCAGCCGGTACTGGAACTCCAACCCCTCGAAATACTGCTTCACGCCGACCCGTTCATCCTTGCCGTGCGCGCGCACATCGTCCATATCGCCGAAGGTGCCCTCGATGCCGTACGTCGGGATCTCGCCGTTGCGCATGTAAAGGCCGTCGGTGGCCCCCGTGCTCATCACCGGCACGACCACGGCGCCCGGGTACATCTCCTTCGTGAGCGACTCGACGAGGCTCATGACGTCGGGACGCAGCGGAGACGGTTTGCTCGGATGCGCTTCGTCGACAAAGGTGACGGCGATCTTGGGATCGGCGAGCACCTCGATGAGCTTCGCCTTGACCGAAGCCGGAGAGACGCCCGGCAGAATGCGGCAGTTCACGTTCGCGCTCGCCATCTGCGGGAGCGCGTTGGTCGCGTGACCGCCGAGCAGCTTCGTGGCGACGCATGTGGTGCGCATCAACGCGTTGTAGTAGGGGAGCGACGCAGACAGCCGCGCGGCCGCGGCGGCATCCGGTGTCGCCTTTGCGACGGCGCGCATGTCGGCCGCCAGTTTCGGATCCGACTCCACTTCGGCGGAGCGCGCGAAGTATCCGCGCGTCACCTCGTTCAACTCGAGCGGAAACTCGAAGGCCGAGAGCCTCGCAAGACCCGCCGAAAGGTGATAAATCGCGTTGTCCTTGACCGGCAGCGAGCTGTGACCGCCAGGGTTGGTCACTTCGAGGTGAAAGTCCTGATACACCTTCTCGCTCGCCTGCACCTCGTTCGTGAGGTACTTGCCCTTGCGCATGCTGCCGCCGCCGCCTTCGTTGATGGCGAACTCGGCGTCGATCAGATCCTTGTGATTCTTCACGAGCCACTCGGCGCCGTTGAAATCGCCGCCTTCTTCATCGGCGGTGAGCGCGAGGATCAGATCGCGGTCCGGTTTGAAGCCCTCGTCCTTCAGGCGAATCAGGTTCGCCACGAACTGCGATGCCATGGCCTTGTCGTCGCTCGTGCCGCGTCCGTAGAAGAATCCGTCCTTCTCGACGAACGTGAACGGATCCATCGACCAGTCTTCGCGTTTCGCCTCGACGACGTCGAGGTGCGCGAGGAGCAGGAGCGGCCGGGCCGCGCCGGTGCCGCGGTACCGGAAGATCAGGTTCCCTTTGCGCGGATCGGGACCGAGGATTTGCATGTCGGCGGCCGGGAAGCCGGCGGCCTTCAATCGAGCGGCGACCGCCTCGGCAGCTTTGGTGACGTTGCCGGCCGGCGTATCGGTGGTGTTGATCTCGACGAGCTCTTTGTAAATCTCTCTCGCGCGCGCGTCGTTTGGACCGGACTGCGCGGCAGTGACGGCGGCGGCAAGGACGATGACGATCGCCGAATACTTCATGGCGTGATTATAGACTCCGGGGGACGGCACGAACGGTGGAGGGAGCGGTTTTCAGTCCGATGTCGCTCGATCGTCGGAGTGCCAAGGTCCTGGCCCTTCGGAGCGCGAAGGCTTTAGCCGAGCGATCGGGAACGCCGAACTGAAAACCGCCGTACGCGGCGCGAGCGTGCTGCTTCTACTGCCTGTTGTAGGTGATGCCTGCCCGCTGCGCGGCCTCGATGGCAATCACCATCGCGGGCACCATGATCACGCCGGGCAGCATGTTGGCCTTCAGCTCGGCTTCGATGTCGGCCACCTTGCCCTTGCCCCTCGCTTCGAGCTCGGCGCACCATCCGCCGAATGCGTTCGCGCAGAGCAGGAACGTGGTGCCCATCTTCTGAAGGCTCTCGATGCCGAGAGCGGGGACGGCGGGGGCGAGCGCAGGAATCGGCGGCGACTGCACGGCCTCCATCAACAGGTTCGCGTCGTTGGTGGTTGGCTTGTACAGCACATTACGTGTGTGCGGCTTGCCCGACGCATCCTTCAGGCCCGTGTACGCGCCGAGACCGTACTTCGCCCACATCGCGTCGTTGAACGCGAGCGGGATGCTCGACTGCCCGCCGATGCCGTAGAACGTGCCCACGGCTCCGACCTGTCCCGGCGTGGTCTTGTACGCCGCGGAGTAGGTATTCAGGTAGTTGAGGATGTGCAGCAGCGGCATCCCGTTCTTGTGCTGCGGGAAGTCGAACAGGCAGCGGTGGGTGCCTTTGACGCCCTGGATCCAGTCATCCGGACCGCCTTGTTGCGCGCGTGCGGGCTGCTCTCCGCTGGCGACGGTAAAAGCGGCGGCGGTGCCGAGCATCCGGCCCAGGAATCCGCGACGATGTGTCTTCGTGCCGAGAACCATGTGAGCTCCTTCTTGTTGGTGACGGTCCACGAACGGGCTGGGCAGATCATGGCTCGCGCGGCGCCCCTGTCAAGTGGTTTGTCGGCGAACTCGATATACTTCCTCTGATGCGGTTTGCCCCGGAATACGTCACCTACGTCCTCAACGAGAACTTCGAAGACGCCAAAACCCTCCTGCTCGCGCCCCTGATGGCCATCAACTACGCGCACCTGGTGATGCTCGCCGACCAGGGGATCGTGTCGGCGAACGACGCCCACGCGCTGCGGCAGGCACTCGACGGCATCTCGCAGGACGAGATTCGCCGCGTGACGTACGACGGCACCTACGAGGACCTGTTTTTCTATGTCGAGCGCCTGATCATCAAGGCCTGCGGCGAAGACATTGCCGGCCGCCTGCACACGGCACGGTCGCGCAACGACATCGACATGACGATGTACCGGATGCGGCAGCGGGAGCTGGTGCTGACGCTGCTCGCGGGAACGTTCTTCCTGCGCCGTTCGCTGCTGGATCTGGTGGACGCGAACCGCGACACCATCCTCGCACTGCACACCCACACGCAACCCGCTCAGCCGAGCACGGTCGCGCACTACCTGCTCGCGGTTGTCGAGCAGCTCGAACGCGACGGCGTCCGCCTGAGGGCCGCATTCGAGAGCACGAACCGCAATCCGCTCGGCGCGTGCGCGATTACCGGCACCGGCTTTCCGATCGATCGCAGCCTGACCTCGTCGCTGCTCGGCTTCGGAGGGCCGACCTGCAACACGTACGGCAGCATCGCCACGGTGGACTATCTGCTCGAGAGCACGTCGGCAGCCAGCGTCCTGCTCACCGGCCACGGCCGGTTCGTGCAGGACATGCTGCTCTGGAGCACCGCCGAATTCGGATACCTGCGGCTCGGCGACGGGTACGTGCAGGGCAGCAGCATCATGCCGCAGAAGCGAAATCCGGTGGCGCTCGAGCACGCGCGCGCCATCGGCAGCAAGGCGCTCGGGCAGGCGCAGGCGATCTTCCTCACCGCTCACAACACCCCGTTCGGCGACATCGTCGACACCGAAGACGATCTTCAGCCGCTCGTGTTCGCGATGTTCCGGGATGCCACGCGGGCGGTCCGATTGGTCGCGGCGGCGATGACGACCGCGCAGTTCGACGCACAGGCGCTCGAGGCACGTGCCGGCAATGGGTGGACGACGCTCACCGAACTGGCCGACACGCTGGCGCGCGACCACGGTCTGCCGTTCCGGAAGGCCCACGCGATCGCCTCGCACGTCGTCGGGGCACGTCAGCGTCATCCCGATCGCGGCTTCGTCGCCCTGCTCGCGGACGCCTCTACCGAAGTGCTCGGAAAAACGTTTGCCTACTCGGAGGAGGAACTGACGCGGATTCTCAGTCCCCGTCATTTCGTCGAGATTCGGAGAACGTTCGGAGGACCCGCGCCGGAAGAAACCGCCCGAGCCGCCCAGGCCTCGCGCGAAAGGCTGGACGCCGACGAATCGTGGTGGACGGCCGCCACCGACGCGCTGGCCGTGGCCGAGCAGACGTTGGCGGAACGCAGCGCTGCTCTTTGAAAGTTAGAAGTTAGAAGTTAGAAGTTAGAAGGCGAACGCTGAACTTTGAACCCTGAACGATGAACCCGAAGCCCGAAATGTCGACGATGACGTCGACCTACATCCGCGTCCTCGTGCTCGAGGCCATCATCATCGCCGCGCTCTGGATCTTCGGCCGGATGTTCGCGTGAGCCGCGCCCTAGCCCTCAGCCCTGAGCCTTCAGTCCTAAGGCCTGAGCCCTCAGGAGCCCTCAGCCCTCAGCCCTAAGCCCTTAAGAGATGCGCCCGCTGGACTGGATCGTCGTCGTCGCGTACATCGGCTGGATCATCGTCGATGGACTGCGGCGTTCGAAGGGGACCGACAAGGTCGACGGCTACCTGCTTGCCAACCGATCCCTCCCCTGGTGGGCTGTGGGCCTCTCGGTGATGGCGACGCAGATGAGCGCGGTCACGATCGTCGGGACGACCGGCCTTGCGTACTCCACCGGCCTGCGCTTCATCCAGAACTACTTTCCGCTGCCGCTGGCGATGGTGATCCTGTCGCTGACCGTCGTGCCGTTCTTCACTCGGGCGCGCGTGTACACGGCGTACGAGTATCTCGAGCGCCGCTTCGACGTCGACGTCCGGTCGCTGGCGAGCTTCCTCTTCCTGATCGGCCGTGCGGCGTCGCTCGGCGTGACCCTGGCCGCGCCTTCTGTCGTGATGTCCGCGATCCTCGGCTGGTCGCTGCCGGTGACGGTGCTGGTCATCTGCATTCCGATGATTGCCTACACGACGATCGGCGGCGTGCAGGCGGTGGCCTGGACCGACGTCAAGCAGATGTTCATCGTTGTGTTCGGCATGTCGGCCGCGGTTGTCGTCCTCTTGTACGGCATCCTGCAGCACGTCGGATTGGGGCAGGCGCTTCACCTCGCAGGCGCGACCGGGCGCCTGAAGGCCGTGGACTTCAGCTTCAATCTGAGCGAGACGTACACGTTCTGGTCGGCGATGTTCGGCGGGCTGTTCCTGATGCTCTCGTACTTCGGCTGCGATCAGAGCCAGGTGCAGCGTTATCTGACCGCAAAGTCGATCGACGAGGCGCGCCAGTCGCTGATGATGAGCGCCTGGGTCAAGATTCCGCTCCAGCTCCTGATCCTCGTCACCGGCGTGCTCGTCTTCGTGTTCTATCTGTTCAACACGCCGCCGATGCTGTTCAACCGCGTCTACGATGCGCAAGTCGCGGCGAGCCCGCGCGCGGCGGAGTACTCGGGACTGCAGCAGGCATTCGAAGGTGAGATGGCCGTGCGCCGCGATGCGGCTCAGCGCGCGGACCGCACGGCCTTCATCGCGAGCGACGCGCGCCTCAAGGACATCCGCTCGAAAGCCGCAGGCGTGGTCAGGGAAGCCACCGGGGACGAGAACTACAGCGACGTGAACTACGTGTTCCCGACGTTCATCACCACCCAGATGCCGATCGGCCTGGTCGGTCTGATGATCGCGGCGATCTTTGCCGCGGCGATGTCCGCGAGCGGCGGTGAGCTCAACGCGCTGGCGACAGCCACGGTGATCGATTTCTACCGGCGCCACTTCGTGAAGGACGCCGACGACGCGCACTACGTCGTCGTGTCGAAGCTCGCGACGTTTGGCTGGGGCCTGTTTGCCTGCTACGTCGCTACGCGCGCGGCCAATCAGGGGTCGCTCATCGAGGTCGTGAATCGATACGGTTCGTTCGTCTACGGATCGCTGCTCGGCGTGTTCATCCTGGCGATCATGACGAAGCGGGCGACGGCGCGAGGGGCTTTCTGGGGGCTGATTGCCGGCATGGCCGCCGTGCTCACAGTCGCCATCCGCATGCCATGGATCGCCTTCCTCTGGCACAACCTCATCGGCGCGTTCGTCGTGGTCGTCGTCGGGATGGCGATCAGTTACACGCAGCCGCAGCGCGAAGCGTGAAGATCCCCGTTCGAGATAGTTACGGCAGTTGGTAGTAATTGTTTCAGCCCGGACAGAATAAAGGGCTTGTTTCAGGCCCGAAACCTTACGAAACGCTACGGCCGGCTGACCGCGCTGAACGACGTCTCGTTCAGTGTTCGGCGAGGTGAAGTGCTGGGCCTGATCGGGCCCAACGGGTCGGGGAAGACCACGCTGTTCGAGTGTCTTGGCGGCGTGCTCCCGCTCGACGCCGGCACGCTGGTCGTCGACGATCGTCCACTGAGCGATCAGGCCCGCGCGGCCACGCTGTTCTACCTGCCGGATTCCATCGTGCCCTGGCCCGCGCAGTCGGTGCGGTGGGCGCTCGATTTCACGCTCGGATTCTTCAACGGCCGCGCGCATCTGCGCGACGAAGTGGTGCAGCGACTCGACATCGGTCCACTGCTCGACGCCACGATCGGCAGCTTGTCCAAAGGCCAGCGCAAACGGGCGCTCCTGGCGATCGGCCTGCTGATGCCGCAGCCGCTTCTGCTCGCCGACGAACCGTTCGACGGTCTCGACCTTCGTCAGAGCCGCGAGGTGGCGCAGACGCTGCGCTCGTACGCGTCGGCGGGCCGGACGATGTTCCTGTCGATTCATCAGATCAAGGACGCCGCGCGTGTCTGCGACCGCTTCATCCTGTTGAGCGGCGGAACGATTCGCGGCGAAGGCACGTTCGACCAGCTCGCATCGCAGGCCTCGGCCCGCGGTGCGGAGACCGCCGACCTCGAAGAGGTGTTCCTTGCCCTCACGTAGCCCTGCGGTCTGTGCGCCCTCTGCGGTTTCATCTTTTGCGTGGCTGCTCGTCAAGGAGTACCGCGAGCTCGTCGCGTCGCGCGCGTGGTGGGTGCTGTTGCTGGCGATGGGGCCGCTGGTCGGCGTGACCTTCATCAGCGCGGTCCGCACGTACGGCGAAGCCAGCGGTTTGAACGGCACTACCGCGGGCGTCGGCGAGGCTTTCTCTCCGCTGATCGGCATCTGGGCGCCGACATTCAGCGCGTGCGAAGTCGCTGCGGTGTTTCTCTTGCCGTTTGTGGCCATCCGCCTGGTCTCCGGCGATCGGCAGAGCGGCGCGCTGAAAATCGAGATGCAGCATCCGATACCTGCCTTTGCGCGCATCGGCGCCAAGGCGCTGGTGCTGTTCGGCGGCTGGATGGTGGCGTCGCTCGCGCCCCTGGCGGCCGCCGTGCTCTGGAAAAGTTACGGGGGCAGCGTGTACCCGCCGGAACTTTCGTCCGTGGTGTTCGGTCACCTGCTGAACGCCGGTTTGACGATCGGGCTCGCCTGCGCTGCGGCGGCGCTCACAGAGCATCCATCAACGGCCGCCATCGTCACGCTGAGCGTGACTGTGGGCACCTGGATCCTGAACTTCATCGCGGCGGTGCAGGGCGGCATCTGGGAGCGGATCGCGGGCTACACGCCGCCGGCGATGATCGCGCAGTTCCAGCACGGCCTGATCCGTCTGGACGTCGTCCTGATCGCGATCGCGCTGGTGACGAGCGGCCTTGCGCTCGCTTCGCTCTGGCTCCGCCTCGGAGTGTCCGTCCGGCGCCGCGTTCAGGAGTCGGTCGCCCTTGCCGCGATTGCCGTCCTGGTGTTGGTGACGGCGAGCGTCGCTTCGCCGAGCTGGGATCTTTCGGAAAACCGGATGAACTCGTTTCCCGAGGCCGACGAAGAGGTATTGGCGAAGATTCACGGCCCGCTGGAAATCGAGGTGCACCTGGCGCCCGAAGATCCCCGGCGCGCGGATCTCGATCGCAAGGCGATCGCGAAGCTGCGTCGCGTGATGCCGGCTCTTCGCGTGCAGTACATCTCGGCGACCTCCATCGGGCTCTTCGAACAGACCGCTCCGCATTACGGCGAGATCTGGTACGAGCTCGGCGGCAAGAAAGAAATGAGTCGCGCGACGACTGCCGAGAGCGCGCTCGAAACGATCTACGACCTCGCGGGGATCAAGCCGCCCGTCGAAAAAGACGACGAGATCTTTCACGGACATCCGCTCGCCGTCGCTCCGAAAGGCGCCGCGGCGATCTTTTATTTCGTCTGGCCCGCCGCGTGCGTGGTCGGCGCATTTTTCATACGCAGGAGACAGATATGAATGGATTGCAGATTGCAAAATTCAAATTGCAAATTTTAGCGGCGGCGTTCGCCGCCATCCTCGCGGTCGCGGCGCTGCACGCGGCGGATCTCAAGGTCGATCTCAGCAAGGAGACGGTCGGCAAGCCGCCGACGACGTTCGAGCCGATGGTCGGCACCTGGGTCATCGCGCAGGACGGCGCCGACAAAGTGATCATGATCGACGGCCGTCCGTGGGTGGCGAGCAAGGACAACCCGACGAAGCTGCTGATCGAGAGCGCGCGAAAGCTGTACGGTACGTCGAACGAAGAGCTGATGGACAACGCGAAGCAGTTCGCCTATTTCCCCGTGGCGGTCCTTCGCGGCCTCGACAACTTCACGAACGGCACGATCACGGTGAAGTTCAAGACGATCTCCGGTGACGCCGATCGCGCGTCGGGCATCCTCTTCAACGTGAAACCGAACGGCGACTGGCTCTCGGTCCGCTACAACGACACGGAGAACAACGTCGCGCTCTGGGAGTTCCACAACGGCATGCGGCGCAATATGCGCTTCAGCGATCGCAACAAGAAGTTCATGCTCGACCGCGCCGCGTGGCACGAGTTGAAGCTGACGATCGATGGCGCCGACCTCAAGACGTGGCTCGACGGCGAGCTGGCCCTCGAGTACACGCTGGGCAGCCAGCCCGGGCCGGGACGCAACAACGCGCCGCCGAATCCTGACCTCATTCCCGCCAACAACGCGGTGCTGCGGCCGCCAGTCATGGGCAAGGTCGGCGTGTGGGCCAAGACCGACACGACCAGCTACTTCAAGGACTACGTCGTGAGCCCGAAATGATCACTCCGAAGAACCCTGCAGGCAGGACAGGCGGGATGGGCTGGACAGGCAGGACAGAGACAGGCAGGAACGGTTGGATGGGCGGGATGGGAAGACGGATCCTGCCCCTCCTGCCTTTCCTGCCCCTCCTGCCCGTGTTGTCCGTCCAGCCCGTCTGCGCGCAGAGCCCGAACACGTCCTCGATCATCGTCGTGGTCAACGATCAGTCCGGCGCGGTCGTGAGTGACGCGAAGGTGACGGTGATCAACAACCAGACGGGCGCCTTGCGCGACGTGGCGTCGGGCGCCGATGGCGCCGCCACGATCTCGGCGCTCCCGCTCAACGGGACGTACACGGTCAGCGTGGCCAAGCAGGGGTTCGGCACCGAAGAGCGCAACGACGTGACGCTGCGCGCCGGCGAAACAGCGACGCTGCGCGTGAAGCTGCTCGTCGGATCGGAGAAGTCCGAGGTCACCGTCTACGGCACGGCTCAGGGCGTGCGAGCTGACGCCCAGATCGGCCGGCGCCTCGACAGCGCGACCATCGACGAAACGCCGATCCTCGGCCGGAAGATCAGCACGCTGCCGCTGCTCAATTCGGCGTTCCGCCAGGCCAAAGGCACCGGCGACTTGTTCGTCAACGCCACCTACTTCGCCACCGGCGCCGGCAGCCGGCGCACGACGACGTTCACTATCGACGGCGTGAACAACGACGAAGGCTGGGGCCGTCAGACGATGCTCTCGACGGTGCCGCTTGGTGCGGTCCAGGAAATGACGGCGCTCTCGAACGCGTTCTCGGCCGAGTTCGGGTTCACCGCCGGCCCGGCCGTCAGCATCGTCACGAAGTCGGGCACCAACCAGATGCACGGCGAAGGGCTCTACCTGGCGCGTCCCGGCGGCTGGCAGGCGAAGACGTTCGGCACCGATGGCTTTTGTGCGCCGTCGGTGACGACCTGTCTCACCCCGTCCACGCTGACCGCCATCAATCCGGCCGACGTTCCGGATGTGCTGAATCAGGTCTCTGGATCGATCGGCACGGCGTTCGTGAAGGACAAGACGTTCTTTTTCGCGACCGGCGACTACACGGCTCAGGATCGCACGGCGTTCCTGTCGCCCACGCTGCCCGCGTTCGTGCTGCCGGCGGACGGCAACCTGGCCTACGTCGGCAACTACCGCCAGGGACTCATCAACGCGCGTGTCGACCAGAAGATCTCGCCCAGCCAAACGCTCATGTTTCGCACGAGCTTCGATCATTTCTACGACACGAATCCCAATGACGCCGTCGGCGGCACCAGTGCCCCGAGCGTCGCCCGCCGCTACACGCGCGGTGCGTTCACCGTGCAGGGCAACCTCACGTCGATCGTCAGCTCGAACATCGTCAACGAGGCGCGGTTGGCGTATCTGGACGGGGATCCGGTCACGAAGTGGGAGGCGCAGGATCTGTCTACGACCTACACGCGCGCCGGCTCGGTGCCGTTCACGATTGGACAGTCGCGTCTGACCGACACCTACAGCCACCAGCCGCAATTCTCGGACACGCTCTCGTGGTCGCGCGGCAACCAGACGATTCGCCTCGGTGGCAGCGTCGCCCGGCACTCGTCGGGCGGCTTCGGCAACGAGCCGGGATTCGCCGTGCTCGGCACCTTCACGTTCCTCAGCACGACGACGGCGCCGTTCGATCAGCTGAAGCTGTCCGACGTGCAGAACTACACGCAGCCGATCAGCTATGGCGTCACGAACTACAACCTGAATCAGTGGCTGGCGGCGGCCTTCGCGCAGGACAGCATCCGGCTCAGCGACGGTCTCACGCTGGACCTCGGGCTTCGCTACGACGTGCAGACGCTGACCGACGCAAAGGACGACTTCGCACCGCGAGTCGGTTTCGGCTGGCATCCGGGCAACGACTCGCGCACCGCGATTCGCGGCGGCTACGGCATGTACTACACGCAGATTCAGTCCAACCTGGCCGCCGATTTCCTCACGAGCGGCTTGAACGGCTTCACGACGTACACCGCGACGCCGGGGCAACTGGGGTTTCCGACCTGTCTGCAGGCGCCATGCGTGCCGCTGCAGTTCGATCCCAACACGCTGCCCCCATCGCAGCTGCCGGCGCGCAACATCACGATTCGGGCGGGGCAGGCGGATTTCTACCGTCAGCAGTTCGCGCAGTACGGGTTGAACTTCGACCTGCTGCCGAACTACCCCGACAAACTCGTGAGCCCGCGCAGCCAGGTCGTCTCGATCGGCGCGGAGCGTGAGATCCGGAAGGGGCTGTTCGCCGGCGCCGATTACGTACATCAGCACTGGACCGATCTCGATCGCACAGTCGATCTGAATGCGCCGTCGGTGTTCGATCGCACGGCGCCCGGGCAGGTCAGAAGCGTCGCCGCGGCAAACGCGACCCGTCCGATTCTGCCGGTCAACGGCGGCGTTCGCTCGGTCAACGTGCTGATGAACCTTGGCGTCGCCGATTACGACGGGCTGCAGACGCAGCTCAGCTACCGTGGCAACGCGAAGATCTTCGCGCAGGTCAGCTACACGCTGTCCAAGGCGACGAACACATTCGAACCGGATGGCAACGGCATCGGCCCGAACGAGAGCATCATGTCGCGCCTCGACGAGACGGAGCGCGGGCCGAGCGTGCTCGATCAGCGCCACCGGGCGGTGATCACCTTTACCTATCTGATGCCGTACAACATCACGGCCGGCACGGTCACGCAGCTCGCGTCATCGCGTCCGTTCAACGCCACCACCGGCGTGGACAACAACGGCGACGGCACCAACAACGATCGTCCCGTGGTGAACGGCGTCGTGATCGGCAAGTCGACGTTCCGCGGGACGCCGACGCAGGATGTGTCGGTGTTCGTCGAAGGACGCTTGAAGGTGAGCGGTTCGCGGTCGATCCTGCTCCGGTTGGAAGGGTTCAACCTGTTCAACCACGCGAACCTGCTCGGGCGCGCGCAGACGATCTACGGCGACACGACGACCGTCAACAACACGTTCGGCCAGCTCGTCGCGGTCGGCAACTCGACGAACGCGCTTCCCGCGCTGGCGAACATCGATCCACCGCGCTTCTTCCAGCTGCAGGCAAGGTTTACTTTCTAGGACACGGGACCACGAAGGCACGAAGCACACCAAGACGCACGAAGAAGAGATCAAAAGGATTTCTTCTTCGTGGTTAAGGCAGGTGTCCCCTGCCGAAGCGGCCGGTTTTCTTGCCGTAGTTGAATCGCCAGATCGACGCGGCCAACACGAGCAGCGCGCAGCCCTCCACGTACACCTTTTCCGCGTCGATCCAATCCACCGGCCGGTTTTGCAGCAGCGGATCGGCGAGTACGCCGTGCACGAAGAAGACGGCCGCCGCGGCGTAGGCCGTGTAGTGAAGCAGCTTCCATCGGCGATGACCGAAGACGCGGCGGAAGTAAGACGTGAGGACGACGAAGGAGACGAGATAGAAGGCTGTGGCGCCGAGGGTGTTCTCGAACGGTTGGACGGGCGACCAGATGGGAACGAGGACATCGAACAGGCTGAACAGCTGTCCGCCGCTCTTCGACGGTGCCGTGAGCAGGATCAGCGCGTGGGTCGCGGCGGTCGCGAGGCCGATGTAGCCGAGCCAGTTGTGCAACGTGAACAGCTTGATCCAGCGCTGGCGCGGCCAGTGGCGAATCGGGTTGTAGCCGACCGACAGCAGCAGACCCATCAGGATCTGTGCGGTGAACATGCCGAGCGCGGTCAGACCGACGACTGACGAGATATCGATGGCGGAGGGCACGCCAAAGTTTACTTGAACAGTCGTCCCGCTTCTTCCGGCGACATCGTCGCACCGGCCAGTTCGATCGCGCGCGCGAGTACGGGATCGCGGCCAGCCGCCAGATCGGCCGGCGTCGGCAGCACGATCTCGTCCGGTTCCACGCCCGCCTTTTCGAGGCTCCCGCCGTCCGACATGTGAACGTCGGCGACCGTGACCGACGTGCCGTAGATCGCGGCGGTGGTCATCGAATCCGCCCGGTGCGAGATCAGGCGCGACCGCATCACGGCCCCGGCGGTGACATCGCCGATCACGTGTCCTCTGTTTTCGATCTGTGCGATCCGCGCGAACATCTCCGCGGCCGACGCGGATCGGCTGTCCACGAGCACGATCAGCCGTCCGCCGAACGGGTTCTTCGCGGGCCTCGCAATCGTCGGCGCGCCCTTGCCATCGCGCCGCGTCTCGACGGCTACGACGACGTCGTGGTCGAAGCAGCGGCTGACCAGTTCCCGCAGCGCCTCCACCGAGCCGCCGCCGTTGCCGCGGAGATCGAGCACGAGGGCCTGGTGAGACGCGGCCCTGGCCATCATCTCGTCCACCGACTCCGGCCGCGCGAACACGGCCATCTTCCACACCAGCACGCTGCCGCCGATCGCCGCTCCCCGATCGCGGCCCTTCGCGATCAGCTCGTTGACGTCCGATACCACGTCGCCCTCGTCGATCAACCCACGGCCGCGCAGCCGCGAGACGACGTCGACGGTGATTGCGGATCCATTCGGCTTCAACACCGCGACCCGCTGGCGCGCCTGCGGCCTGATATAGCGGTAGTAGTAGCCAATCCGCGATGCGTTCGTCCGGCTTGGAGCGACGCCGTTCAGCAGCAGCACGCGATCTCCGGGGGCGAGGCCGCGGGCAGCGGCGTCGCTGCCGGATTCGACATCAGTAATCAACGCGCGTTCGCCGACCATCGCCATCTGCCAGCCGTAGTCCACGGCGCGGCCCGTCGTCGGCGGGACGAACACGGTGTGCGAGTCATCGAACTGGGAGAGGAAGTCGGACACAATCGAGAACGCGTCAGCCAGGCTGGCGGCCGCCTTGAGCCTCTGCTCGGAGCGTGCCATCTGCGCCTTGAGATCGACGCCGTGGAACGTCGGGTCGTAGTAGTACTTCTCGACGTCCGCGCGCGCGCTCCGCAGCATCACCAGGACGAGATCGCGGTCGCGCTTTGAAAGGGACGGTCCCGGCTGGGCGGCCAGGAGGGCAGGGACGAGAGACCAGACTATTGCAGGAAGGATGGATTGCAGGATTGCAGAAAGGGAAGGACGAAGCTTCTTCCTACTTCCCTTCCTGCAATCCTTCAATTCTGCAATCCTGCAATGACGACCGCTACCGCGAGGCGTCCGTTGTTCCGCGAGCGGTAGCGTTTTTGACGTATTTATCGAACCAGTTCAGCCGCTCGGCGATCACGTGCAGCAGGGTCTCGCGTGCGGCGTAGCCGTGCGCTTCGTTCGGGAGCGTCACGTATCGAACCGTGGCGCCGTGACCCTTCAGCGCCTGATAGAGGCGCTCCGAATTGATCGGGAACGTGCCGGTGTTGTCGTCGACTTCTCCGTGCACGAGTTCGATCGGATCCTTGATCTTGTCCGCGTACCAGAACGGCGACATCTTCGCGTACAGGTCCGGCACTTCCCAGAACGTGCGGCGCTCGCTCTGGAATCCAAACGGCGTGAGCGACCGGTTGTACGCGCCGCTTTCGGCGAAGCCCGCCCTGAAGAGCCGCGAGTGCGCCAGCAGGTTCGCCGTCATGAAGCCGCCGTAGCTGTGTCCGCCGACGCCGATTCGATCGCGATCGGCGACACCCATCTCGACCACCTTGTCGATCGCCGCCTGCGCGCTCGCCACCAGCTGTTCGACGTAGGTGTCGTTGGCCGTCTCGCCCGGCCCGATGATCGGCATCGTCGGGTTGTCGAAGATCGCGTAGCCGGACAGCAGCAGGAACATGTGCGAGCCGCCGCGGATCGTCGTGAACGAGTTCGGCGATCCCGAGACCTGGCTGGCCGAGTCGGCGTCGCCGAACTCGCGCGGGTAGGCCCACATGATGACCGGCACGCGCGTGCCCTGCTTGTATCCCGGCGGCAGGTACAGCGTGCCCGAGAGCGTGACGCCGTCGTTGCGCTTGTACGTGACGTACTGCCTGAGGATGTCGCGCACCTGCGGCTGTGGATCCTTGAACTGCGTGACGGCGCGCTTCGCGTCGGCGCCGGCGTCGCGCGTGTAGTAGTTCGGGGCGTCCTTCTGCGTCTCGTAGCGCGTGAGGAACTTCGTCATCTCGTCGTTCAGCGGAGCGACGAACGATTCGAGTGATTCGGACGAAGAGCGGAAGATCCGATCGGTCTTCAGCGTCTTGACGTTCAGCTTGTCGAGGAACGGGCGGTCGCCGTCCTTGGACGCGCCGACGCCGGCGACGTAGATGAAATCGCCGTTCTGGATGATCGACCCGGCCGGGCCGCCGCGTCCGCCGCCGCCGTTGCCGGCTGTGGCACCCGTGTCGCGTCGCGTGACCGGCGAACCGGGATCGTCATACGCGGCGTCCTGCTTGCGGTCCCACACTTTTCGAGGAGCGGCGCCCGGCTCCATGATCCACGTGCGCGTGCGGCGCGTCGCGCGGTCGTTCTCCGTGAGCAGCGCGATGCCGGAGTCGGTGTAGTTGATGCCGCCGTACCGCCACTCCGTCTTCGCGATTTCGACCGGCTGGCCGGAGAACGGCGCGGCCAGCGAGACGACTTTGTCGCGGAACGGCACCTTGTTCTTCAGGTCGCCGCCATCGAGTGCTTCGACCCAGGTGATCGTCGCGGGTTGGTCTGCGCGCCAGCGAAACGCCCGAGGGCCTGTCTCGACGCCGACGAGACCGACGCCCTCGCGCGACGGCTGATCCGCGATCTTCTTCGCGACGTCTCCGGTCCTCGTCCAGATCTCCACGTCCTGCGGGAAGCCGTTCATCGGCACGGTGTGCGAGAAGGGCTTCTTGATCTTCATCACGAGGACATGCAGGCCGCCTGGCGCCGGAGAGACGTTGGCGAACACGGCCGGCTTGCCAATCGCCGACCTGGCGCCGGTCGTGACGTTGATGGCCGTCAGCTGGCTCGTGAAGTAGTAATCGAACAGCGCATCGTCGTACGCCGTTTTCAGCAGATCTTCGTACGTCGGCGCGGGGGCCGCCTTGCCGTAGTTCTCCTCGACGTGCGGACCCGATGGGACGAGCGGTTCGGCAGGCGCCGCTCCACGTCCGGCCGGCACCAGCTCGCACACCATCGTCACGTTGTCCTTGAGCCAGTCGCAGGGATCGCCGGTCGTGGCGTTGATCCGATCGGAACCGGTGACAACGGCTTTCGCGGCGCCGGTCATGCCGTCAGCGACCCAGAGCTCGATCCCGTCGTCTTTGGTCTGGAGGAACGCGAGATGCGATCCGTCGGGTGAGAATTTCACGTGGGAGATCCGGGCCTGTGCCGGCATCTTCACGGGCGTCTCCGCGCCGTCGGCGATCTTCTTCAGCGTGATCGAATAAATGCCGGTGCCCGGCAGTCCCGACGCGCGGTGCGGCCCGTTCGTCTTCGGGTTGATGCGCGAGCCCGCGAGCCGGTACATCGGCTGCGACAGCTCGGCGATCGTCGGGTAGGTCCGGGCCTTGATGAGCGCCACGACCTGCTTGTTCGGGCTGAGCATTGTCTGCGGCAGCGGCTCGGCGTCGAACGCGTCGACGATCGCCTTGGGCGGCAGGACGTACTTGGGCGGATCGGACGCCGCTGGAACTTGCGCCTCTATGCGGGGACCCCAATCGAAGGCCACCGGCGCGAGAATGACCGCGGAGAGGATTAGCACGTGCAAGAGGGCACGGATTGGGCGAATCGGCATGAGTTGCTCCTGACCGCGGATTGTAACCCTTCGCCTCGAACGCCGCGCTACCGATCGGAATCTGAGGAAATCGCCGACTCGCGTGCACGCGGCTGGATCGGCGCGCGTTGTGCACACAACCGCCCGGAGGGTTTATGAAGCTCATCGGTGTCGTGCTGATCGTTGTTGGAGTGCTCGCGCTGGCGTTCGGGGGATTCAACTACACCACGCGGGAGCGAGTGGTGGATCTGGGTCCGCTGAAGGTCGACGCGGACAAGCAACACAGCCTGCCAGTCGCGCCGATCGCGGGAGTCGCCGCGCTGGTCGGCGGCATCGCACTGGTCGTCGTTGGAGCGAAGAGCCGAGCCTAGAGTTTCCGAGGCCGTGTAGCCTGACGTACGTAGTGCGGACCTTTAGGTCCGCCGTTGTTTCGGGCAGGCCTGCACGACATCGGGCCAAAACGGGGACTAGGCGTTCGAGCGTTCGGCGCGCGCTCGGAGTGCGGCAGAGAAGGTGTCGATCTCCGGTTGGCGATCGCCGACCGATTTGAGGATCAGCGGGGCGAGCGGGCCGCTCATTCTCAGGTGCAAGCGGAACTCTGTGGCGCCGTCGCGCGGGACCACCGTGAATTCGCGCCGTCCGACGAACAGGCCGAGCGGCAGTCCTCCCGTCCATTCCATCCGTGTGGGCGGCTGGAACGCGGTGACTAGCATCGTGACCGTCCGGATCGCGCCGTTGCCGAGCCTGACCCGCGCCTTGATGCGCGCGCTCGGAGCCATCTGACCGTCGATCCCGATGATCTCCGGGTTCCAGTCCGCGTAGCCCGCCGATTCGGTCAGGATCTTCCAGACCCGCTCGGGCGACGCGTGAATGCTCACGGTAGTGGCGTACTCAACCATCAGCGATCGATCCTGAGCTCTAAGCCCTCCGCGAGCCCCAAGCCCCAAGCCCTGAGCCCTAACGCGTTCCCCCCCGGAGCCCTAAGCCCTCAGCCCTGAGCCCTGAGCCCTCAGCCCTGAGCCCTGCGTGCCTTAGCCCCGAGCCCTTAGCCCTGGGTGTGCCCCCCGAGCCCTCAGCCCTCCGTGTGACCCCTGCTAAGGCTGCGGGCCGAACACCTCATCGATCGTCATGACTTTGATCGGGCCCAGGTTCAGCGCACGCACGCCTGGCTCGATCGTTTTCAGATCGCCGACGACGACGACGGCGAGGTGATCGGGTTTGATGTATTTCTGCGCGACGGACTGGACATCCGCGGCCGTCACGCTCTGGATGTTCTGGACATACTTCGCGAAGTAGTCGTCGGGCAGCTTGTACACCAGCGCGTCTTCGAGCCGCCGCGAGATGTCGCCGGTGGTCTCGAATGCGCTCGGATACCGCAGCGAGACGTAGTTCTTCGCGCGCGCGAGCTCCTCGGCCGGGATTGGCTTGAGGATCGCGTTCAGCTCGATGAAAAACTCTTTCAGCGCGTCGGCGGTCTTGTCCGTTTGGACTCCCGCCGACGCGTAGAACGGTCCCGCGCTGCCGCGCATGTCGAACGCAGAGGCGGCGCCGTAGGTGTAGCCGTGCACCTCGCGCAGGTTGTTGTTCAGGCGCGACGTGAAGGATCCGCCGAGGATCGTGTTGAGCACCTGAATCGGAAAGAAGTCCGCGGTCGAACGCGGCACGCCGACGCGTCCGATTCGGATCTGCGATTGCGCCGCACCTGGTTTGTCGATCAGGTACACCTGGCGCGCCGGCGGCTCGTCCGTCGCCGGCAGTTTTTCCGTCGCGGCGGGCGCCGACGCCTTCCACGTGCCGAAATTCTTCTCGAACAGCGGCATGGCCTGGGCCGCCGTGATGTCGCCGACCGCGAGCAGCACGGCGTTCTCCGGACGAAACGCGCTCGCGTAGAACGACCGGAGATCGTCAGCTGTCAGCGTCTTGATCGTTTCGGCCGTCCCCATCTGGAGCGTGCCGTAACGGTGGCCTTTGCCGTAGAGAATCCGCGCGAAAGCGGCTGAAGAGATCGTCGGCGGATCGTCGCGTCCCTGGAGGAGGCTGGTGAGCCGCTCCTGCCGCTGGCGATCGAGCTCGTCTTTCTGGAACGTGGGCCGCAGCGCCACGTCGGCCATGATGGGTAAGGCGTCGGCGAGGCGTGCGACCGGCACGTGCAGCCGCACCGCCGACAGATCCGACGTCGTCGCCGCGCCCAGATCCGCGCCCAGATAATCCACGGCGTCTGCGATTTCGAGCGCCGATCGGGATCCGGCGCCTTCTTCGAGCATCGCGGCGGTCAGGCTGGCGACGCCGTACTTGCCGGGCGGGTCGTTGGCCGTCCCGCTGAGGACGACGAGATTGACCTGCGCGACCGGGACCTCGTGCAGCTCCACAATCCACACCGGGAGGCCGTTGGACAGCTTCTGCTTCTGGATTGTCGGCAGCCGCAACGGTGCCGGCGGTCCCGGTTGCGGCGGATGGGTCCGGTCAGGCCCCTGCTGGGCAAAAGTTGCCATCGTCGCGCAAACGACGGTGGCAGCAATGAGCATCGCGTGTCTCTTCATAATGATCCGACTCTGACCTCTGAGACGAAACCTCTGAGACGAAATCTCTGAGACGAAATCTCTGAGACCAAACCTCAGAGACCAAACCTCTGAGACCAAGTCTCTGAGGTCGATCCTCAGCGCTCCGGCTTTTTCGCCGGTTCAACGGTGAGCTCGACTCGCCGGTCGAGCGGCAGGAACTGAGCGGCGGCGGCGCTGATGTCGTTCACCGACAGCGCGCGATACCGCGCGAGATCCTCGTTGAACCAATCTGGATCCCCTGTCTCAGTGAAGTACGCGTTCAGTTGATCCGCGGTACCGCCGAACCCGCCGACGCGCTCCATCCGGTTGTAGAACGACGACTCGACCTGGTTCACTGATCTCTCGAGCTCGTGCGCTGACGGCGGTTCGCGCTGCAGTTTCTGGATCTCCTCGTCGATGACCTTCTGCAGCTCCGCGACAGTGTGACCGGGACGCGGTGTCGCGACGATCTGGAACGACGAGGACAGCGACTGCGACTGCTGCGACGCGCTGACGTCCTGCGCGATCTGCATGTCGTACACGAGACGCTTGAACAGCCGCGAGTTCTTCCCGCCCGCCAGCACGTCGGCCACCATGTCGAGCGCGGCGTCGCCGGGCTCGAAATGCCGCGGCGTCAGCCACGCCAGATACAGACGCGGGAGCTGCACGCGATCGGTGATCGTCTTTTTCTGCACGCCCGTGAGCGCGACGCCGGGAATCGTCATCGGCGCCGGCGCCGGTGCCGCTTTCACGTCGCCGAACCACTTCTCGATCAGCGTCCGCGCCGTCGCCGTTTGCAGATCGCCCGCCACCACGAGGCTCGCGTTGGACGGCGCGTAGTACTTCTTGAAGAACGCCACCACATCGTCGTAGCTCGCCGCGGAGAGATCGTCCATGTAGCCGATCACGGGCCAGTGGTAGGGATGGCTTTCCGGATAGAGCATCTCACCCATCAGGATCTCGGCCATCCCGTACGGGCGGTTCTCGTACGACTGCCGTCGCTCGTTCTTGACGACGTCTCGCTGGGCGTCGACCGCCTTGGGTGTCATCGAGTCGAGCAGGTAGCCCATGCGATCCGATTCCAGGAACAGCGCGAGCTCGAGCGAGTTGGCCGGCACGTTGATCCAGTAGTTCGTCCGGTCGTTTTCGGTGGACCCGTTGTTGTCGCCGCCGGCGGCTTCGAGCCACTCGTCGAATTCGCCCGGCTTCACGTGACCCGAGCCCATGAACATCAGGTGCTCGAACAGATGGGCAAAGCCGGTGCGCTTCGGCAGCTCTCGCGCGGAGCCGACGTGGTACCACATGTTGACGGTGACCATCGGCACGCTGTGATCCTCGTGGAGAATCACGCGCAGTCCATTGGGCAGCGTGAACTGCGTGTACTGAAGCTCGAGCTTCGGTGGCGCGGCGGTCTGCGCGGCGGCGGGCACCGCGAGAGCGAGGATGAAGAGAAGGGCAGCGCGCGTCATCCTCGGATGATAACCCTCCGCGGAGACAAAGCGCACAAAGGGGAACAGCGGACGCAAAGGAACAGATAAAATACGCGCGTGCCCTCAGCCCTCAGCCCTCAGCCCTGCTTGGTTGGTGTGATCATGGGCAGCAAATCGGATTGGGACACCATGAGCGCGGCCGCCGCGATGCTGACCGAATTCGGGATTCCTCACGAGTGCCAGGTCGTGTCCGCGCATCGGACGCCGGCCTGGATGACCGAATATGCCTCGACCGCAGCCGGCCGTGGCCTGCAGGTGATCATCGCCGGCGCCGGCGGCGCCGCGCATCTGCCAGGCATGGTGGCCGCGCAGACGGTGCTGCCGGTGATCGGCGTGCCCGTGCAGAGCGCCGCGCTCAACGGTCTCGACTCGCTGCTCTCCATCGTCCAGATGCCGAAGGGCGTGCCGGTCGCGACCGTCGCCATCGGGCCATCCGGCGCGGCGAACGCGGGCCTGCTCGCCATCGCGATCCTGGCGACGACGCGTGCGGACCTGCGCGCGAAGCTCGTCGCCTATCGGGAAGCGCGAGCGGCGGAGGTCAGGGCGCAGACCTTATGAAATGTCTGTGATTCTCCCTGGCTCTACGATCGGAGTCCTTGGCGGCGGTCAGCTCGGTCGGATGTTCGCGATGGCAGCGCGCCGGCTCGGCTACCGCGTCCACACTCTCGCGCCCGAGCACGACACGCCGACGGGACAGATTGCCGACGTCGAGGTCAACGCGTCGTACGACGACATGGACGCCATCCGCGCCTTCGCGCAGGCCGTGGACGTCGTCACGTTCGAGTTCGAGAACGTCTCGGCCAACGCCGTTGCCGAAGCCGAAAAACACGCCATCGTCAGACCCAACGGCCGCTCGCTCGCCATCGCGCAGCATCGTCTGAAGGAGAAACAGTTCCTGGCCGGTCATTCGATGCCGGTTGCGCCGTTCGCGCCCGTCCGGACCGCTGGGGATCTTGCGACTGCCGTGGACACCGTCGGCTTTCCCGCGGTACTGAAGACGGCGACGTCCGGCTACGACGGTAAGGGTCAGATCCGGATCGACAGCGCCGGCGATCTCTCGATTGCGTGGGACACGCTCGGCCGCCGGGAATCGGTGCTGGAGGCGTTTCTCGATCTCGATCGCGAGATCTCGGTTATCGGCGCGCGCGGCGTGACGGGTGAGTGGTCGTACTTCGGACCGATCGAGAACGCGCACGCGCGGCACATCCTTGACGTGTCGGTCCTGCCGGCCAACGTCGCGGACGCAACCGGTGCGCTGGCCGTAGACATCACTCACCGCGTGATGGACGCGCTCGATTTCGTCGGCGTGCTGTGCGTCGAGTTCTTCATCACGCGCGACGGACGGCTGCTCGTGAACGAGCTGGCTCCGCGGCCGCACAATTCCGGTCACCTGACATTCGACGCCTGCCGCACGAGCCAGTTCGAACAGCAGCTGCGTGCGGTGTGCGGCTTGCCGCTCGGGTCGCCGGAAATGCTGCTCCCGGCGGCGGCTATGGCCAACCTGCTGGGTGACATCTGGGAAGGAGGACGTGAGCCCGACTGGTCCGCGGCTCTTGCGCTGTCAGACGTCAAACTGCACCTGTACGGTAAGTCCGCGCCAAGGTCTGGTCGGAAGATGGGCCATCTCACGGTCCTGGCTTCCACACCAGCTGAGGCGAAGGCCCGAGTGCTGGCGGCGCGGGAATTGCTTCGACCGAAGCATGACGCGCGGGCTCAGACGTAGCCTGTCAGCTCTTACGGTGGCGGTACTCCTCGCCGCGCATGTCGGCGCAGCAGGCCCCACCGGCGCGTCGCTCCTTCTCCAGCGGTTTCTCGCACTCGACGATCCCACGCCCACGCAGTTTCGCGCGCTTCGCCACCTCGAGGCGCGCAACGAAAAATTCGACAAGAGCGCGTGGATGGATGTGTGGACCGAGGCCGATGAATCAGGCTTCCACTACGACATCGTCAGCGAGGACGGCTCGGACACGATCCGCTCGAAAGTATTCCGCGCAGCGCTCGACCTCGAGCGGAACATGTGGGCAGCAGGCGAGCCTGATGGCGGCGCGCTGACGCTCGACAACTACGTATTCGAGGAGCGAGGCGCCCAACCCGACGGGCTCGCGTCGCTCATGGTGAAGCCGCGCCGCAAGGGCATCCTGATGGTCGACGGATCGATCTTCCTCAATCCCGACGATGGAGATCTGGTGAGGATGGAAGGACAGCTCACCAAAACGCCGTCGTTCTGGACACGGCGGATCGAAATTGTGCGCAGGTATCAGCGTATCGGCGGCGTCCGGATGCCGACCGAGCTCGAGACCCTGGCGATGGTTCGCATCGCGGGCCCGTCCACGTTCCGCATGACTTACGAATACGAAAGCATCAATGGCCAGCGAGTGGGCAGCCCGCAGCCCAGAACGCTCGCCCGCGCCGCCCTTCGCTGACCTATAATCCGCCTCATGACGCGTCCCATCCGGTTCGCCGCCGGCCTCGCCGTGGCGTGTGCCGTGTCGACTCTTCATGCCGCTCCGCTCGCCTACCAGCACCAGGCCACGCCGCCGACGGTGCTCCAGCGTTTCCTCGCGCGTGCCGAAGAGCCGCCAGTGGAGTACCGTGCGCTTCGCCGCCTCGAGGCGCAGAACCCGAAGTTCAAGCAGGGCGCGTGGATGCTGGCGTGGACCGAATACGACCACGTCAACGGATTCCGCTACCAGATCGTGGATGAAGGCGGCTCCGGCTACATCCGCTCGAAGGTCCTGCGGGCGGCGCTCGAAGGCGAGCAGAAAATCTGGGCCGACCGCGAACCGCAGAAGGCATCCTTCAACCACGATAACTACATGTTCGACGACAGCACGATCTCGCCCGACGGGTTGGCGTCTGTCGGCGTGAAACCGAAGCGCAAGGACGTGCTCCTGGTCGAGGGCGCGATTTTCGTGCAGCCCAGCGACGGTGAGTTGTCCCGCATCGAAGGCAAGCTGTCGAAGACGCCGTCGTTCTGGACACGGCGCGTCGACGTCGTGCGACGGTACGAGCGCATGGCCGGCGTGCGCGTGCCGGTGGAAATCGAATCGGTCGCACATGTGCTGATCGCGGGCCGCTCCACGTTCAAGATGACGTACGAGTACCAGACGATCAACGGGCAGCACGTCGGCGATCCCCAGCCCCACGCGCAGGCAGCCGCCGCGCACTGAACCACTCACGGCAAGGAGGCTCTGAATGCTCCGGCGACGTCGTTCCCTCAGGGGAATCGCCATCACGCTCTTCGTCTGTGCGCTGCCGCTCGCGGCCGTCGCGCA
>DASSGK010000260.1:0-10181 GCA_035693505.1 Vicinamibacterales bacterium
AGCTGCTGACCGCGCGTCTCACCGCGCAGGAGCAGCGTATCGGGATCCTCGCGAGCCAGCGCGCCAATATCACGCCGCGACTCATCGAAGCGACGCGGCAGCGCGCGGAACTGGAATCGCAGGTGAAACGACTGGAGGAGATGAGCACGAGGCACATCCCGTCGGAAGTTCCGCCGGCGGATCTCGAGGGGACGCTTCAGTACTCCAAGAACACGCTTGCGCACTTCCGCGACGCCGAACGGCAGCTTCGCACGCAGGACGATCATTTGGCCGCCGAGATCGCCAGCGAGCAGAACCGCTGGCTCGATTTCAACGGACGTCTCGATGCCCTCGAGCGCGACCTCAAATGAAAGCCGCGATCTTTGTCTGCGCCGTTCTCGCCGCGCAGACGCCGACCTCGCCCCAGGGTCGAATGGTCGACGTCGGTGGACGGAAGCTCCATCTGTCCTGCACCGGCACCGGATCGCCGGCGGTCGTGCTCGTTGGCGGAGGAGGCGCGTTCGCGATCGATTGGGCGCTCGTGCAGCCCGAGCTCGCCCTCACCATACGCGTCTGTTCGTACGATCGAGCAGGACTGGGCTGGAGCGACGCGGGGCCCGCCGACGAGACCGTCGAACAGACGGTCAGTGACCTTCACGAGCTCTTGAATCGCGCAGGCGAGCGTGGGCCGTACGTCCTCGTCGGTGCCTCCATCGGGGGTATCTACATCCGCGCGTATCAACGCGAATTTCCGAAGGACGTCGCTGCGCTGGTGTTCACCAACAGCGCCAATCGCGTGGGTCTCGTCGCCGAGGGCGCGAATGGGTTGTTATGGGACTTGTCCGAGGAGCAAATCCGCAGCGCGTTTCCCATTCAGCCGCCAGCCGGTGCTCCGCCTTCACGAGTTGGCGAGCCCTTCGACCGGCTGCCTGAACATCTTCAAGCGACGCGTCTGCAGTTCAATCAGCAGCTGCATGAACGAACGCGCCGAACGCCCGATGGCCCTGCGTCGATGCTCTCGTGGCGGAAGGAATTCCTGCGCGAGTTCGACGAAACCGAGGCAGGAACGCCGCTCCTTGGGGAGCTGCCGGTTGTGGTGGTCTCGAGCGATCCTATCCACGCCGACTCCGCGCGATCGCGCGACGGGCTCGCCGCACGACGTCTGCTCTTCAGCCGCAACACGACGCTCGTCGTCGCGAAAGGCAGCGGCCACGAAATCCATTTGTATCAGCCCGAGACTGTCGTGCAGACGCTGCGGCAGACCGTCGCGACGCTTCGCAATCGCTAGTGCTACCATCCGCGGCATGAAATTCAGCCGCCGACACTTTCTCCATACTGCCGCGGCCGCCGGCGGTGGTCTTTTCTTTTGTCCGTGCGCGCTGATGGCGCAGGCGCCGACGAGCGGTGCGACCGCGCGACGGCAGGTGCTCGTCGGCGGACAACGCGTGCGGACCGTCGACATGCACGCCCACGTCTTCATCGACGAGGCGTGGCCGCTCGTCAAGGATTTCCCGCAAACAGACAAGGCGATGGCGAATCTCGGCGCGAGTCCGATGGCCATCGATCAGGCGACGATGGACCGGCGGTTTCGGGAGATGGATCGTCAGGGCATCGACGTGCACGTCATCAGCGTCCACCCGAGCCAGTTCCTCTACTTTCTGCAGCCCGAACTGGCGGCGCGCATCGTCAAGATGCAGAACGAGAAGATCGCGGCGCTCGTCGCGGCGCACAAGGATCGCTTCGTCGGTTTTGGCAACATCTCGCTGCAGCAACCGGACCTGGCGGTGGAGCAGCTCGACTACGCGGTGAAGCAACTCGATCTTCGCGGTTTCATCGTCGGCGCGAACGTCAATGGCGGCGAGTTGGCGAATCCCAAACTGGATCCCGTCTGGAAGAAGGTCGAAGAGCTGCAGACCGTCGTCATGATCCATCCGCAAGGATTCGATGATCTCGGCAAGCGGCTCGAAGGCGCGGGCGCGCTCGGCAACAACATCGGCTTTCCGCTCGACACGACGATTGCCCTGGCGCACTTGATTTTCGAGGGTGTGCTCGACCGGTTCCCGAACGTGAAGTTCATCGGCGCGCACGGCGGCGGCTTCCTCGCGAGCTACATCGGCAGGTTCGACAACTGCAACGCGCTCCAGGCGCCGTGTCAGCGCATGAAGCGGAAACCGAGCGACTACCTCCGCGGTCCGCAGCTGTACTTCGACTCGCTCGTGTATAGCCCGCAGAATCTCCGCAACGTCATCACGGCAGCGGGCGCCAGCCAGGTTGTCATCGGCACCGACTTCGGATTTCCGATTGCCAGCACGTCGCCGGTCGATACCGTGCTGCAAACGCCAGGTCTCAGTGCCGCTGAACAGCGCGCGATCCTCGGGGAGACTGCCGCACGGCTCATTCGGCTGTAACGCGCGTCGATCGGAGGATCTCGTTTTCCATCCGCGGGTGTCGCGTGTCCATCCGCGAGAATTGACAACCCATCTGCAGTCGTTGCGAAGCCATTTGCATACGCTGCAAAGCCATTTGCATACGCTGCAAAGCCAAAAAAAGAGGGCTGAAGGCCATATCAGCCCTCAGCCCTCAAGATTTGGCCGTCGTGTTTGCTATTTCTCGCAGGTGTTGTAGACCGAGCGCGCGCTGACCGCGGTAATCGTGCGCGTGCCGCCCGCCGGACTCAACGTGCCTTCGACTTGCACGCGATAGCCGCGCCACGGCGTCATGTCCATGCCGTTAATGCGCACGTCGATCGGTGCAGGAGGCGGGGGAGGCGGAGTCGGAGCTGCTGCCGGCGGAGGTCCGCCGCCTTCACGGCCGGCGCCCGGAGCGCCGCCGCCACGACCGGCGCCGCCGCCGCGTCCAGCGCCACCGCCGCGTCCAGCACCGGCTGGTGCGGGAGGCGGAATGACAACGCCCGTGAGCATCCATGGCGACTGGGCAGTCCCTTCGCCTTTCAGACATCCGAGAATCGTCTGCGTCTGGTCAGCCGGGGCCGCCTGCTGGGCCGCCGCAATCGCGGTAGCCGCGCAGATCGCGACAACACCGCCGAAAATCGCAAGCTTCATCATGGTCTCCTTCTTACAGGGCACGTCCGCTAAAGGCGGACACTACGACGGATGACAATAGCGAGCAAACATTAGATCAAACGGCCCTTCGAACACAATTGTCTTAGGCGACGGCGGCGATGAGGTCGCCGACGTCTTTCAGCCGATCGACGCCCTCGATCCGGTCGAGCGCCCTGGCGATCCGCGCCGGCGCCATCGTCAACTGCGCGCAGTCCGAGAACTTCGCGTGGAGTTCCGCCTGCGTGAACGGCTTCTCAGGCCCGCCACGATACCGCTCGTCGGCCTGCTCGACGATTGTCCGTCCGTCGACGAGCTCAATTTCAACGACACTCCGGATCTTGTCGAAGCCCTGCGCCTCGATCTTCGGATCGAACACGTTCGTCACGCGCGGCATCATCTGCTGGACGGGAGCGCTCTTCACGAACTCGTCCGTGAACTCGCGGACGCCCGCCTTTCGACGCAAGATCAGGCTCGCCATCAGGAACGGCAGACAGAACTTCGCCTCGAGTTCGTTCGTGGCGATCTTGTAGCGCAGCGGATCGAGCACGTTCGACCCGGCTCGTACGCGGACGGTCTTGATTTGCTCGGGCTTGATGTCGTGATCGGTCACGGCCTTCAGCATCGCGTCCATGGTCGGGTGGCTCAACGAGCCGCAGGGGTACGGCTTGAACGACGACCCGGGAGTGACGATCGTGTACGGCTTTCCAAGCACGGGAATCAAGCGATCGAGATCAACCCCGCCGCCGAAGACCTGGAAGAACCCCCATTGCCCGTCGAGCCCATCGTCTCCGCCCGTGAACCCGCGCGATGCCAGTTCGGCGGCGACAACGCCGTTTTCGGCGGCGCGCGCGGAATGAAGCGGCTTCGTCATCGAACCAAAGTTGACGCGGATGCCGCTCGACATGCTCGACGCGATCGTCAGCATGTGGCGCACCTGCGCGGCCGGCATGCGCATCAACTTCGCAGCCGCGGCGGCGGCACCGAAAGTGCCGATCGTTCCGGTCGAATGAAATCCGCGCGTGTAGTGTTCCGGATCGATGGCCTCGGCGATCTTGCATTCCACTTCGAATCCCACGAGGAATGCTTCGAGAAACGCGGCGCCCGAGGTGCGTGCGCGCTCGGCGACCGCAAGCGCCGCGGCCAGCGCCGGTACGGTGGGATGCGTCAACAACCCGAACGTCCTGTCCGGCGTCGTCGACAACTGCGTGTCGTCGTAGTCCATCGCGTGGCCGCTCGCCGCGTTGAGCAGCGCCGCATGCGCGGCCGACGTCATCAGCGTCCCGGCGCCCAGAGACGTCGCCTCTTTTCGATCACCAACCGTCCGGACGTAATCGCGGACGATCTCAGAACCTTTCACCGTCGACCCGGCCAGGACGACGCCGAATCCGTCTATGAGGCAGCGCTTGGCCTGCGCGACGACGTCCGGCGGCATGCCGGCCAGCGACGCGGTCGTGATGAAACGCGTCAGCGAGTCGGTGGCGCCTTTGATGGCGCTTTTCTCGATTTTCTTCGATTTGACGTCGGCGGCAGCCAGCGTGCGCGACAGCAGCGGCGTCGCCGCCGCGAGTTTGAAGAAATCTTTGCGCGAGATTCTCATTGCAGGAATCCTTCGACGATTTTCATGAACCCGGCAGTGTCCTCTTCGTCCGGGTAGTGTCCCAGGCCTGGCATCACCACGACGCGGACGTTCGGTAGCGTGTCTTTTAGCTTCTGTTGCGTTTCAGGCGGAACGATGCGGCTCGCGCCGCCGAGCACGTACAGTGTCGGCGCGGTGATCCTGCGCACGCGATCCCACAGGTCGGTCTCCACGAATCCTTTCACGAGATTCGGATCCCGCTTCCAGATCAGCCGCCCGTCTTCGCGCTTCTTCACACCGAAATGCGCATACGTGCGAAGCAGGGCCTCCGGCGTTTTTGGATTCTGCGCGACGAGTTGCGCGACGAGGTCATTCTCGTTGGCCCACCCGTCCTTCTCCTGTTCGACGCGTCGCGCGAAAGCATTCGCGATGCTTTGCGGGCGCTCCGGACCGACATCTTCGACGACCAGTTTCGCCACTTTGTCCGGATTCAATCCGGCAAACACTTGTGCCACGCGGCCACCTGTGGAATTCCCAAGCAGTGACACCCCGTTCAGGCCAAGGCGTTCGACCACTTTCTCGAGATCAAACACGTAGTCTTCGACGTCATAGTCTCCGTCGGGACTCCAGGAAGAATCACCGTGCCCACGCATGTCGATTGCCAGCACTCGATATTTCTTGGCAAGTTCAGGCGCGATGTGATCGAAGGTGTGCGCATGCCGCGCGATGCCATGGAGAAGGATCAGCGTTGGTTTGCCTGACTGCGGACCGCCCCAGTCCAGGATGTGCAGACGATAGTTGTTCACGGTACTGACGAAACGATCGGTCGGGACCGTCTGTCCGATGACGCGGGCAGCGAGCAGGACCGACATGACGAATATCAGCCGGCGCACGGCGGTCATTATGTATGATGGCGCCCGCTCATGTGGACACAAACATACGCGCCCATCGGAGGATCGCTAGGCCTGTCCGCCATCGCGGCCGCGGTTCCGATTGTCGTCCTCTTCATCATGCTGGGCGCGCTGCGCAAGCCGGCGTGGAGCGCCGCGGTCGCGGCGTTGATTTCGGCGTTCGTCGTGGCGCTTGCGGTGTACGGCATGCCGGTGCGGCTTGCCGTGATCTCCACGATCTACGGCGCGGCGTACGGACTGTTTCCGATCGCGTGGATTGTCTTCGCGTCGATCATGCTGTATCGGCTCGCGGTCGACACCGGCAAGTTCGAGATCATCAAAGACTCGGTCGGCGGGCTCACTGACGATCGCCGTCTGCAGGCGATGTTCATCGCGTTTTCATTCGGCGCGTTCATCGAGGGCGCTGCCGGGTTCGGCGCGCCTGTCGCGGTGTCCGGCGCGATGCTCGCTGGACTCGGCTTCTCGCCGTTTTACGCCGCCGGCATCTGCCTGCTCGCGAACACAGCGCCGGTCGCGTTCGGCTCGATCGGCATTCCGGTGACGACGCTCGCGAACGTCACCGGCCTTCCGGTGATGGCTTTGAGCGCGATGGTCGGACGGCTGTGCGCGATGATCTCTGTGATCATCCCCGGCTATCTCATCGTCGTCATGACGAACCGCAAGAAGGCGCTCGAGGTGCTGCCGGCGATTGTCGCCTGTGGTCTCTCGTTCGCCAGCGTGCAGTTCGCCGTCTCGAACTTCGTCGGACCCGAGCTCACCGACATCGCAAGCTCGCTCACCTGCATCGTCGTCATGGTGCTCGTGTTGAAGTTGTGGAAGCCGAAGAACATCGTCCGCCTCGAGGGCGATCAGCCGGTGTCCATGACCCTGCACAAGCACACGGCCGGCCAGTTGTTCCTCGCATGGTCGCCGTACTTGCTGCTCGTGATCTTCGTCCTCCTGTGGGGCGACGCGACGGTCAAGCCGAAGATCAACCACTTCGCCGACCAGTTCATCCCGATGTCGTGGCCGACAGTGCCTGAGACCGCGCGGAACGCGACGCGTCTCATGGTGCCCGGGCTGCACAATCAGATCACGCAAATGCCCCCGGTGACGAAGCAGGCGGCGCCGTACGCCGCGCTGTTCGAACTGAACTGGCTCAGCGCGTCGGGTTCGGCCTGTTTCCTGGCCGCGATCGCCACGGCGTTCGTCCTGCGCATCCATCCCGCGAAGTTCGTGCAGACGTACGTCGCGACGTTCAAGCAGCTCTCGAAGGCCATGGCGACGATTGCGGCCATGCTCGCGCTCGCGTACTTGATGAACTACTCAGGGATGACCTCGACGCTCGGGTTGACGCTCGCGGCGACCGGCGGAGCCTTTCCGTTTTTCAGTGCCGTCGTCGGCTGGCTCGGCGTGTTTCTCACCGGCAGCGACACGTCCGCCAACGCGCTCTTCGGCAATCTCCAGGTCGTGACGGCGAACGCGCTGTCACTGAATCCCGTGCTCACCGCGTCCGTGAATTCCGCGGCCGGCGTCATGGGGAAGATGATCTCGGTTCAAAGCATCGCCGTCGCCGTCGCCGCCACGGGCATGTCGCGAGACGACGAGAGCAAGCTGTTCCGGTTCACCATCAAGCACAGCATCCTGCTAATGGTCGTGGTCGCGGTCATATCGATGCTGTATGCGTATGTGTTCCCGCACGCAGTTCCGTCGCCGTAACGGCAATCCGGCATCCAATTAGTCGGATTCTCCAAGGTTTACATAGCGGACCCATAACCCTGCCGTTGACAGGCCGTTAACACGGCATTACTTTTACCTGCTCGAGTAATACCTCTTCAACGGTCAGGAGGAAGCGTGGTGAAAGCGGTGAAGGCGTTAGCCATCTTTGCGTGCCTCGTTCTGTTGCCGACGCTGGCGTTCGCGCAAGCGTCCGTTACAGGCGTGGTAAAAGACACGTCCGGTGCAGTGCTGCCCGGAGTCACGGTGGAGGTCGCAAGTCCGGCCCTCATCGAAAAAACCCGTTCGGCTGTTTCTGACGGCACGGGCCAGTACCGGATCGTCGATCTGCGTCCCGGCACGTACAGCGTCACGTTCACGTTGACGGGCTTCAGCTCCGTGAAGCGCGAAGGCATCGAGCTTACCGGCTCGTTCGTCGCCACGGTCAACGCAGACATGAAAGTCGGCTCGCTCGAGGAAACGATCACGGTCAGCGGGCAGACGCCTATCGTCGACGTGCAGAGCGTTCGCCGCCAGACCATTCTCAGCAACGAAACCCTCACTACCGTGCCGACGGCGCGGTCGTGGGCGGCGACGGCCGTGCTCATTCCCGGCATCACGATTCAGGCCGGAACAAGCGCCGACATTCAGATCACGCCGCAGATGACCGTGTTCGGCGGCGCCGGCGGACGTTCGAACGAAGGCCGCATGCAGGTGGACGGCTTGAACACCGGCGCGGCGCTGAACGGCGGCGGCGTGTCGACGTACGTCGCGGACATCTCAAACGCGCAGGAAGTCGTGACGACGACGTCCGGCGGCCTGGGCGAAGCCGAAGTCGGCGGACCGACGCTCAGCATCGTGCCGAAGAGCGGCGGCAACACGGTCAAAGGCGCGGTCTACCTGTCGGGCGTCAGCAGCGGCATGGTCGGCAGCAACTATCAGAAGGTCCCGGGCTTCGCAGTGCCGGGCGTCTTGCTGTCGCAGTGGGACTACACCGGCGGCGTCGGTGGGCCGATCGTGAAGGATCGCCTCTGGTACTACGGCACGGCGCGTGACGAAGGCCAGCACCGCACGATTCCCGGCATCTATCCGAACCTCAACGCCGGCGATCCGACGAAGTTTTCGTACTCGCCGGACACAACGCGGCAGGCGCAGGGCGCAGAGAGCTTCCAGCTCTTCAGCATCCGCCTGACGACGCAGATTACGCCGCGCAACAAGTTCAACTATCACCAGGACTTTCAGCTCCCGTGCAATGGCGCCGCGTTCGGCAGCAGCGGCGATGCCTGCCGCGTGCAGAAGAACGCGAATGAAGTCGTCGGCGCGATCGGCCTCGGCGGCCTGACGGCGACCACCTCGCCGGAGACGACGCAGTATCTCGGCGGCACGTTGATCAAGAACAGCCAGTTCACGTGGAGTTCGCCGGTCACGAACCGTCTGCTGCTCGAAGCGGGCCTCGGCTCGTATCGCGCGGCATGGGGTCCCTTTGAACAGCCGGGCAACTTGACGCGCGGCCTCGCGCGTATCACCGAGCAGGCCGCGCTCAACGGCGCAGTGGCGAACCTGCAGTACCGCTCGGCGAACTGGGCGCAGGACTGGGACAACCCGAACACGTGGCGCGCCTCGGCGTCGTACGTGACGGGCGCCCACAACTTCAAGTTCGGTTACATCGGCGGCTACCTCGTCGAGGACATCGAGAACCACGGCAACGATCTGAACCTTGCGTACACGTTCAACAACGGTGTCCCGGTCTCCGTTTCGGAGAGCCTCCGCGTGTTCAAGCAGAGCGATCGCGTCCGCTACGACGCGTTGTACGCGCAGGATCAGTGGACGATGGGCCGCATCACGCTGCAAGGCGCGCTGCGCTTCGACCACGCATGGAGCTTCTCGCCGCCGCAGACAATTGGACCGGCGCTCATCGGCGGTCAGACGTTCCTGGCCACGCCGCTGCAGTTCGGCCGCACCGACGGCGTGAACTACAAGGACATCTCGCCCCGCGGCGGTATGGCGTGGGACCTGTTCGGCAACGGCAAGACGGCAGTCAAAATCAACACTGGCCGTTACGAGGACCCCGCCAGCAACCTGAACAACAACTACTCGATCAGCAACCCGATCGCGCGTATCGCTACCACCGCGACCCGCAACTTCGTGGTCCCGGCCGGCGGGTCGTCCGTGGCGAACATCATGACGGTGCCGGTCGGCGTCGACAAGATCCCGAACTGCGACTTCACGAACAACCTCGCCAACGGCGCCTGTCAGCAGTCCAACGCCCTGACGTTCGGGACCGCGACGCAGACGACGGCGAACATCGACCCGGCGCTGCTCAACGGCTGGGGCATCCGTCCGAACGACTGGCAGATCGGCGCGTCGATCCAGCAGCAGCTGGCGCCGCGCGTGTCGGTCGAAGTCGGCTACTTCAAGCGGTGGCTTCAGAACTTCACCGCGACGGACAACACTCTGGTGTCCGCCAGCGACTTCACGCCGTTCAGCATCACGGCGCCGCTGGATTCGCGGCTGCCGAACGGCGGCGGCTACACCGTCTCCGGCCTCTTCAATCAGGCCAACAAGTTCGGCCAGACGGCGAACAACATCACGGACGCCGGAAACTTCGGGAAGCAATACCAGAGCTACAACGGCTTCCTGATCAACTTCTCCGCGCGTGCCGCACAAGGCCTCACCGTCCAGGGCGGCATCAACACGGGACGCACCGTGACGGACAACTGCGCGGTGCGCGCGGTGCTCATCGAGGGCAGCCTTGGCATCGCGTCGAGCACCGCCCAGAATACGTACTGCCACAACGATCCGGGGTTCATCACCAAGGCCAATGCGATCGCGTCCTACATCATCCCGAAGGCCGACGTGCTCGTCGCAATGACCTTCCGGACCGATCAGGGCGCGCCGCTGCAGGCCAACTGGAACGCGCCGTCTGCAACGGTTGTGCAGCCCGCGCTCGGCCGGCCG
>DASSGK010000261.1:0-7539 GCA_035693505.1 Vicinamibacterales bacterium
GCCGGTCAGGTCCCAGTCCGGCATCACGACATCGAGCGGTGTGTGATACCGCTTGTCCGTCCACTCCTTGCGCACCTGCTCGCCAAATTCCTTCGGCTTCCCGAGATAGTCGACGCCGCCGGCGATGTCGAGCGCCGGCACGCCCTGCTTGGCGAAATTGAAATGATCCGACCGGTAGTAGAACCCCTTCTCTGGTTCCGCGTCGCCGTGCACGATCCGCCCCTGCTCGGCCGCTGCGTCGCGTGCGTAGTCGTCGAGGTCGGACGCGCCAAACCCGGTCAGCGTCATGTCCTTCGTCCGCCCGTGCGTATTCCAGCTGTCCATGTTGATGTCGGCGACGGTCTTCGCGAGCGGATAGATCGGCATCGTCGCGTAGTACTGCGAGCCGAGGAGGCCCTGCTCCTCCGCCGTGACGGCGAGGAACAGAATCGATCGCCGCGGCGGCGTTTGGAGCTTCGTGAACGCGCGTCCCATCTCGATCAGCGCTCCGCACCCCAGCCCATCGTCCTCGGCGCCGTGGAAGATACCGTCGGCATTCTTGCCGAAGTGATCCCAATGCGCGGTGTAGACGACGTATTGCGACTTCAACTCGGGATCGGAGCCTTCGAGCTTCGCGATCACGTTGCGTGAGTTGATCGTCCGCAGCTTGTTGGTGATGGTCATCGACGCGGTATAGCCGAGCGGCACCGGCTTGAAGTCGCGCGTCGCGGCCTTCTTCTTCAACTCATCGAAGTCCTGTCCGGCCGACTTGAACAGCGTCTGGGCGGAGTCGAGCGTGATCCAGCCCTCGATGGCCGCGCGTGACATGTTCTTGTCCGGAGTGACCAGGTCGAACTGTTCGCCCGTCTTGCCCTGGACGACGTTGAAGCCGTAGCCGGCCGGTCCGGTCTCGTGAACGATCAGCACGCCGGCCGCGCCCTTCTGCGCGCCCATCTCGTACTTGTAGGTCCAGCGGCCGTAGTAGGTCATCGCCTTGCCGCCGAACGTTTTGGGATCGAGCTGATCTGCATTGGCGGGATCGGGAACGGGCGGATCGTTGACGAGCACGACGATCGTCTTGCCCTTCACATCCACGTCTTTGTAGTCGTCCCAGTTGAATTCGGGCGCGACGACGCCATAACCGACGAAGACGAGCTCGGAGTCCTGAAGCGATGCAGACGGCGCCACGTGCTTCGTCCACGCGACCACATCGTCCTTCCACTTGAGCGTCTGCTCCTGGCCGCCTTTGCGGAACACCAGCGGCGCCGGCGTGGGCGTGATCCCGACGAGCGGAACCGGCTGGAAGTAGGAGCCGTCCGTGTTTCCCGGCCTCAAACCCGCGGCCTGGAACTGATCCGCGAGGTAGCGGACCGTGAGCTCCTCGCCTTTCGTCCCTGGCGCGCGGCCTTCGAACTGGTCGGACGACAGCTTCTTCGTGTGCGCCAGCACCGCGTCGATATCGACGATCGGCAGCTGGCCAATCGAGAGGTGGGGCGACGTGGATGGCGCCGTTGGAGGCGGCGCCTCTGCAGGCGGGGCGCCGCCGGAACAGGCCATCGTTCCGAGCGCGAGCGCCAGCCAGCCAAACCTCGAAATCTGCATGTTTTTCAGTCTATCTCCCGTTGCTCATCAGGTCGAGCGTGGCCATCGCCAGCACTTTCGTCGCGTTGACGATGTCGTCGATGCGGCAGTACTCGTCGGGCTGATGCGCCAGCTCGAGGGCACCGGGCCCGTACGCGACGCAATGAGGCACGTTCGCGATGCGCGCCACGTGCTTGTGATCGTACGTGCCCGGGCTCGCGATCAGCTCGGCGGGCCGGCCGAGCACACTCTGAATCGCACGCTCGAGCGACGCGATGACCGGGGAGTCGTCGGGCGTGCGCGTCGGGTGGACGACCATCAGATCGCGGACATCGAAGCGGACGCCATTGCTTTGTGCCTCGACCCGAGCGACGAGCTCGGCGACCTCTCGTTTCGTCGCGTCGAATCCTTCCTCGATCAGGAACCGCCGATCGAACACGGCGCGGCAGAGATCGGCCACGCACGGCGTCTGGATCCCGTCGACCGGTTGTCCGCCGTCGATGCCGTTGATGTTGATCGTCGCGTGCCGCGCGCCGGGCGGCACCACTGGAACCGCCGTGCGCCGCGACGCCAGCGACGGCATCAGATCCTCGCGGACCGACTGTAGCAGCCGCCCCATACCGTCGATGGCGCTGACGCCGAGGAACGGCATGCTGCCGTGACCGATGCGTCCGCGCGCCGTCACCTCGAACCAGTACACGCCGCGATGGCCGATGCAGATGCGATCGACGTCGAGCGGCTCGGGGATGATGACGAAGTCGGTTCGTCCCTTCGCGATCCGTCCGCGCTCAGCCAGGTGCGCCACGCCGGCGAAACCGCCGCTCTCTTCGTCGACCGTTCCGCTGATCTCGATCGTTCCCGGAAGCGTCACGCCCGCGCGCTCGATCGCTTCGGCAGCGAACACCGCCGCCGCGATGCCGGCTTTCATGTCGCAGACGCCGCGTCCGTATACGTTTCCGTCGCGCACCAGGCCGCCGAACGGATCCACCGTCCATCCGTCTCCGGGCGGCACGACGTCGATGTGACCGTTGAGATGCACGACCGGTCCTGGACCGCCGCGCCGCGTGCCGATCACGTTGATGCGCGGAAATCGAGGCGTGTGCTCGGGACGGCCGTCGGCCGCCACGTACTCGATTTCGAATGCGCGCCGCTTCAGGAAATCGCCGAGAAAGTGCGCGCACGCCTCGTAGTCCTCGCCCGGCGGATTGACCGTGGGAATACGCACGAGATCGGCCGTCAGCTGAACGATTTCTTCCGCGGCGCGGTCGACTTCGGCGAGCACACGCTCGATGGGATCCATGGAGGGTCGACGTCTACAATAACGCAATCATGAAGCTCTGGATGTTCGCCGTGCTCGCGCTGGCCGCGACAGCGGAACTGGCGCCGAAGCGCCAACAGCGCGAAGGCGGCAGGCCTGGCGTCAACAACACGCTGACCGCGATTCCTGGCATCAAGGTCGGCCATCACACGCTGACGGAGCGTCCGACCGGTTGCACGGTGGTGTTGATCGAAGGCGGCGCAACCGCGAGCGTCGACGTGCGCGGCGCCGCGCCCGCCACCCGTGACACGGATCTGCTGAACCCGGCGAAGATGGTCGAACAGATCCAGGGCATCGCACTTTCCGGCGGCAGTACTTTCGGACTCTCCACCGCCGACGGCGTCCTCAAGTACCTCGAAGAAAAAAACGTTGGCATCGCGTACGGAAGGCGGCGCATCCCGATCGTGCCGGGCGCGTCCATCTTCGATCTCGGCGTCGGAGACGCATCCGTGCGGCCGACGGCCGACTGCGGTTATCGCGCCGCGCAGGCCGCGACCGACGCAGCGGTCGTTGAAGGCAGCGTCGGCGCCGGCACCGGAGCCACGCTCGGCAAACTGGGCGGCATGGAGCGCGCCATGAAAAGCGGCGTCGGCAGCGCGGCCATCGTGATGCCCGATGGCGTGATCATCGCGGCGCTCGTCGTCGTCAATCCAGTTGGAGACGTGATCGATCCGGCGACGGGGAAGATTGTCGCCGGCGTCCGTGCGGAAGGTCGACCAGGGTTCGCTGACGCGCGCGTCATGATGCGGTCGGGCGTGCCGCGCGTGAACCGCGGCGACAACTCGACGATCGGCGTCATCGCGACGAACGCCACGCTGACAAAGGCGCAGGCATCCTACCTCGCGCAGATGACCGACGACGGCTACGCGCGGGCGATCTGGCCGATTCACACCATGGTGGACGGCGACACCGTGTTCGCGATCGCGACCGGCGGCAAGCCCGGCGCGCCGGACATGATGACGATCGGGGCGCTGGCGGCCGACGTCATGGCAACGGCCGTCGTCAGAGCTGCGACCCAGGCCACCGGATTGCCGAACCTCCCGGCGGTTCGCGACCTGAAGTGATGCGGTATCGTTAGCGCATGAAGCGCTATGCATTGTCGCTGGTCTGCGCCGCGTGTCTCTCGACGGATGGAGGGCTGCGCTCCACGTCGAATGTAGTGCAGGCCTTTAGGCCTGCAACCGCCGGCGCCCAATCCGACACCTCCTCGAACACCACGCTCACCGCCGTCGACGGGATCAAGGTCGGCAGCTTCACGCTGCCCGGCGGCACGACCGGTTGCACGGTGATCCTCGTCGACGGCGAAGGCGTCCCCGGCGGCGTGTCGCAGCGCGGCGGCGCACCGGGTACGCGAGAGACCGATCTGCTCAACCCTCTCAACATGGTCGACAAGGTCAACGCCGTCGTCCTCTCGGGCGGGAGCGCGTTCGGTCTCGACACCGCGACCGGCACGGTGAAATGGCTCGAGGAACATCACATCGGCTGGGACGTGCGCGTCACCAGGGTGCCGATCGTGCCGGCGGCGATCCTGTTCGACCTCCCGATCGGCAACAACGCGCGCAATCATCCGGGCCCGGATTGCGGCTACAAGGCGGTGGAATCGGCCACGACAGCGCCGGTGACGATGGGGACGGTCGGCGCGGGCGCGGGCGCGACCGTCGGCAAGATGGGCGGAGCCGGCACGTCGATGAAGGGCGGTCTCGGCAGCGCCGCGCTGCGCATGCCCAATGGCCTCGTCGTCGCCGCGATCGTCGCGGTCAACGCGGCGGGCGACATCCTCGATCCCGACACCGGCAAAGTGATCGCCGGCGCGCGCAAGGCCGATGGTACGTTCGCCGACGCACGCACGCTGCTGCGCAGCGGCGCCCTGGCGCAGCGGCGCGCCCCGGCTCCGCGCGCGGTTGAGAATACGACGATCGGACTCGTCGCCACCAACGCGAAGCTGACCAAGGCGGAGGTCAGCCGGATGGCGCTGATGGGCGACGATGGCTACGCGCGCGCGATCTTTCCATCGCACACGATGGGCGACGGCGACACCGTGTTCTCGCTGGCGACCGGTAAGTGGGACGGTCAGGCCGACGTGTCGCTGATCGGCGCGCTCGCCGCCGATGCGATGGCCAGGGCGCTGGTTCAGGCGGTGACGCAGGCGACCGGCCTGCCGAACATTCCGGCGGTGCGCGATTTGAAGAAGTAAGAGCAGATGATTCTGCTCCTCGCGTACTCCGCGCTCCTCGTCGGCCTCGGTCTGTGGATCGGCCGCCGCGTCAAAGGCGCCAGCGACTTCTTCGTCGCCGGCCGCGGTCTCGGCCCGGGCCTCATTTTTTCGACGATGCTCGCGGCGAACATCGGCGCGGGATCGACCGTCGGCGCGACCGGTCTCGGGTATCGAGATGGCCTCTCCGCATGGTGGTGGGTGGGATCGGCGGGCGTCGGCTCGCTCGTGCTGGCGTTCTGGATTGGTCCAGCCATTCGTCGTCTCGCGGCCGCTCACGATCTCCGCACCGTAGGCGATTTTCTCGAGCGGCGCTACGGCCCCAGCGTCCGCGGCATCATCGCGGTCCTGCTCTGGATCGGCTCGCTCGCGATTCTCGCAGGGCAACTCATCGCCATCGCATCGATTCTCAACGTCGCCGCCGGCACGCCGAAGTGGCTGGCCTGCATCATCGGCGGCGCGCTGATCACGATCTACTCGTCGGCCGGCGGCCTGAAGTCGGGCGCGTGGGTGAACATGGTGCAGCTGACCGTGAAGATGGCGGGATTCGCCATCGCCCTGCCGCTCGCCTTGTCGGCGGCCGGCGGCTGGCAGGCCGTGCAGTCGATGCCGGTGCCGTCATCGAGCTACTGGAATTTCTGGTCGGGCGGCGCGTCCGGCGTGGTGTACGTGGCGATGCTCGGTCCGGCCTTCGTCGTGTCGCCTGGGCTGCTGCAGAAGTTGTACGGCGCCAGCGACGATCGCGCGGTGCGGCTCGGCGTCGGCGCAAATGCCGCCGGCCTGCTGATCTACGCCATCGTTCCTGTGCTGCTCGGGATGATCGCGCGATCGCGCTTCCCCGACTTGCCGACGCCGGATCTCGCGCTGCCGACGATCCTCGTGCGCGGGTTGCCGGCCGCCGTCGGGACGCTCGGCCTTGCAGCCGTGTTCTCCGCGGAGCTCAGCTCCGCCGACGCGGTGCTGTTCATGCTCACGACATCGCTGTCACAGGATCTCTACAAGCGCTTCGTCGCTCCCGCATCCAGCGACCGGCAGATTCTCGCGGTCGCCCGCCTGACCACGATCGTCGCAGGCGCGATCGGCACCGCGCTCGCCATCGTGTCGCCAACAGTGATCGGTTTATTGAGCATCTTCTACACGCTGCTCGGGGTCAGCCTCTTCGTCCCGATTCTGGGCGGCCTCTACGTCGCGCGCGCGACGACCGCCGAAGCGCTCGCGTCGATCGCGTCGGGCGTCGGCGCCATGTTGTACGTCCACGTGACGACGGGCGGATCCGGATATGGTGCGCTGACGCCGGCGCTCGTCGGCTTCCTCGCCGCTACGGCTGCGTTCGTCGTCGTGCTCGCTATACGCAGCCGTCCAACGCGAATGATGTAAGACCACCGAAACGATCAGAAGAAACCGCGGAGCTCGCAAAAGACCGCAGAGCATGTCTTGCCGGTGTCTTTGCCACGAAAATCACGAAATCCACGAAACAAACACAAGACACTTTCGGTTTCGTGTGTTTCGTGGCGAATCGACGAAGGCTCTCGTCGGGATTTCGTTCTGCGTCCGGCCGCCGGTTAGAATCGGCGCGCATGTTCAGCCTCAACGGAAAAACCATCGTGGTGATTGGCGCGGGCAGCGGCATCGGCGAGGCGATTGCGATCGGCGCGGCGGATCAAGGTGCGTCCTACGTCGCTTGCCTGGACGTGAACGAGGCGGGAGCGGCGGCGACCGCCGCGCGGATCGCCGGCACGGGCGCCAAAGCTGGAGCGTCCGCGATCGACATCGCCGACGCCGAAGGGACTCGCGCCTGTCTCGAACAGCTGGCCACCGCCCGCGGTTCACTGGACGGCCTCGTCTGCACACCGTCGATCAACGTCCGCAAGGCGATTCTTTCCTACAGCGGCGATGAGTTCGATCGCGTCGTCCGCGTGAACCTGCGCGGAAATTTCAACGTGCTGCAGGCAGCGGGCCGCATCATGACGCAGCAGAAGCGAGGCAGCATCGTGCTGTATTCCTCGATTCGATCGATCGTCACCGAGCCCGGGCAGTCGGTGTACTCGATGACCAAGGCGGGCATTCTTCAACTCGCCAAGACCGCGGCCACCGAGTGGGCGACACTGGGCGTTCGCGTGAACGCGGTCGGACCCGGCGTCGTCGAAACGCCGCTGACGGCGCCCATCAAGGCCAACAAGGATTGGTACGACGCCTATGCGAGGAAGAGCCCGATGCAGCGATGGGCGCAACCGTCCGAGATGGTCGGACCAACGCTTTTTCTGCTGTCGGACGCGGCGAGCTACGTGACCGGCACGATCATCTACGCGGATGGCGGCTGGCTCGCCGCCGATGGCCGCTTCACACCGCCGGGCATGTGAGCGACGGAGGCGTCGGTCCTGACGGCCTCGACCGCTAAAAGTTCAGGCGCGTGAGGAACGTCGAGTAGCGCGGATCGCTCCGAAGCGTG
>DASSGK010000262.1:0-25828 GCA_035693505.1 Vicinamibacterales bacterium
AAGGCAGGGCAGCCGCACGACTCGGGCTGGCGGTCATCCGGGGATTGCTGCTCGACCTCGTGGCGACCGGCGATCGCAAGGCGACCGATCGCGCGCTCGAGCTCTACGCGTCCCTGGTCGCGGATCGAGTGGATGCCCGCCGGATCGCGTCGAAAGTGACACCGGTCAAACGAAAGAAAGCTCGTCGAATACCCAGTCGAGGCAAACGCTGAGTCCGCGGGCCGACTCAACACAAAGGCCACAGAGGACACAAAGGTGAATCTGGTTTTTGCTTTGTGTCCTTAGTGTCCTTTGTGTTCTATCCGCCGCGGTACCGAATGGATACTGATCCAAAAGAACTGCGTTGCAACCGGCCGTCGTTATCTACGGTTCGACGATCGTCGTCACCGTGTCGATCGCGACGTCGCGCACCTCTTGAGTGGTACCGTCAGGCCATCGAATGAGCACGCCGTCCACTCGCGTGCGATCGCCGAGTCCGAACGTGAGTGTGCGCTCCGACTGCGACAAATAGCCGCGCGTCGGCATCACCGTCTGGCGCATCGTTGTGGCGCCGGCCCGGACCTCCACGACCGATCCAATTGCGTCTCGGTTGGATCGCGTGCCGCGAAGCGACACCCTCAGCCAGTGATGACCTGGCGCCAGATCGTTGCGCAACAGCCGCGGCGGTCCCTTCACTGCGGTGAGCACGAGATCCAGATCCCCGTCGCCGTCGATGTCGGCGGCCGCCGCCCCGCGCGCCACCATGGGCCGGGCGAGATCGGGCGAAGCGCCGATCGTCACCGGCGTCAGCGTCGGGCGGCCGCCGCCACCAGTGTTCCAGAAGAGATGCGGCGGCTGCGCGTACTGCTGGCTCGCCTGCACTTTGTTGATCTCGTCCTCGATGTGCCCGTTGGCCGTCAGCAGGTCGAGCCGGCCGTCCAGGTCGTAGTCGAAGAACAGGACGCCGAATGTGAGCGCGCCGCGGCTCGCCGGCCCGATGCCGGCCACGATCGCCTCGTCGGCAAACTGCAGCGGCGCCTGCTGCGAGACGTACAGCGCCGTCATCTCGTTGGCGAAGTTGCCGATCGCGATGCCGAGCGAGCCGTCGTTGCGAAAATCGGCCGCGTCGATGCCCATGGCGCTGCGGCTGTTTCCGTACGAATCGAACGCGATGCCGGACTTCGCGCCGATCTCTTCGAACGTGCCGTTCTGCCGGTTGTGAAACACGAAGTTCTGCACGGTGTCGTTGGAGACGACCAGATCGGGCCAGCCATCGCGATCGAGATCGATCGCCACGACGCCGAGTGACTTCCCCATCGGCACGCCGGTCGCCGGGTTCTTGATCTGCAGACCCGCCGCCGCCGAGACCTCCGTGAAATGGCCGCGGCCGTCGTTTCTGTACAGATAGGGGAACGCGCCTTCGAACGTGCGCGGCGGTCCATACGCGCGGCCGAGTCCCACCAGCCGGAAATCCTGCTGCAGATCGATCGCCTTCGACCAGCGGACGTAGTTGCACACAAACAGATCGAGGTTCCCGTCGCGGTCGTAGTCGAACCAGGTGGCGCACGTGCTCCACTGATCCGGACGTCCGCCGACACCGGCCGCCGCGGTCACGTCGGTGAAGTGGCCGCCGACGTTGTGAAAGAGATGGTTGACGCCGACGGCCGTGACGAACAGGTCGGTCCATCCGTCGTTGTCGTAGTCGGCCGCGGTGACGCCCATCCCGTAGATATCCGCCGCCAGCCCGGAGGCGGCCGTGACGTCAACAAAGTGTCCACCGCCGGCGTTCCGGTACAACACGAGCCTCGATGTCTTCGCGCGCTCCGTGCCGGCCGTTGACGAAGGCCATGGCCGGGAGTCGACGAAGAGCAGGTCCGGTTTCCCGTCGTTGTCGAAGTCGAAGAAGGCGACGCCGCCCCCCATCGTTTCCGGCAGCAGCTTGTCGCCCGCGGCGCCGTTGTCGTGCGAGAACGTGATACCTGACTCCGAGGTGATATCGACGAACGCGGGCTGCGGCGGCGCGATCGATGGGGCGTCGCTGCGAACCGGAAGCGGCGCATCGGGCTTCACCGCGTCGGATCCGCGGCGCATCCAGACGATTGCCGCGCCGGCAACGACGATGACGGCCGCCACGGCGAGAATTGTTCGGGAAGAACGGTCGACGCGCATCAACGCAGAGGATAGATGACGATCGATTGCGCCGCGTGATTGGCGGCGGCGTTTGCCAGGCGATGCGTCGAGATTGCGTGATCGCGTGCGTTGTCGTCCGGCTTGTAGCGGGCGTGCAGCGCCGCGTGATCGGCCGCGCGCTTCGCGTCGCCGAGCTGCGCGTAGATGAGACTGAGCGCGTAGTGAGCGGTCACATTCTCGGCGTCGAGCCGAAGCGTCCGCTCGAATTGAGCGGCGGCCTTCTCCAGGAACTCATGTCGTGCGCTCTCCGCTGACGCGCCGCGCTCGAGCTTCGCGCGCTCGAACAGCGCCTGACCGAGCTCGTTGATGACTTCGTAGTCGGCGCTGAAATCGAAGCGGCGCGCGCCCACTTCCGACGGCCCCGTGGCCAGCACGCGCTCGAAGTCCGCGATCGCCTGATCGAGATAGCCGTTCTCCTTGTTCACCAGCCCGCTCAGCCAGGCCACCGTCCACGGCGGCGCGCTCGCAGCGGCCGCACGCCGAAGCGCGCCGGCGGCGTCCTCGAGGCGCCCTTCCTTGAAATAGACGCGAGCCAGGTTCAGCGCGCCATCGGGCCGTCCGAGCCGCTCGACTTCGGTGAACGCGTCCGCGGCCTGCCGCAGTTCACCCTTTTCGCTGCCGGTCGTCCCCTCGAGCAGCAGCCCGATGCCGTAATCGTTCCACCGCTCCCACACGTTGAACGGCGGTGCCGCCGCCACGCTCTCCTGAGACACGCCGGCCACCGGGAACGAGATGCGATCCGACGCAATCGTCGTAACGGGCAGCGCCGGCGCGTCGGCGCCCAGCGAGTACTTCGTGAAAAACCGCGTGAACTTGCGGTACTGCAGCTTGACCTCGATCTCGAGCGGTGCGGTCAGGCCATTCGGCACCGTGAACCCGTAATGCACGACGGCCGCGGCGCTCGGCGGAATCTGATGGTCGTACAGCGGGACGAAGATGTCCTGCACGTTCCGCCGATCGACGCGGCGTCCTTCGCGGTCCAGCATGTAGACGCTGATGAAGTGCGCACCGGGATCGACGGTGCCCTCCTCGAGCGCGCCGTTCCTGGCGATGATCCGACCGCCGCTGCTGGCCGTCACCTCGAGCCAGATCTCGTTGGAGTCGGCAGTGCCCTGGCTGAAAGGGTGCCCGACCTTGAGCGTTCGAACGACCGTGTCCAGCAGGTAAGCCGCCCCGGGTCGCAGCGCCGGCACCTTCGGCCGGAGCGGCGCATGCAGCTCGCCGTCGATCGCACCGCCGGTCTTGAGGCCGAAGATGTCCACGCGCGCGACGTCGGTCAGGAACGACTGTTCGGCACGCAGCGTCTGCGTATCCCGGCGCAGGAACGGCAGCGCGGTGTTGGCCGCGGCAAACAGGTGATCGTGGATGCTGAGACGATCGGCGCCTTCGAACATGCGGGCGCCAAAGTCGGCCGACGGCGTGAGCGGCATGTGACAGCCCGCGCACCCTCGCTGCGCGACCGGCGGATAGTAGAAGCTGCGCGCGCCGTGACCTGACGCGGCGCTCAGCAGGAACCCGTCGTAGTGATTCTGGCCCCGCAGGAAGTCCTTGTACTTCGTGACCTCGGACGGAATGTGGACCTTGTGGCACGTCGAGCAGAATTCAGACGAACGATGCACCGGCTTGAGAAACGTGCGGCGGTGGAACGCGGGCTTGGCCTTCACCAGCTGCCGGTTTACGTACTGAAGAAACGGGTTCGTGCTGAATGCGAAGGGATACTGCAGCGGCTCCTCAATCAGATAGTCGCCATTTCCTTTGGTGCTGTTCACTGCCGTGATGCCGTGGCAAACGGTGCAGGTGATGCCGGCCTGCCCTGTCGGCTCGATCGGTTCCTCGAGCGATGCCGTATCAAACGTTCCGCTCAACAGAGGAACCGGATCGTGACAACCCGCGCACCATCGGCTCCCGCGTGTGTCTCCGTCGCGCTGCTGGACGACCTTGCGCGTCTCCTTCACGCTGGCGAGATAGAACGGGTTGTTGAACGAGCTGAACCGGTGCGCGCTGTGGAGCCAACTCTCGTATGCGTCGGCATGACACGTCTTGCAGTACTCGTTCATCGTCAAAGAACGGAGCGGCAGGAGACGGCCTTCCTGAGTGCGCACGAGTGAGGGGCTGAAGAAGCGGTCGCCTTCGTGCGGCGTGCCGCTCTTCGGGCGAGGGTTGAGCGCGTGGACGATGGCAAGCGCGCACGACAGCGCTGCAACCGCGGCAAAAGACGCCCACGCGCGGCGGGCGTAGAAGCGCCCGCCTCGTTCTCGATGCCAGACGTAGAGCGACGCCGCCGCAAGCGGCAGCAGCGCGTGCAGCCAATAGGCGACCGCCCGCGGGCGAGGATCGCGGATTTCGAACCAGCCGAACCGCACGAGGATCAGGCCCGTGGCAAGCAGCGCGAGGCTGACGCCGCCAAGCGCGTATCCGGTTCTGAGCGCCATCCGGTTTCTGCGATGACGCGCAGCCAGGGCGTGCAGGATCACGAACACGATGAAAGGCACGACGATGAGCAGCCCCACCGCGAGATGGGCGAGAAACATGTACTGGTAGAAGTAGTTCTGGAGCGGCCGCCCGGTGCTCCATTCCAGGAAGGTGATCAGCGCGAGGTAGATCGAATTGGCGGCGAGCGCCGCCGCGCCCACCATGACCGCGATCAGCAGGCGACGGACGCGTGGGCCGACGGCGGGGCGCACGATTCTCGTCATCGCCCCGATTGGTCGCGAATCGTGTAGCGCGCCTGCAATTCCGCGGCTGCGCGCCCGCGGATGCCGGGAAGCGGCTCCACCGTGTCACCGTCTCGCGTGTACAGGTCCATGTCCTTGCACCAGCCGTGCGCTTCGAGCACGAACCGTCGCGTCCAGCCGGGCGCAACCGGTACCGTCGGAGCGTCGAACGCCAACTGAAGCTCCTCCCCCGGTCCGAAGATCGCGGTCGCACCGTCCTCACTGACCAGCAGATCCGTGACCGGTCCCATCGCGGTGTAGCGGCCCTTGAGGTATCGAGTGTCTCCGAAGGGCGCGCGATGGTCGTAGTCGTACGACGGCCGCCGCCACTCGTGCATCTCGCGCCTGGGAAACCCTCCGGACGCGAGGCGCGCCGACCTCAACGGCAGCTCGCGCACGACAGCGGCGTGATTCGCTTCCGAGTAGGCCACCGCAAGGCGATCCCAGTAGATCTCCTGGGTGGTGTGGATCCGGAGCTCCTTCGTTCCCGGTGGAAGGCGTCCGAGCGGCAACGACATGCGGCGCGCCATGCCGGCAGGATATCCGAACTCCCGCCGCAGGACGCGCCATCGGCCGTCGGCCCCGCGCGCCTCGATCGACGGAGCTCGATAGTCGGCGCCTGCCTGCCATGCCGCAAACAGCGTCTGCGCATACGGATACTCGATCCACCCGTCCGCGACGAGCGTCGGTGCGCCGCGATGACCGTCGAGCGGGCGATCGAACCGCAGCGTGAGCGCATGCTCAACAGTGTGGCCAATGAAACGCGGATCGATCCGGCCCGGCGGTGCCGCGATACCGTCTGAAGCCGTCACAGCGCGCGTCACGTCGCTGCCGTCATCGCCGGTGGCCTGCGCCGGCAGCACCTCTTCTCGATAGAAACGGGGAGCACCGGTCGCCTCGGGAGGCGATATCGCCTTGCGCTCGTCGAGCACCATCGACCAGCCCGGCGGCAGATCGTACGCGACGAGCCGCACGCTGTCGATGTACGCCGCTTCCTCCATCGGCTCCGTGATCTTCAACTCGTAGCGGCCATTGTGGCTTTCGAGCAAACCGGCCGGCAGCAGCACGTTCTCGCGCGGACGCGGCGGATCGTAAACACCGGGGCTCGTCGGCGTGCCGATGCCGCCGACGCCGAGCAGATCGGTGACGAAGGCGAAATGCCGCCCGTCGAACGCGAACAAGACCGGACAGCTCGAGAGCTGCCGTTCGGTTTCCACGATCGCGTGAAGGCCCGGCGTGAGCGCCAGCTCACTCTGAAAGACTCCGTCGGACCAGGTCAGCGCGACGAAATCGACCTGGGATCGTCCACCGGTGCCGATCGCGATCGGCTGCAGACTCTGACCGGGACCCGATTGTGTTCGATACGTGGTGAGCGCGGACCAGCGCGAGCCGGTACGCGCCGCGATTTGCGTTCCGATGCCCGACACATTCGATCGCAGCTGCGCGCTGTGCGGATCGCGTCCGCTCAACGCCATCGTGACGAACGGAAAGCGGCCGCTGCCCGGCCGCCACACCTGCGGCGCGCGGTCCCCGGCGGCGGGAATGGCGACGATCGACGGCCCACGTGCCGCGTCGAGCATCGCGACCGTCCATCCGGCGAGCGGTGTGTCATGCGAAGAGAACAGCGGCTCCGCACCTCCATCGGCCGACAGCGTCATCGCCAACAGCGTGCCGTCCGATCCGGTGCCGATCAGGTCCAGCCTGCCGTCACCATCGATATCCGCGAGAGCGAGTTGCGTCGAGCCGGCAAGTCCCGCGGTGCCGCCCACCAGCGTCGACGTCCACGCGCCGGATGACGCGCGTTTCCATCTCGCGATGCCACCCTCGCCGCTCGCGTAGATCTCGACGCGGCCATCGGCGTCGAGATCGCCGGCGATGGCGGCCACGATTGACGGGCCGGACGTGCCAAACCCCGACTCCCGGTGATAGCGCCACGTCCGGTCGTTGATCAGCACCACGGGCGGCGCCGCCTTCTTGATCACGACAATGTCGGCGTCGCGATCGGCGTCCAGATCGGCGACGACGATCGCGGATGAGGAAAGGGTGTCGGTGAGGCCGATCCTTTCGCCGATGCGGCGAAACGTGCCGTCGCCGTTGTTGTTCAACAGCTCGTCTCCGCCATCCCGTTTGATCAGCAGCAGATCCAGATCGCCGTCGTGATCGGCGTCGAACAGCGCACCGTCGATGGTGGTCCCTCCGCCCGCGTCGGCCTGTGCGGCCCTGGTGACATCGGCCCACTGCCCTTTCGCCGTCTGCCGCCAGAGCTGATTGGCCCCATCGCGGCACAAATACACGTCGATCAGGCCGTCATTGTCGTAGTCGCCCCACAGTGCCGCGAGGACGTTGCTGACCGATGCGAGCGGGTGCGCCGAATCGAGCGCGAAACCGGCCTGCCCCCGATTGATGAGGATGGCGTTCTTCGTGGTCCCGTGGTCGTCGATGGCTCCCGCGACGAAGATGTCCAGTTGACCGTCGCCGTCGATGTCCGCTGTCGTAATGCTCGCGGGGTGCGACGCATCGAAATGGTGCCAGATGACGCCGGGGGGACTCGGCGCGGCCAGGGCGGAGTCGAAGAGAGAACCTGACGGTCGTGCCGCCGGTTGGGTCGGCTGGTCGATGGTGACCGCTTCGGCCAACTGCCCCATGCGCGTGTACTTGAACTCGACGACTTCGCTCCGCGGATCCGAGCCGAGCTCCTGGAACTCGTTCAACCGTTGCTGGGCAGCTTCCGTCCGCCCGAGCCGCTGCAAGGCCTGCGACTCACCGTAGACGGCGCTTCGCAGATGCGGGTCGAGCGCCACCGCTCGCTGGAAACCGGTCAAAGCCGCAGCAAAATCGCCCTGCTCGAAGCGGCAGCGGGCCACGTAATACTGAGCGAACGCGTCCGCGGGCGCGTGTTCGGCGACAAAGGCAAAGTGCGGCAAGGCCTCAGCCGCGCGCCCATCATTGAGCAGGATCAGACCGAGACTGTAGCGCGACCTCAGGTTTCCTGGATCCTCGACCGAAACCCGCTCGAGGATGGAGCGCGCCTTCTCGTTGTCGCCGTCCTGTTGTCGATTCAGGATCGCAATCGCGAGGTTAATCTGCAGGTCGCGCCGATCGGGATGCGCATCGGCCAGGCTCGCGAAGATTCCACGGGCCGCCTCGAAGTTGAACTGGCCCATCAGGCCGACGCCGCGATTGTTCTGAACGACAAGATTGTCGGTTTCGCGCCGCGCGGACGAACCCGAGCAGGCGACGGTGATGAGCAGCGCCACCGCGGCGGCAAGCCGGCGTGCTCTACCTGCAAGCGGATCGCGATTCATGGACTTGAAGGTCGGCCAGTGTAGACCATCGCCAGATCAAAAATTTTAGGAATCGCCATTGCACTGTCGGTTCCGACAGTGTAGGGTTCACGCTATTGTTACGTACCCGTTAAGGTAGACCCGTTTCATATATCCGCGATCGCTCGGCATCATCATCGGTAGCACTCGCTCAGTTCGGTCATGGAGGGAGTTCTATGAGGCGGCTCGCGACCTGGGTTCTCTTCGGGGTTTTCGTCCTGACCGCCGGCGCGACGTTCGCGCAATCGGTCGGCGCCACCAACGGCGCGATCAACGGTAAGGTGACCGATGCATCGCAAGGGGTGATGCCCGGCGTCACCGTGACCATCTCGAGTCCGTCCATGCAGGGCACGCGGACGGCCGTGACCAACGAGGAAGGTACGTACCGGTTCCCCGCCATTCCGCCAGGCGATTACAAAGTCACGTACGAGCTCGCCGGCTTCTCAACCGTCGTTCGTGAGGGCATTCGAGTCGGTCTCGGCTTCACCGCCACGCTCAACATCGAGCTGAAAATCGCGTCGCTCGCGGAAAGCGTCACGGTGAGCGGCCAGTCGCCGGTCGTCGACGTCGCGACGACGAAGACATCGACCAACTTCGACTCTCAGCAGCTCGCGGCCCTGCCCAACGCCAGGGACTTCTGGGCCATTCTCGCGGCCGCGCCCGCCATCCAGATGCAGCGTATCGACGTGGGCGGCAGCGCCGCCGGCACGCAGACCGGCTATTCCACCTACGATACGAAGTCGGATCAACACCGGCCGATGGTGGAGGGGATCGTCAACACCGAAGGCACCAACGCCGCCGGGTTCTACTACGACTACGGATCTGTCGAAGAAGTCTCGGTGACCACGGGGGCCAACGCCGCGGACATGCCGTGGGCCGGCGTGATGTCGCAGTTCATCGCCAAATCGGGCGGGAACACCTATCACGGCAAGATCTATGCGGACTACGAGAACGAGAACATCCAGTCGCGAAACATCGATGCCGCGCAAATCGCGCTCGGCGTGAAGGGCGGCGGCGGGCTCGACGCCACCGATCTCAACCGGCTGCACAGCTACCACGACATCAACGGCGACGTCGGCGGCTTCATCAAGAAGGACAAGATCTGGTGGTACAGCTCGCTGCGCGACCAGGATGCCCAGAGCCTGCTGCCGAATTTTCCCGTGAAGCCGTTCGAGACGCGCCTCAGGAACATCACCGGCAAAGGCACGTTTGCCTTGAACACCAACAACAAGGTGGTGGCGTTCGCGCAGTGGGGGCAGAAGCAGCAGCCGAACCGGCTCGACACGTTCCTCGTCGGTCCGACGGTCGCCATTCATAACAGCGCCGACTCGACCTGGAACCAGTCGTACTGGGCGCACACCTACAAGGTCGGCTGGGACAGCGTCGTCAACGACAAGATGTTCTTCGAGATCCACGGCGGGCAGTTCCACTACCTGTGGCCGAACACGCGGAACTCGAACGCGCCGGCCTATGAGGATCTCACCACCAACATCGTGAGCGGCGGCAACCAGGACGGCTGGTTTCGCGACATCACACGCAACCAGGTACTCGGCTCGCTCAACTACTTCAAGGAAGGTTGGGGAGGCAGTCACAACTTCAAGTTCGGCGGCGAGTTCTTCAACGAACGGTACGATGACCTTCGCGGACAGGACGGCAAGGGCCAGGTGCCGAACGACGTGCTGATGGTCTTGCGAAACGGCAACCCGTCGGAAGTCGTGCTCTTCCAGTCACCCACCACGTCGCTGAATGGCCTGTGGACGACCGGGCTGTACGCGTCGGATACCTGGCGTGCCACGTCGAGATTGACGTTCAATCTGGGCGTCGTCTTCGACCGCTACCAATCGTATCTGCCAGGGCAGACCGGTCCACCGGTGGGTCCATTCAACACCACGCAAGTGAGTTTCCCGGCCGTCGACAACCTGATCACCTGGAACGTGACGGCGCCGCGGCTCGGCTTCACCTACGACTTGTCAGGCAACGGCAAGACCGTGTTGAAAGCCAACTACGCGCTGTACTGGTGGAACCCCGGGACGACGTCGATTGACTCGCTCGTCAATCCGAACTCCCCCGACTGGTGGCGCCGGTACGCGTGGACGGACACCAACAAGGACGGCGTCTGGCAGAACGGCGAACAGGGCGCCTCGCCGACCAGCTCGAACGGCGGCGTCGGGAGCACGCAGCTCGATCCGAACCTGCAGGACCAGCGGACCCGCGAGGCAGCCTTCTGGCTCGAGCGCGAGGTGGCCCAGAATTTCGGCGTGCATGCCGGCTTCGTCTGGCGGCGGATCGATCAGCTGTACCAGAGCGACAACCTGAATCGTCCGGTCAGCGCCTTCAACGTGCCGGTCACGGTTCGCGATCCGGGTCCTGACGGCACGCAGACGGCGACGGGAACGCCGATTCAGGCGTGGAACCTGAATCCCGCCAACCTCGCGCTGCCGATCGTCAACTTGCTGCACAACACGCCGGGGAAGGACGATTTCTACAACGTCGAGCTCAGCGCGACCAAGCGCATGAGCAACAAGTGGTCGCTCAACGCGTCCTACGCCTATCGCTGGAATCATGACAACGCGACCGCCTATTTCGGCAACACGCTGCGCGTCAGGCAGGACGTGGCGAACCCGAACGACGCCATCAACACCGACAACGGCCAGTTCGTGTTCGGCCTGTGGTCGGCGAAGATCAACGGCAGCTACGACGCGCCCTGGGGACTGAAGGTCACGCCGGCGCTCCGGCTCCAGTCCGGCCAGCCGTTCGCCCGGACGTTCCAGGTCACGATGAACTACGGCAGTCAGCGTTTCCTGGCCGAGCCCATCGGCTCGCGTCAGCAGGACAACATCATCCTGGTCGATACGCGAGTGGAGAAGGCGTTCAAGGTGGGCAAAGGCACGACGCTGTCGGCGTTCATCGACGGCTACAACCTGACGAACACCAACGCCGCGCAGAACATCAATTGGGGTTCGGCGTCGAATTTCCTGCAACCGACGACGATCATCCCGCCGAGGCTGTGGCGCTTCGGCGCGAAGTTCGACTGGTAAGCATTCATGGAGCGGCTCGGAGCTGGCGGGTTGCACCGCCGCGCCGGGCCGCACGCACCGGTTCCCTCAGGTTTCGTGCCCCGGACGCGCCGCTCGCCGCACACTCGCCACCAACCACAACCTCGAAGCTCGCGCCGCCGCTTCGCCGCGATTGGACTCATCGCCGCCGTGTTGCTTGCCGCCGGCGGCGTTGCGCTGTACCGGCTGGATCGCAGTCGAACACCGGTCCCGCCGACTCGCGCCTCGCTCGGCTCACTTGCTCCAGAAATCGAAGACATCGTCCGCCAGGCCCGAGAGAGCGTTGCCCAGGATCCGCGTGACGCCGATCGCTGGGGACGGTTCGGCATGGTGTGCGAAGCCAACGGCCTTTCCGGCGCCGCGCGCGATGGTTACGCCAATGCCACGGCCCTGAAGCCGTCCGAAGCGAAATGGTGGTTTCATCTTGCGGCCGTCGAAGCGCGCCTCGGAAACGTCGACGCTGCGGTGAGCGACATGCGCAAGGTGATCTCGCTCAATCCAACATACGCGCCGGCGGAGTGGCGTCTCGGTCTCTGGCTGCTGGATCAGAATCAGCTCGAGGGCGCCGAGCGCGCCTTCGGCCGGGCGACAGACATCGACGCCTCCGATCGGGCGGGCTGGGTCGGCCTGGCGCGCGTGTACCTGCAGCGCAACGAAACGGAAAGGGCGGCCGGATTGCTCGAGCGGCTGGTCGCGAGCGGTGCGGGCGATCCGTACACCATGCAGCTGCTGGGTACTGCGTATCGTCGTCTTGGCCGCGCCGCCGAGGCGGCGTCAGCGTCGGGCGTCGGAGCGCGTGGCGAGGCGCAGTGGACCGATCCGTGGACCGACGAGATGCTCGGCTTTCGCCGCGGCTATGCGGCCTTGCTGCGTGACGCCACGTCCTACGTCGTCGCCGGCCAGCTTCCCGCGGCGATCAGGATTCTGGAACAACTTCGCCACGACAAGCCGGACGATCTCGTCCTGATGGCGCACCTCGGGCAGGTGTACGTGGCCGCCGGGCGGGACGGCGACGCCGTGCCGCTGCTCGAACAGGTCATCAAGACCGAACCCGATCGCTTCGAGGCGTACGTCGATCTGGCCACGGCCTACATGCATCAGGACAATCTCGCGAAGGCGAAGGCCACCGCGGAGCGAGCGGTCTCGATCAATCCGGCGTACGCGCCCGCGCACGAGACGTTGGGGTTGATCCTCTGGCGCGGCGGCAGTGCTCCCGCGGCGATCGCGTCGTTCGACAACGCGCTGCAGCGCGATCCGCGCAACGTCCGGGCGATGGTGTGGATGGGGATGGTCTTCACCAACCTGAATCGCACGTCCGACGCGCTGACGGTCTTTCGACGGGCGGCGCAGACGGATCCCACGAGCGTCGACGCCTGGATCGGCATCGCCAACGCCGAGATGAACCTGCACGATCTGACGGCCGCTGCTGATGCGCTGCAGAACGCACAGCGCTTCCAGCCGGATCGTCCCCTCGTCGCCACGACGGCGCAGCGCCTGCAAACGCTGCAGGCCGCGGGCAGACAGGCTCACCAGAATCGATGACCCGGGTCGGGATTCGAACAATCCTCGTCTGTCTGGCGCTGATTCTCGGCTGCGCTGCCGCGTGCCGGCGTGCGCCGGAATCGTCGAGCCGCGCGGCCGGCGCAACGCCCTGGTTCGAAGAAATCGCCGTCCGGGCCGGCATCGACTTCGTGCATCATTCCGGGCACGCGGATCGTCATTACCTGCCGGAGATCATGGGTGGCGGTGCTGCACTCTTCGACATGGACAACGACGGCTTCCTCGATCTCTATCTGATCCAGAGCGGAAATCTGTTCGACCCGTCGGCGGGCAGCGGCAACCGGCTGTACCGCAATCGCGGCAACGGCACGTTCGAGGATGTGACGGAGCGGAGCGGCGCCGGCGTGCGCGGGTACGGGATGGGCGTTGCCGCGGGCGATTTCGACAACGACGGATATACAGATCTCTACGTCACGAACTTCGGCCACAACGTACTCCTGAAGAACGACGGCCACGGACATTTCGCCGACGTGACCGCGAAGGCCGGCGTGGCCGGCAGCGGGTGGAGTACGGGCGCGGCCTTCGTGGACTACGACGGCGACGGCTCGCTCGATCTGTTCGTCGTCCACTACATGAACTGGCAGCGGTCCGCGGAAGTGGAATGTTTCAGCCTGACCGGTGTCCCCGACTACTGCAGCCCGGCGAGCTACGATCTGCCGTCAGCCGCCACGCTCTATCACAACAACGGCGACGGCACGTTCACTGACGTGTCGGTGCGTTCGGGAATCACGGCTGCTGTCGGCAACGGCCTCGGCGTGGTCGCCGCCGACTTCGACGGCGACGGCCGCATCGACTTGATGGTGAGCAACGACCGGACGCCCAATCACCTCTGGCTGAATCAGGGCGGCGGACGCTTTCGCGAGGCGGCGCTGGCGATGGGATGCGCACTCGATCAGGATGGCGTCGCGAAATCGGGAATGGGCGTCGACGCAGTCGACGTCGATGACGATGGCGATCGCGATCTGATCGTCGTGAACCTCGACGGCGAGTCGGACTCGTTCTTCCGGAACCAGGGCAAGTTCTTCGTTGACGACACCGTGTCGGCGGGGTTGCGCACGCCGAGCCGGCCGTTCACGCGGTTCGGCATGGCGCTTCGAGACTTCGACAACGACGGCTTCCTCGATCTCTACGAAGCGAACGGCCGCGTCGGCCTTCAGTCGGAAACGTATTCGTCCGATCCGTACGCGGAACCGAGCCTGCTGTTTCGAGGGCTGGCCGGCCCGCGGTTCGAGGAAGTGACGCCCCGGGGCGGCACGGCCTCGCTGCTGGTCGCCTCGAGCCGCGCGGCGGCGTTCGGCGACATCGACAACGATGGCGGCGTGGACATCGTCGTCGTGAATCGCGACAGCCGGCCATTTGTCCTGCGCAACGTGGTGCCGTCACGCGGCCACTGGCTGCTGCTGCGCGTGCTCGAAGAGCATCAGCGTGACGCGCTCGGCGCGGAGATCACGATGACGATTGGCTCGCGCACGATTCACCGCGACGTCCGCGCGGCGTCGAGCTATCTCGCGAGCAGCGATCCCCGCGTGCACGTGGGGCTTGGAGCGGAGACGATCGCGCGAGACGTCACAGTCACGTGGCCCGACGGCGCGCGCGAACGCTTCGGCGACGTTCAGGCCGATCGCGTGACCGTCCTTCGACGCGGCTCGGGCAAATAGATCATTCCCAACAGATCCTATCCGCGGATTTCGCGGATGTACGCGGATTGGCGTTTCGATGAGTTGCGACCTTCGCTGTCACGCTGCGATCGCGCCCACGAATTTACAGGAGGAACGAAGCAACGGAGCACGAACGGGGCTGCCAGTCGATCGGAACGCGTGCGCCAGATCCTTCGCGGTTCGGCGCGCGCCGCGAAGCGGCCGCACGGTCCGTGAGCCACGAGATACACGAACCCATCCGTGCTCACGCGGTTCGAGTATCTCGCGGCTCTCGGACCGCGCACATGGGCCTGCTCCGCAGGCCCGCCCGCCGAACGCCCGGCAGGCCTCTGCGCGTCCTCCGTTCCTCGGCTTCTCTGTGTGAACGTTCGTTTCCAGCAAGGCGCCCACGTCTCGCTATCTATTGCCTGATGCGCTGGAACATGTCCAGCGACGCCCGCTCGGCGCCTTCGGCGTTGCCCTGCGCGATCAAATTCGATCTGAATCGCGCCTCTGCCTGCATACGCGAGCTCGCGTCCGAGCCGTCGCGCGCGCGGCGGACCGCCGCGTCCGCTTTGCGAATGGCGTCGGCCCGGAGCTTCCAGCTTTTGCAGCGCAACTTGATGAACTCTCGCGTGTCGCCGACGAGTGACTGATACTCCGGCGGGATGTTGCGGAGTGCCTCGAGACGCGCGTCGACCGCTTGCAGGGCGGGCACGTTCTTCTGCTCGGCCACCGCCGCGAGAGCCTCGGCGGTCAAGCGTCCCTTCTTGAACGCGTCGAGCGACGATTGGTAGGCGGCGGCCGTACGCTCCTCGGTCGCGATCGCGCGGGCGATCTCCGGTTTCACGTCTGCGATGTTACGGAGCGGCAGCGCGCACCCGATCGCGACCATCGCGGAGACCGCCGACACCGCACCGACCAGGCGCATTCCCGGCTGTCGATCGACGGCGGACCATCCAAGCGCGAGGCCGTACGCCAGACCGACGATCAGCCCGACGAATTCCGCGGCTCCCACGAAACCGTTCACCGCCGAGTACACGATGAACAGGGCGAAGCCAAAGCCCAGTTTCTTGATGACCACCTGCGGAATCGTGACAGGGACCGGTAGGATCTGTTCGGCGCCCTGTTCCTCCGCGTGATGCTCGGACTGTTCCGCGTACTCACTCAATCCGAGAAACTCACTGCGTTCGTGCGATGCAACCGGTACGGGAGCTTCCACGGATTCCGAATTCAGATCGCCGGCTCTCGGGGACAACCTCGACCATGCCGCCGCAGCGATCAAGAGACCATAGAGACCAAAAACAGCGGCAGACCCGCTGACGTTGACGGCAACTGGATACGACGACAGGCTCATCAGCCCTGCAAACACGCCGGCAGAGACATACACCGCGGCGACCGTCAGCCGGCCGGTGAGACGCTCCAGCACGGCGCCCAGCTGAAAGAGAACGGCGACGTTGACGAGCAGGTGCAACAGCCCGGTGTGCACGAACGCCGACGTCACGAGGCGCCACCACTCGCCGTTGGTCGTGAGCGTACCGATGCTCGCGCCCCAGCGAAGCAGCGTCTCGCGATCGTTGAAGGGCGTCGCGCCGAACAGCATGCCGGCCGCGATCGCGACGCAGATTGCGGCGATCGCCGGCGTCATGACGAGACGAGGCGTTCGCTCGCGCAGAACGCGACGGAATTCGTCGGCTTCGGGACTCGGCTGCGTGGCTGCCGTCTTCAGCCCTCGAGCGATTTCGACTCCGTCGTCGAGATAGCGCTTCCTTTGCTCCGCCGTCGTCAAACGGTACGCAATCGTTCCGAGGACCGCGAGGAGAATGATGCCGGCCATCCTTCAGCCAGGGGCAAAATCTGCGCCACTGCATGGCGAAATTCAGAGCGGTTTACCGGGCATGGCGGCGCCTGCCTTCGGCCCCGGTAACATTTCTCGCAACCTTGCTGCTATAAGTGTCGGTGGAGCCACGAATCGATCCCATGCGACAGAGTGAACCATGCCGGTGATTCGACGCGCGCGAGCCAACGATGGCGACGCGATCTGGACCATCCTGAAGCCGATGGTCCGCGCAGGAGAGACCTATACCCTCCCGCGAAACATGAGCAGGCGCGATGCGCTGGAATACTGGCAGCGCAAAGGCCATGACGTCTTCGTCGCTGAAGAATCGAAGCGGATTCTCGGCACCTACTTTCTCCAGGCGAACCAGATGGGCGGCGGCGCTCACGTGGCCAACTGCGGCTACGTGACATCGCCGGATGCCCAGGGAACGGGCGTCGGCCGCGCCATGCTCGAACACTCGCTCGAACACGCCCGGGCGCGCGGCTTTCTCGCGATGCAGTTCAATTTCGTGGTGAGCACCAACGAGCGCGCCGTCAAGACCTGGCAGGCCTACGGATTCGAGATCGTCGGGAGACTCCCGGCGGCGTTCGAACACCCGAGGCTGGGCTTCGTCGATGCCCTCGTGATGTACAAACGCCTGACGACGCTCGGCTGAAGGCCTGCACCACATCGGAGTCGGTCGCGCGACGGTGCAGGCCCGAATCACTGGTTGACGGCCGTCGGCGCCTTGCGCGATCGGCGCACGCTCACCTCGGTGCCTTGCATGTAGACGGTCGAAATCCGTCGCGTATGGGCGATGGCCTCGAGTGGATTGGCATCGAGGACGAGGAAGTCGGCCGACTTGCCCGGCGCGATTGTGCCCAGGCTGTCGAGACCGAGGATCCCGGCGGACGTGCGCGTGGCCGCGACGATCGCCTGCGCCGGTGTCAGACCGGCCTTCACCATCAACTCCATCTCGACATGTGACGCGAGCCCGAAGGCGCCGCCTCCGGTCACACCGCCGGTGTCGGTCCCGAGTCCGATTCTGACGCCGGCCTTGTACAACGTGGCGACGTTGGTGAGCAGCCGCTCGGCATCCTCGGTCGCTCGCTGCAGAGTGGCGGGCGCGGCCGCGGGCAGGAAACCGTCGCGCAACTGTTGAATCTCGGCCGCCGACAGCGTCTCGCGGACGATCGCTTCATCGAGCCACTCGGGCGGACCGCCGTAAATCGCGTTGCGTTCGCCCCACATCGTGACGAGGAAGAAGACGTTCGGCCGTTCCTTGAGCATCGCGATCAACTCGGCGTCGACGTCGCGATCGCGAACGCAGTGGCCGAAGCCGTCCACGCCCGCGCGCAGCAGATCCTTGGCATCGTCGAGCGCGGCGATGTGCGCCATCACGCGGATTCGATGAGCGTGCGCTTCGTCGATGATCGCGCGATACAGATTCGGTTTCAGCTTCTCGACGGTACCGTTGCGATCGTCGACCCAGATCTTGATGAGATCCGGCTTGTGGGCCGCGAGTTCCCGAACCTTTTCGCGCGCGTCCGCCTCGGTGGTGACGCCATAGGCCGCGTCGCGCATCGGTCCGCCCGGACCCGCGTTCGGCATGGCGAAGCCGCGGCCCGCGGTCAAGTAGCGCGTGCCGGCGCGACGTTCGTCGCGAACCTGAAACGGCAGATCTCCGCGGCCTGTCCCGGCTTCGAGCACTGCGGCCACGCCGTAGTACGCCAGGCGATCGAAGATGGCGGTGAGGTTCTCACGCGTGTAGTTCGCGGCGGTGAAGGTCGTCCCCTGCCGATAGCCGAGGTGCACGTGCGCGTCGATCAGCGCCGGCATCACCGTTTTGCCGGTCAAGTCGACGTGACGCGCGCCGGCAGCATCGAGCGCGCCTTTCGTTCCCACTTGCGTGATGCGCTCACCGGAGACGATGAACGCAGAGTTGTCGATCGGCGGGCGGCCATCGCCGACGATCAACCGCGCGCCCTCGTAGATCGTTGTCGAACTTTCAGAAGAAACCGCGGAGACCGCGGAGTTCGCGGAGCGAGGGCTTTCAAGCGTGATGTCCGCGGTCTTTGCGGTCTCTGCGGTTCCATCCGGCCCGGGTCTCGCCGCTCTGGCGGCCACGCTCGGCGCGGTCTGGACGTCGAGCGGCTCGAGCCGGACGATGGAGGCGCCGTGGTTGTTCCCGACCCAGAAGCTCACGGGCGTCGTCCGGTTGTCGACGAAGACCCGCCGCACGTTGGTCGCACGCGGCAGCGCGTACTCGGTGAAGCGGCCGGTCGAGGGATCGAGCCGGAGGATGCGATCGTTGTACTCGCCGCCGCTCCAGACGATCCCGTTCCTGTCGGCGGTCACGTCGTACGGATAGGCACCGGGCGTCGGCACCGGCCACTCCTGGAACCGCTGCGTCCGCGTGTCGAACATGCCGATGCGATCGCCGTTGTTCTCGCCGAACCACAGGCGATCCTGCGCGTCCATCATGCCGCGGCGCGGCCCGGAGCGCGGCGTCGGCGTCTTGAAGATCGTGATGTCGCCGCTCTTCGCGTCGATGCGCCCGATGTCCTCGGCGCCGAGCACGAGGAAGTACCCGTTGTTCTTCGAGTCGGGAATGATGTCGTACACGTTGGGCCGCGGGATGGCGTACGGCTCGAACACTTCGAACTTCCCTGACGAGGGATCCAGGCGCAACACCGTGTACGTGCCAGCGTCCTGCAGCCAGATCCGGTTGTCGACGTACGCGCGATCGGGGCTGACTTGATTGATTTGGACGTGCGGACCATTCAACGCCGGCGGCAGGCTCCAGCTCTCGAAGGTTTCCGTCTTCCTGTCGAACTTGGCGATGCCGCCCTGGAACTGCATGCCGAGCCAGAGGTTCTCGTTGCGATCGAAGCGGACACCAAGCACGCCGGTCGGCGCCGATTCCTTCAAGGTCGGAATCTGCCACTCGATGACTTCTCCGGTGCGTGGATCCAGCTTGCCAAGGATCTGCTCGCCGAAGCTCGCGTACCACGCCATGCCGGTCGAGTCCACGATCACGTCGTGCGGCTGCCGCGTCCGCTGCGGCAGGTCGTACTCCGTGTAGATCACCTGCGTGGCCGCGCCGGTGGGGCGCGGAAGGATCTTGAAGGGATAGCTCCACTGCGACGCCGTGCTGAGATTGATTGTCGCCAGGTATTCGGCCTGGCGCTGCCACGCCGCTCGCTGTTGTTCGGGTGAAATGGTGCCGCCGCCGATCCGCGGCGCGACCAGCTTCTGGATCTTCAGCGGAAAGGACAGCTGCGGGTACGTGGACATCCGCTCGATCACCGTGACCATCTGGTCCGCGGTGTACTTCGTCCGCGCGATGCGCTCGAGGGTGTGGCAGTGCGTGCAGCCGCGAATGGAGGATTTCTGCTCGTCGGTTCCCGGAAAGCTCGCGAGCCATTCGGCGTTCGACAGCTGCGCGGCCACATCGCGGGCCTTTCGAAGTTTCAGATCGGCGCTCGTGGTCTTCGCCGCCAGAACGGAGGGCGTCACCGGCGCATCGAGATCGTAGCCGGTCGCCTTGATGCGCATGGCGTACTGGCCGGGTTCGAGGCGTGCTCTGGGGAAGCGATAGCGTCCGGCCTGATCGGTGACGACGGTCGTCGTGATCGTCGAGCCGGTCTTTTTGGCACTGACGAGGACGCCTTCGAGCGGCCCCTCGTCCATCGAGGTGACAAGGCCGGTGAGCGCGGCCTCGTCGGCGCGTGGCTGCGCAAGAAGCGGGCGTTCTACCGACACCGGCGAGCCCGCGAGGAGTCCGGAGATGACCGCGGCGACGAGCAGAAGCCGGGATTTCATGGCGACCTCCGGCACACATTCTCCCACGTCGTCACGCGCTCACTGGCCGATTTTCAACCCGGTGGCGTTGCAAGCCTTCTCGTCCAGGCCGCTCGATCTTCGCTGTCACGCTGCGAACGCACCCACGGTTTACAGGAGGAACGAAGCAACGGAGCCCGAACGGGGCTGCCAGCCGATCGGAACGCGTGCGCCAGATCCTTCGCGGTTCGGCGGACGCCGCGAAGCGGCCGCACGGTCCGTGAGCCACGAGATACACGAACCCATCCGTACTCAAGCGGTTCGTGATTCTCGCGGCTCTCGGCCCGTGCCCCGGGGCCTGCTCCGCAGGCCCGCCCGCCGAACATCGAGCAAGTCTCCGTGCCTTCTCCGTTCCTCCGTTGCTCTGTGTGAACGTTCCGTTCCAGCGAGGCGCACGCATCTACAGCGAAATCAAGATCGCTGCGGCCTGCACCATTGACCGCGCTATCGCCCGAAGAACTTGTAGATCACCGAGAACTCGAGGCGCGTCGGTGTCGCCGACAAATCGCCGAAGTACTGCGTCCGCCAAAGCGCCAGCTCGCCGGCGAGCGAGAACGCCGGCGTCATGTCGTAGAACACGTTGGCGTAGAACGCGCCGTTCTGCTTCCGGCTCGTGACCACGGTGATGTCCTGTTCGTCGACGTTGTCGACGCCGTAGCCAACGTGGACCCGATAGGTGTCCGCGAATTTCTGTTCGACTTCGGCCCATCCGCCTTTGGCAGCGACTGAATTGCCGGTGTTCGGGTTGAACGACTGGAACACACCGCCCATGTAGTCAGCGAGCAGCTGGCCGAAGAAGAACTCGCCCTGCACTTTCGTGTTGGGCCCGATCTGCGCCTTGCCGTCGAAGTTGATCGAATAGGTGTTGCGGAAGTGCTCGGTCAGGTCGGTGTAGGTCAGGTCGCGGCGACCGAAGTGACTCGACACTCCGAATTCAGTGGGCCGGCTGCCCATGACGTCCGGCTTGCCCACGCCGTACGCGACGCGGAGCTGACCATCGGGCCAGCCGGACTGCCGCGCGAACGCCTCGTTGTTGACGCGGAATGTCTGAATCGCCGACGCCAGCGCCGCTTGAACCGTGAGCTGCGCGTCGTCGCCCATCGGCAGGTACGTCTCCGCCCTGATCATGGGCCGGAAGAATCCGAGGCTGCCGGGCGCATAACTCAGCGGATAGAAATTCAGCGTCGTCGGCGCCAGCGGCGAGATCACGTCGACGGTCTGTCCCATCAGAAAGCGGAAGTCTTCGCTCTTGAATTCGAGATAGACGTCTCCGATCAGCGGCTCGAGCACGTTCTGGTTGCTGATCGGCGACGAGCCGCGCAGGTCGAGATCGATCTTCGCGTTGACGCGGTAGTTGCCGACTTTCGGTCCTCTGAGGTCGACGCCGAAAAACGTGTTGCCACCCGAGACGTTGAACTGTCCTGTGTTCTGCGCGGCATCCGGCGCGGCAAAATACGCAACGCTGCCCGGAACCAGGGTCTTGGCGTTGAAGTTCGCATTGGCCACGACGATAGCGAACGGCATGAACCAGGGATCCGGGGCCGGCGCGGGCGTCTGTTCGGCCGGCGGAGTCGGCGAAGGGGCCGTGCCGGGATCCAGAGTCTGTGCGATCGAAGTGGTTGCACAGAGCGCCGCAAGAACAATCGCTGAGATGAGTGTACGCATGCGTACGAGGCTAAGGGACGCGCGCGGATGCGCCTATGCAGTTTCGGAACCGGCTGAGGATCACGTTGGCGCTGTTGTATCCAAAGCGCCAGTCGCGCACAGCAGGCCTGAAGGCCTGCACTACATTCGGGTTTTGGGTGCAGCGCACACCCGAACATTTGTGGCGCAGCGCACGCCGAACATTTGTGGCGCAGCGCTTCAGCGCTGCGATGGGCGTTGCAGCCCTGAAGACCCTCCCTACTCGATCGTGAACGACACGTACATCAACCGCCCCTCGCGCTGAATCTGCAGCGTGGCCGGTGTTCCCGGCTTCACGCTATGCACCGCATCTCTGAGCGACTGCAGCGTGGCGGTCGGCTTGTTGTTCAGGCTCCGAATCACGTCCCTCGGCAGAATCGGCACCTCGCTCGTCGCACCGGCGGCGCGAGCGACGACGATGATGCCTATCGGATCCCTCAGGCCGGTCGCGGCGGCGGCGATGCGTTGATCGATTTCGACGCCGAGGATGCCGAGCTCGGGCACCAGACTCTTCTGCGGATCGGCCATCGCCGCCACGGAATCGAATTCGCTGCGTTCCTCGACGGGCGCCACGCTGAGTTTCTGCTCGGTCCCGCCCCGCAGGACGACCAGCTGTACTTTTTCGGTGGAGTCTCTGAGCCGAAAGAAATAGCTCACCGTCGGCAGATTGTCGGCAGGTTGACCGTCGATGGTTTCGAGGATGTCGCCGATCTTCAAACCGGCCGCTGCCGCGGGACCGTTGGGCCAGACATCGGACACGATGACGCCGTAGTTCCTGACCAGGCCTAGGCTTTCTGCCATTCCCGGCGTGATGCTCTGCATGCTCATGCCGACTTCCTGCCGCCGCACCATGCCGTACTTCTTCAACTGGTTGAAGACCGTTCGCGTCGTCGCGCTGGGAATCGCGAACCCGAGGCCCTCGTTCCCTCCGGACTGCGACATGATGAACGTGTTGACGCCGACGACTTCACCGCGGATGTTGACCAGCGGGCCGCCCGAGTTCCCCGGATTGATCGGCGCGTCGGTCTGCACGTAGATCAGCGGCGAATCGGGATCCACCTGTCTCGCCACCGCCGACACCAGCCCGTGGGTCAGGCTGTTGCGCAATCCGATCGGGCTTCCGAACGCAAACACCGTCTCGCCCTGGCGGACTTGTGTATACGTGGCCAGCGGCAGCGCCGGCAGTTTCATGCCATCGATCTTCAACAGCGCCAGATCCAGTTCGGTCGCGATGCCGACGATCCGGGCCGCAACCTGGTACGACTTCCCCGACAGCGCAGTCGTCAATGTGCCATCTGCGTTGTCGGCCGGCAGCACGACCTGGACTCGCTGAGCGCCGCTGACCACGTGCGCGTTGGTCATGATGTAGCCGTCCGGGTCGATCACGAATCCCGAACCGACCGACCGTTGCCGCCCGACAACCGCGCTCGTGTCGCCGCGGGACGACTCCTCGCGCGCGCCGAAACTCGTGACCTGGATCTGGACGACGCTGGGCCACACTTTCCGGGTCAGCGCATCGACCGACTCGTTCATCCGCACCAGCGGATCCTGGGAGGGAGCCTGCCGCTGCGCCTGCTGGGCCGCGGCGGCGGACGCCGTGAGAAGGAGGCATGAGAGAACGACGCCGGCAGGTCCACGCATGGTCAGCTCCGGTGTTGAACCGAGAAGGCTCGGTCAGGATCCAAACGAGGCAGGTAGGGCACGATCCGTACCCTCCGCGGGCGTCTGTTTTGCGGGGAAAACGGCAGACGGCTCCGGAATATCGGAGCGCGCTACGAACGCAGCGCGTACCTACTTCCCGTCCACGCTGAACGCCAGCAGCACATTGCCGGCCGATCCGAACCCGAGATACGCGTAGCCCGAATTCATGAACACCATGCCGCCGGCGACAACCGGGCCCGGCCCGTTGAGCGATCCGCCCTTGGCCGTCACGCCGTTGACCGTCGTGAACGGCCGCGCCGTGTTGAACTCCCACAGGACCCGGCCATCGTTCGCGGCATACGCGCGCATGACGCCGTTGGTCGCCCCGGAAAACACGACGCCCGGAATCACGGTAATCGCGGCAGACTGTGCCTGCGCGCAGGCAGCACTCTGGCAATCGGCGGCGGCGGGCGGCGGCGTATGCCAGACCTGCTCACCCGTCTCGAGATTCAACGCGGCGAGACCGCCGGCCTTGGCGCCGAGCTGCTGATCCGCCGTGGCAAAGTACCCGTGCCGATCGTCAGCGGCCGAGCCCCACTCGATTCCGCCGAGCGCGCTTCCCGCGCCGACCTTGTGCTCCCAGAGCAAGGCGCCCTCTTTGTCCGGATCGATCCCCCACGCCGCGCCCGATTTCTGGCCGATGACGATGACCGACTTGCCGTTGGGCAGCGTGCGCAGAATCGGTGAGTTGCCGAAATCGAAGTCGGGTCCCATCACATCCGGACAGTTGTCTTTCCCTGCCGCGCAGCCGACGAGATACGCGTCGTTCGGCGTGAACTGATGCGTCCACAGCGGAATGCCCGATCGCAGGTCGAACGCCATCACCGCGTCGCTGGTTTCAGCCGCGGGCGACGTGTACGCGTCGCCGGTCGCCACGTAGATCGCGTTGCGCTTGACGTCGATCGTCGGAGCCGACCAGACCGCTGCACCTGCCGCGCCGTACAACTGCGTGCCGATGGAGTTCTTCTTCGTCGGCCGCGGACGCTCGGGAATGGTGTACGACTTCCACACCTGCTCGCCGCTCGACGCATCGTAGGCCACCAGCGATCCGCGGAACGTGCAGCACTCGTACTTCAGGTTCGGGCCTGACCCTTCCTCGAACGACGCCACCGGCACGTACAGCCGGCCGTTGTGCAGCGCGGGAGCGCCGGTGACGCGCGCCAGCGGATGCGACTCGGCGCTCTTCTTCCAGAGGAGCGCACCGTTCTCCGCGTCGACCGCGTACACGTTGGCCTTCACATCACCGAAGTACGCGGCGTACTTCGATCCCGCCTTTCCGACGCTGATGGCCGTGCGCACGCCGCCGGACGACTGGAACGACCAGTACACGCAGCCGCTGGCCGCGTCGAGCGCGTAGACGAAGCCGTTGTCCGATCCGACATACACGCGGCCGCCCGTGATTGTCGGCTGCCCGTACGCCGAAGTCCCGTTGGGAAATCCGAACGCCCATTTCAGTTTCAGTTGCCCGACCTGTTCGGCAGGCAAGCCCGCCGCCGGCTGATAGCGCGAGTTGCCGCCGTCCACGCCCCACCCGTTCCACGACGGACCGGCGAGCGCATCGCCGAGTGGTTTGGCCGCGCACTTGTTCGGCATCGCCGACGCCTGGCCCGAGACGGCCGAACCCAGCGGCCGCTCCGTGATGAACTCGGCAATCAGCTGCTTTTGCCGGTCGGTCAGGCCTTCCGCATTCACTTTCATCGATCCGGTCGTCAGCGCATCGAGGATGGCTTCGGGTGTGCGCTGTCGCAGCGAGTCGCGATCCGGCGCGCGGCTGTCTGCCGCGGGTTTCGTGTGGCACGTGCCGCATCGCTGCTCGAAGAGGCCCAGCGCCTGGATGGCCTGCGCAGACGCGGGCGCAGCCGATGCAAACACGATCGAGGCGATCGCGAAACACGATCTCACCATGTGAGCCTCCGCCTGTCGATGTGGAACGGTGATCCCGGGGCGCCGATTATACGACGCGGATCTCCGACTCGTACCCGGCCTCTTCCGCGTCACCGCGGCTGAAGGATTCGGAACTGTGCGTCGCCGAACGCGGACTTCCCAAACGCGGACAGTTCGCCCCGGCGATCCGGCGTTTCCCGCCTCTTCGAGAAGGTTCCCGCGTCGCTGGCGCGGCGTCGATGTTGCACCGGTTCCCCTGCTCGCGCAGGAGGAGAACGCCGTGGATTCAGTGCTTCAGGACCTTCGATACGCCATTCGCATGCTGATCAAGGCGCCTGGCTTCACGGCCGTCGCCGTGCTGACACTCGCGCTCGGAATCGGCGCCAACACGGTGGTGTTCGGCATGGTCAACTCGGTACTCCTGCGTCCGCTCCCGTTC
>DASSGK010000263.1:0-3476 GCA_035693505.1 Vicinamibacterales bacterium
CGGGTCAATCGTCGACAGGATACGGGCACGCTCGATGAGACAGGCCAACCGGCCTTTGGGGCCACTTGATGTGCGGTGCGCAGCCGTTCAGCCCCTGATCATCGTGACGATCGGCAACGCGACGAACGGGATGTGTCCAACGAGCTGGATCCACCAGCGAATGTTGATTGTCGGCGGCCGATGCGTGAACAGCGGAACAATCGCCACCGACATCACGATCCAGATGAGCGGTCCATAGACCGCGGCCACGGCTATCACGCCGTACGGAGCCGCGAGCACGCCGCGTAGCCAGGACGAAGACAAGACGAGCACCAGGAAGACGGCCGACCAGCCGAAGGCGATCCCGAAATGCATCAGCACGCCCAGCGCCGCGGTCCGCGTGCCGCCGTCCAGCGCCGCGGCGCCGATGAGTACCGATGCGACCCCCTGAAAGAGCCGCGTGACCGTGGAGCCGTAGAAGAAGGCGGCGAGGACGCTTGAAAAAAGCCCGTCGGTGACGCCGGTGACGAGCCCTGCCCGGATCAACCGCGAAATCGCGCTGCTCTCTACCATGATGCTTCCGCGCGTGCGGACTAGTGAACGCCGCGCGACATCTGGAGCGCGGCCGGGTCGGCGCCCAGACGCCGGATCGCCGCTTCCCACAGGCGATCGGCCGGTGTGCTGAAAATCAGATCGCGATCGATATCGCTCATCAGCCACGACGAGGCTTCGAGCTCGGCTTCGAGCTGTCCCGGTCCCCATCCGGAGTAACCCACGATCAGCCGCGACCACGACGGAGGATGCGGTTCGAGCAGCCGGCGCAGGAGCTCCGGCGACGTCGAGAGGTACAAGCCATCCGCGATCTTCATCCCGCGGAGGTCTTCAGCTTCGTTCGGCTCTTCTCCCACCAGCACCCAACTGCGGTGCGGCTCCACGGGACCACCCACCCACACCTGTAGCTCGCGATCGGTTGAGACGGGAGGATCCAGATTGACGGTCACCCGACCCGTTGTCACCAGCGGACGATTGACGACAAGGCCGAACGCACCATCCTCGCTGTGTTTGCACAGCAGCACGACGGTGCGGCTGAAGTTCGGATCCATGAGTTGCGGCATGGACAGGAGAAACGACGGCGCGAGCGAGCCGGATGAGGCCATCACTCAGATGATAGCTCGCCGGCCGCCACGCGCAAATCGCTGACAAAACGCCGCATCTCTGTTCGCCGGGCCTCCGTGTCAGGCGCGCGCAGAATCGACGAGGGATGCACCGTGGCCAGGACGCGAGGGGCGAGCGGTGATGGCACGAAGACGCCGCGGTGCGCGGTGACCTTGAACGATTTGCCAAGGAGCGCCTGCGCGGCGGTTGCGCCCAGACACACGATCACGCGAGGCTTGACGAGCGCAATCTCGGCGTCGAGCCATGGTCGGCACGCGGCGATCTCGCTCGCGCGCGGCTTCTTGTGAATCCGCCGCTTGCCGCGCGGCTCGAACTTGAAATGCTTGACGGCATTGGTGAGATACACGGCGCGGCGGTCGATGCCGGCATCGGCCAGGGCTCGATCGAGGAGTTGACCAGCGGGTCCGACAAACGGGTGGCCGCTGAGATCCTCGGCATCGCCCGGCTGCTCGCCGATCAGCATCACCGTCGCCTTCGCCGGCCCCTCGCCGAATACTGTCTGGGTCGCGTGCTTGTAGAGGTCGCAGGCGCGGCAGTTCTTCGCGTCGTCACGAACGCGGGTCAGCGTTATCCGGCTCGGTCTCCTGGGCATTTTTCAGCGCAACGGAGATATTCCGACGCAAGCCGCGTACCCTGGCTCGCTCCATCGCGCTCCCTTCCAGCGCGGCGGTCAATTCGTCGTCTGTTCGGCGCGCGAGCGTCATCAGGTCGACGCGATCCCATGCGGGCCTGGGCTGCCAGGCCGGATCGGCCGACCGCGGCGCGGACGCGTTCCACGGGCACACCTCCTGGCAGACGTCGCAGCCGTACACGTGCGAGCCGACTCCGCCATGCCACTTCGCCGGAATATCGGCTTTCAGCTCGATGGTCAGGTACGAGATGCACCGGGTCGCGTCGAGCACCCCGGGGGCGACGATCGCGTGCGTCGGGCATGCCTCGATGCACAGCGCGCACGTTCCGCATTGATCGAGCGACGGTGCGTCCACTGCGAGCGGCAGGCTGCAGATGATGGCCGCGAGAAAAATCCACGATCCGATTTCGGGGTTGATGACGCAGCTGTTCTTCCCGATCCATCCGAGGCCGGCGTGCTGCGCGTACACGCGCTCCTGCACCGGGCCGGTGTCGACGTAGGCACGCGCCTCGAAGGGCTCGGGCGACTGCTCGCGCATCCAGGCCAACAGCGAATCCATCCGCCGGCCGATCACGTCGTGATAGTCGTCGCCCCACGCATAGCGCGCGATCTGCGCACGGCTGCGATCGGCGATCTCGGTCGAGTACGGACGATCGCTGTTGTAAAGCGTCCCGGTGACGATAACGCTTCGTGCGGACGGCACGACGTGGCGAACATCTGCGCGCTTCCGTGCAGAACGATGCAGATAGGTCATCGTGCCGCCAAAGCCTCGATCGAGCCAGTCGCGAAGGAACTTCAGCTCCGGGAGGTCGGCCGCCGGCGAAATGCCGCACAGATCGAAGCCCAGCTCACGCGCGCGGGCTTTGACGGCGGATGCGGTTACCTCGCTGCTCATGGCTCAGGGCTGAAGGCTAAGTGCATGTGGCCGTTACGCGGTAATACGTTAATGCTCCCGGAGGAGACAAATGGCGGTGCGGCGAATCGGTTGGATGGCAGTGCTCATGATTGCGTGGCTCGCGGCGCCGGTCCGCGCCCAGGACGATCCGCGAATCGGTATCACGATGGGCTACCCGGCAGCCGTCGGCGTCGTATGGCGACTCAACGACAGCATCGCGCTGCGGCCGGACCTCACGTATCAGAGGACGTCGAGTGAATCCTTGTCAACGATCACGCTGCCTAGTCTTTCCGTGGTCGGTGTCCCGAATTCCTCACCCACTACGACTGTCATCACAACCGATTCGTGGAGCGTCGGAGTTGGCGTCAGCGCTCTTTTCTACATTTCCAGGCACGAGGCGCTCAGAACCTATTTATCTCCACGGTGGGGTTACACATGGTCGTCCGCGGACGGCTCGTCGTCCGGTGTTTCAATCCTCGCCACCTTGTCGAACAGTCACAGCCAGACCGTCGGAGGGTCTTTCGGTGCGCAGTATGCGCTCTCCCGGAGGTTCAACGTCTATGGCGAAGTGGGCCTCGGGTACAGCCGCACTACACTCCCGGGCTCCGACGTCCTGGGCGTGATCACCCGGACCGAGACCACCACGTCATCGCTCGCGACCAGAGGCGGCGCGGGCGTCGTGCTCTACTTCTAGTGCACTGTCAGGGCTAAGGGCTTAGGGCTCAGGGCTTAGAGTACGTTTCAAATGTAGTGTGGACCTTTAGGTCCGCCTCGGCGAGCAGGCCTGAAGGCCTG
>DASSGK010000264.1:0-37380 GCA_035693505.1 Vicinamibacterales bacterium
GGGTCCGCCGATGATCTCGGGCACGTACAACAACAACCTGCAAATCGTTCAGACGCCCGGTTACGTGATGATCTTCAACGAGATGGTTCACAACGCGCGGATCATCCCGACTGACGGTCGTCCACACGGCACGCTCCCGCAGTGGACGGGCGACTCGCGCGGCCGGTGGGAGGGCGACACGCTCGTGGTCGAGACGCTCAACTTCAGGCGCGAGACCAGCCTGCAGGGATCGACGGCCAGGACCACGGTCGTGGAGCGCCTCACGCGGGTTGACGCGCAGACGATTGACTATCGGTTCACCATCTCGGACCCCGACGCGTACACGAAACCGTGGACGGCGGTGATGCCGCTGCGAGCCATCGACGGTCTCCTGTATGAGTACGCGTGCCACGAGGCCAACTACGGCATGGAGGACGTCCTCCGCGGTGCTCGCTTCAGGGAGAGGGAGGCCGCGAAGAAATGAGTTGGCAACTCTAGTCAGCTTTGAGCACCGCGTTCGGGTCCAGTCGCGACGCCCGCCACCCGGGCAGCCAGCACGCGACCGCGGCGACTATCGAAATCGTTGCGATGACTCCTGCCATCGTTACGACGTCGCTCGGCTGAACGCCGAACAAGAGCGAGGCAATCATCCGGTTCGCGGCAAAGGCGCCCCCAACTCCGACGATGACGCCGATGGCGGTGGCCTGGAGGCCCTGCCTCATCACCAATCCGATTACGCTGGAACGAGACGCGCCAAGCGCCATGCGAACACCGATCTCACGGCGACGCTCTGTCACCATATAGGAAAGCACACCGTACGTGCCAACCGCAGCGAGCAGGAGTGCCAGCCCCGCGAACGCACCAAGCAGCTGCGCCAGAAGCCGCGGCCGGCGAATCGATTCCGCGAAAACCGCGTCCATCTCCCGCAGGCGAACGATCGGGACCGCGGGGTCCACGTCCCGTACGAGTCGCTCGAGCGTCCGTGACAAGGCGGCCGGCGGCAAGGTCGTCCGCAGTACCACGTTCATCGTCGGCGCAGCCATTCCGAGCTGATCGAGGGATACGTAAAGTTCGGTTCCCGTCGCCTTCTCGACCCCGCCTTGCTTGACGTCCTTGGCTACTCCGATCACCGTGTGCCAGGAGTTATCGCCAACACCAATCGCCGCACTGAGGTTGGGCCGCACACGCTGCCCAATCGGGTTACGCCCTTTCCAGATCCGGTTTGCCAGCGTTTCATTAACGATGACAACTCTGGCTGATGACGTCGCATCCGCTGGTTCGAAGCTGCGGCCGGCGACAATCGGCACGGCCATCGTCCCGAAATAGTCGCCCATGACGAATTGGTAGTAGTCGATGATCTCAATCGGGCTGCCGTCAGACGCGGTGTGGTTGTCGATGTGGGTGGGTATGGCTTCCGGAGATCGATTCGGCGGGAGCCCCGACATGATGGCGGCTCTCTCCACGCCTGGTGTCACCCGCAGCTTGTCGAGAAGGCGTTGATACGCCGGAGCGCGCGTGTCGGGGTCGTATGGCTCTGGCAGCGTCAACGAGAACGTGACCAGGCGCGACCGATCGAATCCTGCATCGACGCTCGTGAGGTTGTAGACAGTGCGGATCAGTAAACCCGCGCCAATGACCAGCATCACCGCCAGCGCGATTTCGGCCACAACGAGCGTGCGGCGGAGGTGATGGCGTCCAGCGCTGCTGGCACCTCGATCCCCGCCCCCTTTGAAAGCAGTCACCAGATCATTCATCCGTCGCTGCGCGACGGACGCGACGCCAAAGAGCACGCCCGTCGCCATTGACACACCGAGCGCAAAGAGGAGGACGGGAAGGTCGACGGCGATTTCACTCATCCGGGGCACGCTCGTTGGGTACGCGCGGATCAGCGCCTGCACGGCCACACGGGCGAGCCACAGGCCGAGCATGCCGCCGGCAGCGCACAGCATCACGCCTTCGGTCATCGTCTGCCGGAGCAGCCGGCTTCGGCTGGCGCCAAGAGCCGCGCGTACCGCAAATTCACGACGACGTGACTCGGCGCGCGCCATCAGCAGGTTCGCGAGATTCGCGCACGCGATCAGCAGGACGAAGCCGACAGCGACTTGCAATATCCAGATCGAACGGCGGGCATCACCAATCATCGCCTCTTGCAACGGCTGCATCTGAAGAGTGTGGTCTGCCGCGCGCGACGGATGGTTCGTGGGAACATGACCAGACGAGCCGGTACGCTCGCCCCAGTTCGCGAGGAATGCGTTCAACTCCGTCTGCGCGGCTTGCGCGGTCACGCCATCCTTCAGGCGCCCAATGACATGGAGGATGTGAAAGCTGCGATTCTGACGAATAGCCGCAGGGAGCCCGAGGGGCAACCAGATTGCGGTGCGGTTATCCACGACATCGATGGCGGGTGGCATGATGCCGATGATTTCATGCGGCCGGCCGTCGACATTCAGAGTGTGTCCAATGAGTGGTTGTCCCGCAAAGGCCGTTTGCCACAACTCAGACGAGAGAATGGCGAGCGGTGGCGCCAGGCCCCCGACACGCTCGGTTTCTTCCTGGTTGAAGAAGCGTCCCTGTGCGGGCTGAACGCCAAGCGTGCGGAGCAGCTGGGCATCGACAGAGATCGACCGAGCGCGCAAAGGTCGATCGCCTGCCGTGAGGTTGACTTCGCCGGTTGTGTAAGCGCCGCCGATGGTTCTGTATGCCCCCACCATCGCAAACGACTGATTGATCTGCCGGAACTCCAGGTACTCCTGTACCGAGAGTGCGCTCCCCGCTAATCTGAGCACCGGAAACTCCGTGGTCAGGTACATCAGCTGCTCGGGTTTGGGATAGTCGAGTGGACGCAGGATGACGCCGTGGACGATCGAGAAGATCGCGGTATTGGCGCCGATTCCCAATGCCAGCGTCAGGAGCGCCACCACCGTGAACACGGGAGTGCGCCTGAGCATGCGGATACCATGTTGCGCGTCGCGGGTCAGGTCGTCGAGCCACGGCACGCCGCGCTGGTCGCGAAGGGCATCCATCGCTTGCGAGATCCCTCCGGTCTCGAGACGCGCGGCGCGCGCGGAGTCGGTGGAGATCAGATCCCGACGTCGCGCGTCTTCTGCGGCCAGCTCGCGGTGAAGCTGGAGCTCCTGCGCCAGGTCGCTGTCGCGCCGCCTTTGCAGCAGGGTGCCCAGGAGACGGTGACTCCATTCGCGAAGAAAGCGCATAGGGAATCCAGTGTCTGCAGGACCATCAGATCGACGGTGCCGTGCAGAACGTCCGCTTTGGATCGAGCATCTTTATTAGACAGGCCCGTGGAATATCACGGCGAGTATTAGAACGTCAAATGGAATGAATCCGCCGGCGCAACAGTTGAAGCAGTTCGATTGAAGCCTCAATCTCCTCTTTGCGAATGGAGACGCTTTCCACGTTCACACCAAGCGGAATGCCTTTCTCGCAGGCATACTCTCGAACCTCCGCGAAGATCCGTTCGCAGAGCTCCAGTGATTTCGCCAGGGGATCCCGGGCGAACTGGAGTTCATTCTCCAACCATCGAGGAAAAGCGACGCCGAGCCATTTCATGAAAGACAGCGTTTTCATAGAGCCGCACGGCGTGAACGTCAGGATGACCGGCAGAGGCACGTCGCCCTTCTCGGCCACCGCAAGGGCGTAGTCAGACAGCAACGATTTCGTGGAGGTCACATCGTACACAGCCTGCGTGACGAAAAACCGACAACCCTTCTCCGTTTTGGCCAGGATACGCTTGTGTTCGTCCAGTGTTCGCGCGTGCCGCTCGGCGATCGCGATGCCGCCAAGGAGAAGGTTCGAGGAATGCTTCTGAGCCAGCGCGTATGCGTCGTTCAATGGAAGTCCACTATGCGATCGACGGCTGGGTGCGCCGACGAGGACTGAGATTCGCGGCGCGGCATTGTCCCTTTCGAGCCATCGGACGAACTCGTCGGAGGTATCTCGGTTCACGCATCGGTAAACGATTTTCGGGACGGGAAGACTCCCCAGAAACTCGTGAGCGTAGACCTCCGGGTTCAGCGTCGGCAAAAACGGAAATGGCCGTGGCGCCGACACCCGTTCGGCTTCGTCCTGAATGTCATAGACAATGAGGCCATCCACGGGCAACGACCCCAGCCGCACTAACTGTTGGGCCACGATGGCCTTCAACTGTTCCGATGGAGTCGCTTGCTTTGGCGGAGCGAAACCATAGAGACAGATTCCGGCCCTCCGTGAGATCAATTTCTCTGCAAGGGAATTGTTCACGGCGTCTGGCATTGCTGGCATGGAGTCGTCGAACAAGATGTAGGCCCGAACCTGGATAGTCGAGCACGTGAACGACCTCGCAGTCTAACGTGGCCGAAGCGCAGGCACAATCAGGCCACAACCGCGGCCGCGCAATGGATGTTCGGGGATGGTTCGGACTGTGGCCGAATAGCGTGAGAAATCCACGACGGTCAGTGATGACGCTTTCGGGTAGATTATGCCGATGCTTGCCTTGCTGCCGCCTGAGCTGTTGATGACCGTCGCCTTGGGGGCGGGTTGGATTCCGGTACGGCGTGCGGCGAGCGTGCAGCCGATGGAGGCGCTGCGGTGGGACTGACCGAGTGCGCTCACGTCAGATCAACAACCTGACCTGGATCGGATGAACCATGAGAGGCACACAGTTCGCTGATCAGTTTGGTGCAGACGTACGGCTGGCGATCCGGCAAGCGCGGAAGCATTTGAGTTATTCGCTCACCTGCATTGCGGTGCTGGCCTTTGGGCTCGCTGCCAACACCGCAGTCTTCTCGGTCGTCCACTCGACGATGCTCAAGCCGCCGCCATATCCCGAACCGGGTCGGCTGGTGGTCGTGCACAATCGTTTTCCGCAACTGCCCCGGATGGGCATGTCACCGCTCGACTACGTCGAACTCCGTAGCCACCGAGAGTTGTTTTCCAATGCCGGCGCGTACTATTTTCTCGACCTGACCCGTACGGGTGTCGAGCGGCCCGTGAAGGTCAATGCCATCGCCGCCACCTCGAGCCTGTTCGACACTCTGGGTGTCCAGCCATTGCTAGGGCGGACGTTTACTTCGGACGAAGAGCAGTTTCAGGGTCCCCATGCCGTCCTTCTCGGTGAACGCTACTGGCGGGATCAATTCGCTGGCGATCCGAACATTCTCACGCGGGCTTTCCAGCTTGACGGTGAGCTCTATCAGGTTGCGGGCGTTATGCCACAGTCTTTTGCGTTCCCCAATGACGTGACGGACATGTGGGTGCCGATCGCATTCAAACCGAGCCAGCTGACATACAAAAACGTCTTTCTGCGCATGTATGCGCGGCTGGCCACAGACGTAACGTTCGATCAAGCTTCAGCGCGAATGGATCAATTGAGCGAGCAATCTTCGCGAAACTATTCGGATGCCCGCCGGTCGATCGCCGCAGGTTGGCGCATGTTCGTGACGCCGATCGCGCGCGACGACGACGGATCGTTGCGGCGCTGGGTGACCATCCTGTTCGCCGCGGTGATGTGCCTGCTGTTGATCGTGTGCTCGAATGTTGCGGGACTGCTGCTGGTACGGTCATCGGAGCGGCAATTTGAACTGTCGGTGAGGTTGGCGCTTGGAGCCAGCCGTTGGCGAATCGCACGCCAGCTTCTGACAGAAGCATTGATGCTTTCAATCGGCGGGGGAATCGTGGGACTACTGCTGGCACGGACGGCCATCTCGTGGTTGTCCGAATATGGACCGGCCGGTCAACTGCGAGCCGAAGCTGCCGTATTCTGGTTCGGCGCCGGCTTGGCGCTTCTGACTGGTGTCGTCTGCGGCATCTATCCTGCTTGGTCGGCGACCAGGACACCTGCCGCGAGTTCATTGAAGGCAGGCGGTCATCAGAAGACCGCAAGCCAGCGAACCTGGCAGCAGGGCCTGATTGTGGCCCAAGTAGCCCTTGCGACGACGTTGCTGCTTTGCGGTGGACTTCTGGTGCGGAGTCTCATTCGCCTTTTGGATGTGCCCCTCGGATTCGAGCCGCGCAATGTCCTGAGCATGGAGATCACTCTGCCAGGCTCACGTTATCCCACCCCCGAAGCTCGTGGGCGTTTCTTTAGCGCCGTCTTGGACGAAGGGGCGCGCATCCCTGGCGTAGAAAACATTTCTGGCTGTTCGCTTCTGCCGTTCGGCTACGGCGAGAACGTCAATAGTTTTGAGATCGCGGGCCAGCCAAAGCCGCCAGTTGCGGCCTTCGCCCTCATCAACAGTGTGCTGCCCGGCTACTTCGAGACCTTGCGCATTCCGTTGCTGCGGGGCAGATACTTCGCAGCGCAGGACCGGCCGGGATCGGAGCCTGTCGCGCTCATCGATGATTCGTTCGCTCAGCGATTCTTGACGGGCCTCGATCCTATTGGACAGCGGCTGAAGATGCCGTGGGGTACGTTTACGATTGCCGGCATCGTCGGGGGTGTGAAGACCTCCGCTCTCGATTTAGAGACGCGCCCGACGATCTACTTCAGCGGGCAGCAGACACCAATTCCCGGCTCAACGCTGGTGATCCGCAGCCAGCTTCCGATGACAACAATCGAGGAGAGCATTCAACGTATCGTGGCGCGGATCGACCCGAATGAGCCGGTCTACAACGTGATGCCGCTGGAGACATTCATCGATCGGTCGGTCAAGACGAGGCGCTTTATTGCGTCGCTCACGAATGTCTTTGCGAGTGCGGGCACCGCGCTGGCGGCGCTGGGCCTCTTCGGCCTTCTGTCCCACGTGGTGGCTCTTCGGCGACGGGAAATCGGCATCAGAATGGCCGTCGGCGCTAGTCGCCAGGCAATCGCCCTGCTGATCTGCCGGGGCGGAATTCCCCTGGTGGCGATCGGAACTCTACTCGGCGCGATGGTTGCCGTCGGCGCGCGTCATCTGATCGCAAGCCAGCTCTACGGAACGCGATTCGAGGATGCCGGGACCTGGGCGGCGGTTCTGGGGATTGTGACGGCCATGGGCCTTCTGGCCTGCGCAGAGCCTGCCTGGCGCGCCGCGCGTACCAATCCCGTGAATGCATTGAGAGACGAGTAGTGGTCGGTCACGAACGAGTAGTCGCGCAGGATTGACCGACCTCGCGCCAGCGAACGGCCGGCCCTCAACATCGGTCGAGGGGGTCGGCGCTTCCTCGGCCATCGCAGGTCGATTATCGCCCCGAATCGCGGGCTCAGATAGGCGCGGAGATTGTCCCACTTCCGGACGTAGAACAATGCGCTGACACCAAAGCCAGCCGAGGCGCTCGAAAAGCGGATCAGGCGGCATTCGGTGGGGGCAACGAGGCCAACGCGTAGCCTTTCGAGGCGTACGGGATCACGAACGCGATACCGAGCAGCGTGACGACGATCGGATCGTTGAACGCGCCGAGCGTCATCGCGACGCCGGCGAGCGCACCGCCGACGAGTCCCCCGAATCCGAGCGCAAGCGGCAGATTCAGAAGAACAGCGGATGCGCGTTCGCGACCCGGCGTCAGCAAGACCAGCAGGCCTTCGCCGAGGCCGATCACGAGCCACACCACCGCAAACGCAATCGTCATGCCGGGCAGCAGTAACGCAGTGCTTTGCCAGGCCTGCGTAGACACCACCGCGAGGGAGCAGCCGATGCCGCCGACGAACCATCCGATCGTCGTGATCGCGGCCACGGCTTTGCCTTGATTGAGCGACAGCCCCGCAATCAATCCGGCGACAGCGAAGCCGCCCAGCGGAAGAAAAAGCGCGAGAAATCCACGTGTCGACAACCCCAGCCACGCGACCGCCACCGACCCCGCCGCACAGACCGCGAAAATGACCGCGCTCGCTCCCGGGCTGGTGCGCCTGGCAGGCGGACGCTCATCAACTGGCTGACTGGACATGGCACCTCGCGATGTCGCGTTGGGCCACAATGGCCTTTAACTGTTGCGATGGAGTCGCTTGCTTTGGCGGAGCGAAACCAAAGAGACAGATTCCAGCTCTCCGTGAGATCAATTTCTCTGCAAGGGAATTATTCACCACGTCTGGCATCGCTGGCATGGAGTCGCCGATCAAGATGTTTGGCCGCGAGTAGTCGCGTAGTGTCGACTGATGTCCCAGCGGTGCTAGAAAGTGCCCTCCCGCGGGCCGCGCGCGTCCTTGTTGATCTGCCGGATCGCGCCGAGGTGATACGCCAGGTGGGCGATGCTCGCGATGATGCCCGTGAACTCGATCTCGTTCAGGGTGCGCGGCGAACCGAGCGCCTGCAGCCAACGGTGCGTTTCGTGACGCAGTCCATCCTGAATGGCTTTCCAGTCATCTTCGTCTACGGCCGCCGTTTTCCACGCTTGGTCCCATGTGGCGTCGGCGAAGGGGTTGCCGCCTTCGGCTGCCCAGCGATTCATCAGCGACAGCCCGTAACGAAGGTGTTGGGCGTGTGCCGCGATCGTCGCGCCGTTGTTCGTGTTGCGGGACGCGTCTGCCGCCGAGAGCTTGTCGAGCGATCGCAGCAGCCCGATGTCGCCGCTGTTGAGCACGAACCCGCCGGGCCCTGCACCCGCGATGTCGGTGCCGTCGATCAGTTCCGAGAAAAGGCGCGTGAGCGCCGGAGCCGCATCGTTCGTCTGCATGACGCGATTATGACGTGTACGGGGGGTGATCGGAGCGGCGGCTTCCGTGCAGTCAGAGGTCCAACGTTCGCGTTACACTCATCGACCACGAACTTGGAGGTGTAATGGCGAGGCGCACGGTGATCACAACCCTGTCTGTCGCATACGTGCTGGCGGGCGCCATCCACGCCTGGACGCGTCCGACGACGCAGCCGGCGCAGGCGCCGGCATTGCCGTTCGAATCGGTGCAGACGGACCTCTTCAGCGTGCCCAATTCGTATTCGAATTCGTGGGCCGACTTCGACAACGACGGCGCCGTGGATCTGGCTGTGTCGCTCGGCACCGGCGAAGTGCGCCTGTATCGAAACGACCACGGCACGCTGGTCAGCGTCGGCAAGGCGATGGGGCTGCCGGAGGCCGGCGGCGACAGCTACGAGCTGCGCGGTCTGAGCTGGGGCGACTACGACGGCGATGGCTTTCTGGATCTTCTCGGCGGCGCGACCGACACGAAGCATGTGACGAAGGTCTTTCACAACGTGGGCGGCAAGAAGTTTGTGGATGTCGCCGCCAGCCTCGGCCTCACGATTCCCGGGCGTTCGGCGCGCCAGACGAACTGGGTCGACTACGACAACGACGGCGACCTCGACGTGTTCGCGGCCGATCGTCAGGGGAAGAACAAGCTGTTCAGAAACGACGCCGGCACCTTCACGCAGGTGTTCGCCGACGGAGGGCCGACGATCTTTCGCTCGACGGTCGGCGCCTGCTGGTTCGACATCAACGGCGACGGCCAGCTCGATCTCTTCCTGGCGGATCAATCGGGAGCCGCCGACGCCATGTTCCGCAACGATCGCACCGCGTTTGTCGACGTCGCGCCGAAACTGGGGATGACCGGTCCGCCGCGCACGAACGACGAAGGCGGCGTCGGCTGCGCGGTCGGCGACTACGACAACGACGGCCGCCTCGATCTCTTTGTGGCGAACTACGGGCACAACCAGCTCTATCACAACAATGGCGACGGCACCTTCACCGAGGTCGCGAAACAACTCGGCGTCGGCGTCGAGAACCATGCGGTCAGCGCCGACTGGGGCGACTACGACAACGACGGCTATCTGGATCTGATGGTCGTTTCGTACGAAGGTCCGGTCAACCAGCAGCGGCCGGCGAACGCACTCTTCCACAACGAAGGCGGGAAGCGCTTCGTGAACGTGCTGACCAAGGACAGCCCGCTCAATGTCGGAGATCATGGCGTGCAGTGGGTCGACTACAACAACGACGGCGGACTGGACTTGAGCGTGACGCGAGGCTACACGACGCAAGGCGGCCATTTCCTGTTCCGCAATACGCTCCCGGAATCGGTGAAGAAGCGCAGCCTGGAAGTCACGGTCCTGGATTCCAAAGGGCACTGGACCCGCTTCGGCGCGGAGGTCCGGCTGTACGACGCGTCGGGCAAGATTCTGGGGACGCGCCAGGTATCAACCGGTGGTGGCTACAACAGTCAAAGCGACATCCCGCTCCATTTCGGTCTCGCGAAGGTCGAACCGGTCACGGTGGAGGTGACGTTCATGAGCGCGCACGGCCCGAAGAAGCAGACCGTCAAGAACGTGAATCCATCAAGCTTTTATGGCAAGACGCTGGTGATTCGCGAAAAGCCGTAAGCGATCGCGCCGATCGGGATTCCGCGCGCGAACGGGGCCCGATTCAGTGTAGGGTTATGTCAAGAAGGGGAGACGCCATGGACAGACGGACGATGATGACGACGCTTGCCGGAGGGGTAGTGGCGGCCGGGTACGCCAGCCGCGCGACAGCGGCGCCAGCGGCTGACGGGAAGCTGCCGGTGGGCAGCGCGGAAGCAGCGAAGGATTTCCCCGGGGCGAAGGAGCTGCCGGATCCGAACACGAACTACAAGGTCGTGTTCTCCGTCGGCGCGAAAGTGAAAGACGACGAAGTGCATCCGACGCTCAAGATGATCGGGCTCTATCTCAACACGCTCGCGCACAACGGTGTACCCGCGAAGAATCGTCACATCGCCGCGATGTTCCATCAAGGCGGCGGCGACGCGGTGTTCCAGAACGATGTCTACAAGGCGCGGCACAACGGCGTCGACAACCCGAACATCGCCGTGTTGAAGGAACTGCACGAGGCGGGCGTCGAGCTCCACGTGTGCGGACAGGGGCTCATCGGCAAGAAAGTCGATCCGTCGCAATTGCTCCCCGGTGTCCAGGCGGATCTGTGGGCGATGGTGACGATGGTCAACCTGCAGGCGCGAGGGTACGTCCGGGTAGGCTGAGAGGGCATCGGACGCGTTTTCGACTTCTCGGGCGGACCTGAAGGTCCGCATTACACACGAAATCGAAAACGCGCCGATTCCAACCTCACGTCGTCGCCGGCGCGCCGCTGAACATGGCCTTGAGTTGGGCGGCGAGATCCTCTTCGCCGACCAGGTCCGCCGCTCGAAACGCCTGCTGATAGATGGACGTGGCCTGCCAGGGTTCGGGACTCAGGGCCAGCGCGCTCCGATACGAATCGGCGGCGGCGGCCGCATTCCCCAGGTAGAGATTCGCTTCGCCTTCCGTCGCTCGGCGCCACACATCGTCTGTCGCCTGCGCCGCGTGAGCCAGCGCCCGCTGCGCGTACGTGCGGCATGCGCTGACATCGCTGCCGTACGCGAGCTCCATGAACGCGCAATTGATCGCGTGGTAGTACGCCTGCGCTCGATCCACCTTCGTCTCTGCCTGCTGGAGCGCCTGGCCGTACAGGCTCAGCGCCTGTTCCGCGTCGGATCGTCTGTGCTCGACCAGCCAGCGACGCTTCAATCGGCCAGCGAGTACACCGATGGGATCCGTGCCTCGCGGATTGGCTTTCATCAGCATGTCGATGGCATCGCCCTGACGTCCGACCGCTTCGAGCGCGAGCGCGAGGGTGACCAGCGACTTGTCGTCGAGGTCGGCGCGATTCGGCCACAGCGTATTGATCGCGTCCTGGAAATGACGTGACTCGACCGCGAGGCGTGCGGAATCCTGCGCACCTCCAACGGTCCCCCCGCCGGTGAGCGCCTTCACGGCGATCTTGTAGCCGAGGTGATCGGCATCAGGCGGCTTCACGATTTCGAGGTGGTTCCCGTACGCCACCCGGCGCCGCGGCTCCGGGAACGGCTCGATCGACGAGGTTCGCGGGACGAATTCGTCCCTGTCCCCGGCGACGGTCACAAACGTGAACGGCGGCGTGGTCCCGATCGTCGTCGTCCAATCGCCGCGCAGCTTCGTGATGAACGGGCTGCCGGCCGCCATGTCGCGGATCTGCCGCTTCCAGAAGTTGAATGGCGACGCCTTTTCTAGACCGGCGCTCGGCGTCCCGAACAGCAGCAGATGAGAAACGCGCTTTCTCAGCGCATCGTTCGACAGCAGCGCGCGTTGAACGAGCAGTCCCCCCATGCTGTGCGCAAGGAAGGCAATGGACTCGTATCCGTCGATGGGCGGTACATCGGAGACCGATTCGATCAGGCCTCCCAGCGTGACGATCGCGGGGTCGGCGCTCCAGACTCCGGCGATATCGAAGGAGAGGCTGGTCGAGTAGCCGATGCTGAACACGTCCCAGCCGCTGAGCGCTTTTTCCGCCATCAGAAGGTCGGGGAAGCGTCCCCACGTGGTGTCGGCCTTGCCGCTGAACCCGTGAACGAGCACGACGGCAGCCCTGGCATTGTTTGCGCGATGCGGAATCAGCCGTGGATTGTCGGCCATGACGTTCCTCTCTCGTGATCTGCGCCGCCGTCACTACGGCAGCGACTTGATGGCTGCGTCGATGAGCGGCAGACCGTCGCTCAAACCCGGGAGCTCCACGCCGCCGTCGACCAGCAGCTGCAACGCCGAGCGATATGTGCCGGGCTCCCAGTTGTGCGTGCTGGCGTCGATCCCCTTTTTCGTCCAGTCGACGAAGCCGGCCGCGTCGCCTGCGTAGAGACGCATTTCGGCCGTGTCGAACAGGCACCACGGGACATCGAACGGCGGATTCGCCGCGGCCTGGCCCTTCCGCATCTTCTCGGCGAGGAACAGCTGGCGCTTCGTCGTGTCGTCGATCGTCAGTGCATGCGCGGTCCGCGCCCGCAGCTTGATCGCCATCAGCAGCGGATAGGGATGCCCGCCAGAGACGTCGACGGCTTTCTGGTAGCACTGCGCCGCTTCGTCCAGCCGGTTCGTCTTGCGCAGGATGCCGCCCAGCGAGGAGAGCGCGTCGAAGTCACTCGGGTTGAGCGCGATCGCCTTTCGCAGCGCATCCTCGCCCCGCGCGTTCTTCGTCGCTCGGGCCTCCTGGATGCCGCGTTCGCGCCAGGCATCCGAGTAGTCCGGCTGCAGCGTCGTGGCCGCGGTGAACTGTTCGATCGCCCCCTGCAGATCCCCCTGATCCCGCAGCAGGACGCCAAGCCGCACGTGGATGAGCGCGTTGCCGCCGGAGACCGTCAACGCCTGCCGCAGCTTCGCGATGGCGGCCGGTCTGTCGAACTGGCGCAGCGCGTTTTCGGCGTCGAGCAGGAACGCGTCGACTTCAGCGCGCCGCGGCTGTTCGTTTTGCGCCTTCAACGCAATCTGCACGGGACTGTCGAGGGCATTCTGCTCGAGCGACTCGCGCAGTACCCGGCGAACCAGCTTGCGCGCTTCGTCCGCGTTCTTCTCCGGACGATAGAGGTACGGGAACGCCTTGATGTGGTTGATGTCGAATGGAATCGTCGCGTCGCCCTGCCGGAAGATGGCGGTGGCCGACTCCCGCGCGGCGTGGCGGACGCCGATCTCGTACATGACGTTCGGGTTCAGGCTCGTGATGTCGGCCAGCACGAACCGCGAACGGTTCAGGTACTGGAACATCTCCTGTCCGATATCACCCGAGAAGAAATCCCTGTCGGTCCGCGCGGCCTTGAGCTTGCCGCCCTCGGCCAGCGCGACGGCGTTGATGGCCGGCTTGAAGATGTTGTCGTAAATGTTGTCGAAGTTGACCTTGTGTTTGCCGACCGGCTTGGTGCCGAACGGCATCACCACAAAACAGATCTTGGTGTAGTCCATAACGTCCCTCGCGAAGAAGGGCCGACGTGATCACTGGACGGCCGCGAGCGACGTTATTCCGCGGCGACGCCTGGTCCGGCGTGAGGGTGATGGGATCGCCTGCTACCTGGAGCCCTCTGGACGGCTTCGATCCGCGTGAATCCCGTTCAGTTCCCGCAGCTGGCGATCCAGTCGTTTCAGGAGCGCCGCGTCTCCCGGATACCAGTACGCGATGTGGCAGCTCTCGCACGCCTCGTCGAGGTTCTCGGCGGCGTCCCACAACTCCTTGACGTCCTTGCGCTTCACGATGTCGAGCACTTCGAGGCCGACGTTGCGCAGCGCTTCGATTTTCGCGTTCCACAAGACCGGGTCGGCCTCGAGCTTCGCCTTGATCTGCGCCGGCGACAATTCCTCCGGATCAGGGCCGGTGCTGTTGTTCTCGTCTCCCGGCGGGGCGAACGGCCGAGGAATCTTCAAGAGATAGATGCCTTCGGCGAGCATGACGCCGCCGACGCGGAGCCTGTCCCAGTCCGCCTGGGTTCTCGGCTGGATTTCGACCGTCCCGTCCTTGCTGTCCACCGTCCCGATGGCGTCGAACACGTAGTCGGACGCCGGATCGATCATGTCGCGCATCAGTTCCTTGACCGACACGATCGGCTTGAGATCACCCCAGAGCTGGGGCGCGGGCATTTGAGGCGGCGTCGCCTTCGACGAGGATGAACATGCCGGCAGCAGAGCGCCAAGCGCGAAGACGCCCGTGCACACGATCAGCGATCGACGAAAGGCACCGGACATTCCACCTCCAGAACTGATCGGCCGAGTCTACCTTTTCGTTGATTGGGCCAGCAAGGTTTCGCTGGCATCGGGAGTTCGAACCGCCACGAAAAACGCGAAAGCACGAAAAACACGAAACCAAAACGTTTTCGTGAGTTTCGTGAGTTTCGTGGCTGATTCACGAGATGCTGCAGATGCGCAACTGGCCCAGGAGCAACGCGTACAGGCCATTCGACGTGTAGCGCAGCCCTTCAGGGCGCGATCTCAGTACAGCGACGGTCTGGACGATCCGCCCAGCAGGGACGAATCGATGCTGCCGATGGTGTGATGCCCGCCGCCGCCCCAGGCGAACGACAGATTGATGAGCGGGAAGCCGCCCGCGCGCACGGTGAGACCGATCGCGACACTCTGTGAGTAGTCGCCGGTGCCGAACCCGTCGGTGCCTTGCGTCACCTTGCCCTGTTCGAGCAGCAGGTACGCGCCGATCGGACCCCACAGCGAATGCTCGACGCTTTCCTGCAGCGCGATCAGATTGGGTCCGCGGAATCGATAATCGTCGTACGCCGCCAGCAACCGTTGTCCGTTCAGATCGGAACCGCCCAGCGTCGGTTGAAAGTAGAACGGCACTGAATCACCCTCGAATGCCGTCGAGCGCGTCGTCAACAGCCGGAAGCTGACGGTGCCTTCGCGGTTGCGTGAGTACGAGACCGGAGGACAGCGGCGGGTGCCGACCGATTCGGAGCATTCGTTCGGGCCGTTCGTATCCTTTGGACCTGTGGACGACACCGTGCGATAGAGCGGCACATCGTGCTTCAGGTCGAGGCTCCACCGGTGGAACGATCCCTGCGCATCCGACGAGCCTGCGAACTGCTGGAAGTCGAGCAGGTAGTTCAGCCGCACGTGCCCGTCGAGCAGGGACGGCTTGAAGCGAATGCCTTCCTCGAACTGCGCGAAGGACGGCGTCTGCGTGAACGGCCCCTGTTTGGGTGTGGCCACGCCGGGCGGCAGGATCGTATCGCTTTCGATGCTCAGAAAGCGTCCGTTGACCGCGCCGATGAGCGACGGCCGAAGCGCGCGAAGGGCGTCGAATCGGCTCAGCGGATAAATCGTGTTCGCGCCGATAATCGTCTGGCGTTCGCTGAAGAAATCCTGGCCGGCGTTCGTCGTCAGCGTGTCGAGCGAGATGGTCTGCGCGTACAGGTTGAAGACCGGGTACTCCGTGATGGTCACCGTCGGCTGTCGCGTGGCCGGGGCCGCACCCGGACGAACGACCTGGATCGGCTCGTCGGGGATATGGATCAATTTCATGTACGCGCCGGCGCGCCACGACCCGCTGGTCGCAAACACGCTGTCGGCGCTCCAGCTGATGCGCCATTGTTCGTTCGGCGTGTAGTGCTCCGAGAAGGCGAGGCCGAAGCCCATGCCGTTCAGCGGCGGCAGGCTGCCAATCGCGACGTGGAAGGGATCGTCGGTCGCCACCGTCACGATGCAGCCGACGAGCGCCTTGGGATTGAATCCGCTGCAGCTTTCCTTGAGATCGTCGCCTTCACGACGGAGATCCGATTGGAACCGGCTTTCCTGGGCAACGGCCGGAGCCGCGAGCAGGCCAAGCAGCACGAGCACGAGTGAGAGGGTTGCACGCATGGGATTCGTTACCGGCGCGGCCGGCGCGCCGACCGTGCAGCCCGGGCCTTCGCAGCGGGCCGGGCTTTCGGTTTGGATCTGGATGTCGATTTCGCTTTCGCGGTCGGCTTCGGTGTGGCGGGCGCCGACAAAGGAGTCGCGGGAGCCGGAGGTACCACACCCTTCGGCGCTGTCGCCTGCGCATGCAGCTCCTCGTTCAGCCTCGCAATGCGCGCAGCGGCCTCAGCCTCGCTGACCGCCTGCCTGATGCGGAACGCCTTGGCCGTGCGCGCACCGGCGGGGCGAACCGCCCATTCGAGATGCTTCAACTGGCTCTGAAGCAAGGTGCCGGCCGGCCGATCCGGGTTGTAGGCGCTCTTGGGCGTTTTCGGGACGCGAATGACAGCCATGAGATCAGCCGAGATCGAATTCAGGCGCATCGGTGCGCATGGTGTTGAGTGTCAGCAGGTCGAGAAACGTTTCCGCCGCCTTCTCGCGCGGGGACCGATCCGCGAACTCCTGCAGGAAAAACTTCGTGGCCGTCGCCGGAATCGACGCGTGCTCGAAGACGCGATCCGTCCCGACCACTGTTCCTCGAGCGACCCACGGTGAGACCAGAATCGCCGGCACGCGAACCCCGAGTCGATCGAACATGAACGGCTTCCCGGTCCCCGTCGCGTCCGGCTGGGCCACGAACCCGTCGGGCGTGCAGGCGGGAGGGGACACATGGTCGTAGATGCCGCCGTGCTCGTCGTACACGATGAGCAGCGCGGTAGACTCCCACAGCGCGGCGTTCTGCCGGATCGCGTTGTAGATCGCCGCGATGAAGCGTTCGCCTTCGCGGACGTGATGATCGGGATGCTGGTCCGACGCCAGAATGGCCGCGCCGTCCTCGCTTTCGTGATCGCTGTAGTTGGGCTCGATGAACGAATAGTCGGGCAGCTGGCCCTTGCCGCAGTCGTCGAGGAACTGCTGGAACGTGCCGAAGAACTGCGGCTGGTGCTGCAGCAGGTTCACCACTTCGAGCGATGAGCTCTTCACGTCGAAGTAATAAATCTTGGCGGTCTTCTTCGCATCGTCGAGCCGCTGGTAGATGCTCTTGAACTGCGTATTCGGATAGAAGACTTCCATGCCCACGTGACCGAAGGAGGTGCCGTAGTGGGCGAACGCGCGGTTGCACAGCGTGGGACCCGGAATCGACGCGAACCAGCGGTTGAACACGGCGAACTCGGTCGCCAGGGTCGTCAACACCGGGAGCTTTTCCGGCGGGAAGTAATACATGATCTTCCGCGAATGGTTGACGTCCTTGCGCTGCGAGAAGTAGCTCTTCACGAACCCCTGCATCGTGGCGACGCGTCCGGGCGTCGTGTCGCCGTTGAAGATCTGCAGGTCCACGCCGGGGAAGTGATGGTCGGGGTCGGGATCGAGTTGCCCCTGGTATTGCGCCAGCGGCTGGGCCGGCGCCTTGGCACCGGTGGTGTCGACGTTGGATTGCGTGCCGTCGATGCCGTCGATTCGCGCGTCGGTCGCCTTCAGGGCGCCGAGCATGTGATCGAACGAGCGGTTCTCCATCATCAACACGACGATGTGTTTCAGCTTGTCGAAGCCGGGCGTTGACATTTGGGTTCAGCAGTATCGCACGCCGCTGAGATGAGCTGTCTCATCCATTCCGGAGATAATTTGCATAAGGATGATGCGGTGATGCCGTTCGATCCGTCGCTCGGCATCGCGTTCGAAGGCTGCGCGTGCCTCGCGGCTTTTCATGTTGGCGTCATCGAGTGGCTCAGTGAACAGGGGTTTCGTCCCGCTGCCGTGACCGGGGCCAGTTCCGGTTCGCTCGTGGCGGCGGCGCTCGCGACGGGCCGCGTCAGCGAGCTTCGAGAGGCGTGGATGGAAGTGGCCGGCAGCGCCGTCTGTGACTGGCGGAGGCTGCTCCGTGCGCGCTGGCCGTTCATGATGACCGAGATCGTGTCCGGGGCAGCGCGGCGCCGGTTTGCCGATGCGTTGATGGGGGACACCATCGTTCCGCTCGGCATCCCGGTCACCATCTGGGACGAGTGGCGCTTCCAGCGTCGCTTGTTCACCGCCCGTCATCCGATTCGCATCGCGGCAGTGATTCAGGCCTCCTGCTTTCTTCCGGGGCCGTACTGGCAGATGGTGCCGCTCGAGGGGCGTCCCGCGTTCGACGGCGCCTGGCTCGAACGGGTGCCGGTGGACGACGCGGCCGCGCTCGGAGCGGGGAAGGTGATTGCGTGCACCAGCAACATCGACGGGCGGCTGCTCAGAGGCGCGCTTCGTCCGGTCGACGTCGCAAAGCCGGCGTCGGATTTTCGCGTCCTCTCGCCGATCGAACCGCTCTCGCTCGGCGCATGGGACTTCAATCTCGAACGGTCGGTTCAGGCGCTCGCGATCGGTCGAGCCAGCGCGGCGGCGTTTGTCGATCGCCATCGCGAATGGTTGACAGTTATCGCAGCAGATCCGAAACGTTGAGCGTCATCATCCAGGCGCCGCGGCTCTCCCAGGGCAGGGGTGACGGATTCCAGGCATACAGCGCCGTAAGATGCAGTACGTTGACGATGCTGACCCGAACGCCGAGTCCGATGCCGTAGCGCGTGCCGCCGGCCTGGTCGGCGGTCTGAGGGCCGATGCGGGCAGCATCGAACGACAGCACGGGACCGACGGCCACGGCGTTGATGTCGTTGATGAACGTGTCCATCGCCGAGAACGCGAACTTCAAGTCCTCGTCCGCCTTCGCTTCCGCGACGTCAGTCCGCACCTGCTTCTGCGTGCCGGCGATCGACGCGCCGAGCGTTGCGAGCTCCTGCAGATGCGCGGTCAGCGTTTGGGGCGGCAGGGCCGCGGCCAGTTCGGCGACGCATCCCGAGGCGACGCCGGGGACCACGCTCGTCGCGATCGGTCCAAATCCGGTGTCCTTCAGATGCGTCATCTTGTCGCGGGCCGTATCCGCGGCGTCGAGGCAGTCGTCAAGCGCGTCCTTGTGCGCGGCATCGACGGTGTCCTGCGCGGCTGTCAGTCCATCGAAGAGAGTGTCTAGCACTGTCGTCACTCGCGCGGCATCTGCCGCCATGAGCTTCTGCGCCGGATCCTTTGACTGGTAGTACACGACGGCCTGGCTCTTGCCGGTCTGCTTCGCCGCGTCGATGCCGCTTTTGAAGCTCTCGGACCGCGACAGCCAGAGGGGGATCAGCGGATAGCGCCAGACCGGAGCCGATAGCGTGACGTTCATCGCCGCGAACCGATCCCCGCCGAGCGATGTCTCAGGGGACGTCCGGTCGAGTTGATTGCTGGGCACGCTTCGGATGAACGGATTTGCCCGGATGATCCACGATTCGCCTTCGAGGAAGGACTCTTCGCGATTGCCGCCGCGAAAGAACTCGGCGACCGGCGCTGTGTTCGAGCCGAGCAGCCACCCCGCATTGACCCGCGCTTCGAGCTGCAGGGCGATATGGTCGGCGACCGGAATCTGCGACTCCCAGACGAAGTCGGCGATCTGTTTGCTGTAGCTCACCACCGAGTCGCCGGGCACGTGTCCGAGCAGCACAGCGTACGACGCCGCGGCCGAGTAGCGATTCCCTCCGGTCGCGACGCCGGCGGCGGCACGAAGCGCGCCATACCCGGTGCGATCGTCGACAGGTGTTCCGTTGGACGTGACGGACGCCTCCTGATTGCCGCCTTCGAGGCTTCCGCCAAAACGAAACAGGGCGCTGGCGCTGCCAAACGGCCGGGTCTGCGCAGCGAACTGACCCTTGAACGCTGTTGTGGAGAACTGATCGCCGGGTGAGCCGGCTTCCTTCTGATCGGCCACCGAGATGCGCCAGTCGCCGGTGTCCAGCCACTTCAGGTGCGGTGTGGAACTGCCTGCCATGGCGAGACGAAACAGGTGCGACCGGTTGGAGGCGACGGCCTGCGCGTCGATCGCGTCGATCCGATCGGCGACGTTTCTCACCGTCACCGTTCCGCCCGCCAGAAAATTGTCGGAGGCGTTGTATGCGGCCATCGGGGCCAGCTTCACCCGCCGAGCCGGCGCCAGCGTTCCAGCGGCCTCGGCGGGATCGGTGCGCTGGGCATCCCGCGACTCGATCGTGAGGCCTCTCGCGTGCGTCAGGAGCGAGGTGAACGTGCGGTAGTGGATGTCGAGCAGCTTCCGGCCATCGAGATCGCTGCAGTTCTCGATGACGCTGACGACGACCGTCACGTCGACGAGCGATTCGCTGCCGAGAAACGGCGCATGGAGGCGCGACTCGAGCGCCTTCGCCGCGGCGACGGCTCGATCGACGCGGAACGGCTCGCCTTCGACCGGGAGGTCGATGCCGGCTGCGCGGGCTGCCGTCGACGGCATGAGCTGGAACCAGTCGAAGGTGCCGCGAACTTCCACCCGGCGAACGGCGTAGCCTTGCGACTCGTACGCGCCGGGAGCCAACTCGCAGCCGCCGCCTCCAACGACCTGGCGTTCCGCAGTCGCCTGCATCGCGAACGCGCGGACACCCGCGGCGTGGAGAAGCGCCGCGACGGCCGCCGTCCTCAGGAACCGCGATGCCCTTGCACTATGCGTCACGCGCTTCGATGACGCCTTCGACGACTTTGGCGAGGCGGGCAGTCGTGGCCTTTCCCGCCTTGACGCGATCGGCGGCCGTCGCCACATCCACCAGCGTGCTCTCGGCCTGCGCGGCGTTGAAGCCCTTGTCGGCCGTGATCTGCATGTTGTCGAAATTTTTCGCCTTCACGTCGACATCGACGTGAACAACCGCTTCGTCGAAATCGTCCGTGCGGCTCGCGCGCTCGAACAGATCGAAATGGATCGCCCAGTCTTCCACGTCGTCCTTGTCGGTGCTCTTGTCGAGGCCGAACGCGAACTTCCGCAGACCATCCTTGCTCATCACGTCGATCACTACGTGGACCGAGAGGATTCTCTTACCGACTCCTGCAGGCATGGCCGATCCTTTCGACAAGTGTTCCGGCTGGCGAAGGCCGGTGATATCAAGCCACGGGATCAACGATCGGTCAAGGGTGGGTGGTATTCTCTGGAACGTTCGCGTCGATCATGGGGCCAACGCCGAAGAACCAGTACGAGTACGTCGTGGTCGGTTCCGGTGCCGGCGGTGGCACGCTTGCGGCTCGCCTTGCGCTGGCCGGGCATCGCGTCATGCTGCTCGAAGCCGGCGGAGACCCCTATGAGCTGCAGGGCGGCGATCCGCTGTTCCCGTCACCGCGTCTGCCCGACGACTACGACGTCCCGGCGTTCCACACGCTGGCGTCGGAGAACGATGCGCTGAGCTGGAGGTTCTTCGTCCAGCACCGGCCCGGCGGTCTCGACACGGCCGATCCGAACTTCACGTCCGCCGACGGCAACGCTGGACCCGGCATTTTCTACCCGCGAGCCGGCACGCTCGGCGGGTGCACCGCGCACAACGCCATGATCTTCGTCTACCCGCACAACGCGGACTGGGACGACATCGCGAAGCTGACCGGCGATTCGAGCTGGTCGGCCGCCTCCATGCGCCAGTACTTCGAGAACCTCGAAAGCTGCCGCCATCGTCCGCTGTATCGATTGCTGGCACGGTTCGGGATCAACCCGACGCGTCACGGATGGAAGGGATGGCTGCCGGTCGAGACGGCGATCCCGCTCGAAGCACTCACCGACCGCAAGCTGCGGCGGGTGGTGATCGAAGCCGGGCTCGGCGCCGTCGAAACGGCGCCGAGCTTCTGGCAGCGCATCCGATGGTTCCTGCGCGGCACGTTCGATCCGAACGACTGGCGGCTGGTCCGGGAGAACGCCATCGGCATCCGCTACCTTCCCCTCACGACCGACGGGCACCGCCGGTTCGGCACGCGCGAGCGCGTGCGCGACGTGGCGAAACGATTTCCGGATTTGCTCACTATCAGTCTGGATACGCTGGCCACGCAGGTGCTGCTCGATGCGAACCACCGCGCGTACGGCGTTGAGTATCGCAGGGGCTCACGTCTCTATCGTGCGCATGTCACGCCGAGCGTGGGCCCTGGCGAGCAGGGGACCGTGTACGCGTCGCGCGAAGTGATTCTCTGCGGCGGCGCGTTCAATTCGCCGCAGCTGTTGATGCTGTCCGGCATCGGTCCACCGGATGTGCTGAAGGCTCACGGCATTCGCGTGCGCGTGCCGGTGCCCGGCGTCGGCAGGAATCTGCAGGACCGTTACGAGGTCGGTGTCGTCTCCCGAATGGACTTTCCCGAATGGGACATCTACAAGGGCGCGTCATTTCAATCGGGCGATGCCGCCTACCAGCGATGGGAGACGGCGAGGCGCGGTCTGTACGCGACGAACGGGTCGGTCCTCACCCTGTTCTCGCGATCGACGACGGCGGGATCGCTGCCGGATCTCTTCTGCATGGCGCTGGTCGCGCGCTTTCAGGGGTACAAACCGGGGTATTCCGCGAGCGTCGGCACGGACAAGAACTTCCTGACCTGGGTGATTCTCAAGGCCCACACGCGGAACCACACGGGCAGCGTCACGCTGAAAAACGCCGATCCGCTGGAACCGCCGATCATCGACTTCAACCAGTTCGCCGAAGGCGGGAACGAGGACGTGCAGGCCGTCGTGGACGGGATCCAGTTCGTTCGACGGCTCAACGATCGCGTACACGCGCACGGCATCGCGGGGACGGAGGTGCTGCCGGGCAGGCAGCTGGAGACGAACGCCGAACTCCAGGAGTTTGTCCGTCAACATGCGTGGGGGCATCACGCGTGCGGCACGTGTGCGATCGGTCCGCTCGAAGACGGCGGCGTGCTGCGCAGCAACTTTCGCGTTCACGATACAGCCGGGCTTCGCGTGGTCGACGCCTCGGTGTTTCCCCGCATCCCGGGATTCTTCATCGCTTCAGCGGTGTATTTGATCGCAGAGAAAGCAGCCGATGTGATCCTCGCGGACGCCGGTTGAGCTTTGAAACTCGATTGACAAGCTCAAGTGGTTTCGCCAGAATCGCGACCGGTCCGCAACCCCCGCAATTGAAATCGCCTTCAACGAGGATCCCATGGTGACAGACGTCGCAACTTTGCTGTCCATGTCTCAATCGCAGCTGGACGATTTGTTCCGTTCGTCCGAGAGCGGTCCGATTCCCGACGGCCCCGCCAAGGGCACGGCGATCATCGCGCCCGGAACTGTCTTCACACCGGATCTGGCGGAAGTCGTATCGCTCTTCGTCTGGCAGGGCAAGACCTTCGACGGGCCGCACGGAGTTCTTCGCAACCGGATTTCCGCGCTCGGCATCAATGCGATCGTGGCTGAGGTGTACAAGACGCCCAGCCTCTTCGACGGCAAGGAATGCATCGTCCTCGACTATTCGAAGACGTCGCTCGTCGCGAAACACATCCGTGACGAGATCCGGTTGATCGCCCCGAACTTCTACCTGGGCCGCGTGTACTGGGACAGTAAGCCGAGCCTGCATTTCGCGCTGCAGTTCGGTTGAAAACGCGCGCCGTCGCGCGCGAAACAACGAGGTGTCACAGTGAGTCGATATAGCGGCCGTCTTCTCATGGTCGTCGCCGTCGCGGCGCTGATCGCTGCGGCCTCCTTTGCCTGCTCGAGCGGTTCCAAGCCCGCCGGCACGATTCTCGACGAAGCGCTGCTGGCCAATCCGCCCAGGGACGCGTCGACGTTCAAGGCTGCCGACGAAGACTATTTCAAGGACATGGACCAGACCAAAGATGGTCCGGTCGCGCTGACGCCGGAAGAGATCCAGGGGCGCAACACGTGGTTGGTCTGGACCGCGGGAGACGATCGCCTCTGGGATGTCCTCGGCGTGACCAGCGTCGGCGCGGTGGATTTTCTGAAAGTCGTCTCCTCGCATCCGTCGCAGAAATACAGCCGCGCCTGCGATCCCGCGAGGCTCGGCGACAAGAGCTGCCAGAACCGCTGGGAGTACTTCGGCCTGGTGAACGAGCCCTGCTTTGAAAAAGCGACCGGGCCGGATCCTGCGCGGTGGAACCTCTGGCTGGACAAGCGCAAGTCCGGACCGGGATGCGGCGCCGATCCCTTTGAGAACGCGACGAAATATCCGGGCGTTGCGTACGGATCTCGCGGAAAGACGCTGAACGGCAAAACGTTCGAGACCGGCTCCTCTTACGGCTACGCATCGGGCATCGTCGGCTTCCGGTTATTTCCGAATCCGGCATTCGACGAGAAGGCCGCGGCACGCTGGGATGCGGAGAAGTACTACACGAACCCGGACTACGCGAACGACAAGAACCTCGTCAAACCGTATCGCGTGGGAATGTCGTGCGCGCTCTGTCACGTCGGCCCGAACCCGTTGAAACCGCCGATCGATCCGAACAACCCTGAATGGTCGAACCTCAGCTCGAACGTCGGCGCGCAGTACTTCTGGGTCGATCGGATCTTCTTCCAGGCGGCGGACTACGGGAACTTCGCCTATCAACTGTTCCATGCGTCGCGGCCCGGCACGCTCGACACGTCGTTCATCTCGACCGACAGCATCAACAATCCGCGGACGATGAACGCGGTCTACCTGCTCGGCCCGCGCCTCATGCACGCCAAACACTGGGGAAAAGAGACGCTGAAGGGCGGCGGTCTCGACAACCACCAGTTCAACGACTACATCTCCGACGGCCCGTTGACCACGCTGTTCGAGAAACCCGATACCGTGTGGACGCCGCGGGTGTTGAAGGACGGATCCGACTCGGTCGGCGCGCTCGGTGCGCTCAATCGCGTGTATCTCAACATCGGCACGTTCAGCGAGGACTGGCTGACGCATTTCAACGCGCTCATTGGCGGAAAGCCGATTACGCCGATCACGATCGAAGGGTCGCGCAAGAACTCCGCGTACTTCAAGGCGACCGAAGCGCAGACGCTGAACATGGCGAAGTTCTTCCTGAAGACGACGGGCGCGCACCATCTGGGGGATGCGCCCGGCGGACAGAAATATCTGACGACGGATCAGAAAGTCCTGACGCGCGGGAAGGTCGCGTTTGCGGAGAACTGCGCCCGGTGCCATTCGTCGAAGATTCCGGCGCCCGCGCCGGTGCTCGAACCGGCCGGCTGCGCCGGCAAGGACTACCTGCACTGCTTCGACAACTACTGGAACTGGACGCAGACGCCCGAGTTCAAGCAGAAGATGCGCGACATCGTCGCCGCGCCGGACTTCCTGCAGGACAACTACCTGTCGACCGAACTCCGCGTGCCGGTTACGCTGCTGCAGACCAACGCCTGCAGCCCGCTGGCGACCAACGCGATCGGCGGCAATATCTGGAACGATTTCTCGTCGCAGTCCTACAAGGATTTGCCGTCAGTCGGCGAGATCACGTGGTATCAGCCATTCACCGGCGAGCCCCGCAAGTACATGATGCCGGCGGGGGGACGCGGGTACACGCGTCCTCCGTCGCTCGTCAGCGTCTGGTCGACGGCGCCGTTCCTGCTGAACAACACGATGGGTCGCTTCGAAGAGAGTCCGTCGGTGGACGCGCGGATGCGCTCGTTCAACGACTCGATCCACAAGATGCTGTATCCGCAGGATCGCGATAAGGATTCGCTCCTCGGCGCGAAGATTCCAGGCGTCATCGATCGCGTCGGCGATCGGCTGCCCGGATACGAATCGCAGCCGGCGTACCTGAAAGTCTCGAAGGGGTATCTCCCGGACTTTCTCGAGAAGACGCTGAACGTGAAGCGGGCGCTGTTTCCGGCGCTGTTCACCGAAGACGGCATCCGCCTCGGGCCCATTCCGGCCGGCACGCCGATTGGCCTGCTCTCGAACCTGAACCTGATGTCCGAGGATCCGGATCCGCTGAAGCGCGCGCAGTACCTTGAAAAGGTCGGGGCGCTCGTCGCGCAGATTCTCGAGCGTCTGCACAAACTCGGCGGCAACGCCACGAGCGATCAGGCGAAGGCGGTGTTCGCGGATCTGGTGGAACCGATGCTCGAACTGAGCAAGTGCCCGGACCTGATCGTGAACCGCGGCCACCTGTTCGGCACGGACCTGTCCAACGACGACAAGTCGGCGCTGATCGAGTTCCTGAAGACGTTCTGACGGCCGTGAATTCGAACACGAGCCGGCCAGCACCGCGCGCCAACACCGGCTCGGTGTTCCTCAACGCGCTGAGCGACTTCATGTCGTTCATGGTTCGCGTGGAACGCCGGTTCGATCCGTTCGTTCGTCCCGCATTCGACGCGCTGTTCCGCGACGCGCTCACGAGGGTCACCACCGCGCTCATCAACGCCCAGCGGCCCAACGAGGGGCTCAAGATCGCCGAGGAACGCGCGCTCCCCGACGAAGAGGAGTTCCTGCAGTCGATCATCACCAGCTTCGACAAGCAGATGCGCGGCCTGTGGAAGCCCGGCGGATTCGAGCGCGGAGGAAACACCAAGACCCACGGCATCGTCCGCGGCGAGTTCATCGTCCACGACAACCTGGCGCCCGAGTTTAGACACGGCGTCTTCGCGAAGCCGCAGACGTTCCGCGCGTGGGTCAGGTTCTCGGGCCCTGGTCCCTACGTCACGCCTGATATCGACGACGTGGGGTTCATGAGCATCAGCATCAAGCTGATGGGTGTGCCGGGCCCGAAGCTGATGGACGAGGAACAGTTCACGCAGGACATGTTCGGCGTCTCGCCGCCAACGTTCGTCACACCGGACACGAAGGCGAACGCGCAGCTGCAAATCGAAAGCCTGAAGAACGCGCAGATCTTCTACTTCCTGAACCTGCATCGCCCGCACATTCTCGATCTGATCATGCAGGGGCTCTGGATCAAGACGCAAAGCAGTCCGCTCGAGGCGCCGTACTTCAGCTGCGTGCCGTACCTGCTCGGCGAAGGGCAGGCGATGCAGTACTCGGTCTGGCCGACGTCGACGAAGAAGACGCGGATCCCACGGCTGCCGTTCCGCCCGCCGGACGACTATCTGCGGAATGCGATGGCCGCCACGCTTTCGGCGGGAGACGTCGAGCTCGACTTCCGCATCCAGCGGCAGACCGACCCGCACCTGATGCCGCTCGAGAATGCCGGCGTGCTCTGGCCGGAACGGCTGTCGCCGCGCGTGTCCGTGGCGACCCTGCGTCTGCCGCGCCAGACATTCACGTCACCGTCGCAGATGGAGTTCGCGAAGCGGCTGTCGTACAACCCGTGGCACGCCATTCCGGAGCATCGTCCGCTCGGCAATCAGAGCCGCGCGAGACGCCGGATGTACTACGAGCTCTCGAAGCTGCGTCACACGATGAACGCCGTGCCGCACTACGAGCCGACGGGCGACGAAGTGTTCGAGTAGTCGCGATGACGCCGCAGTCGAGTTTTTTCGTCCTGGCCCCGGTCACGCCGACTCGTGAAGCCGAGCTGCGAGGGCTGCTGGCGGCGATGAACGACGCGCCAGGCCGGCTGAAAGCGGATGGTCCGATTCCGTTTTCGCAGTTCGACAGGCTGCACTACGCGCGTCTGCTGATCGTGGACGACAGGACCGTCGGCGACAACCAGGTCTACGGACTCCCGACGCCCATCTATCCGCTCTATCTCGTGTTCCTCGGTGACGTGGACGGCGACGGCGATGCGTTTCTCGCGGAGGCGGCGTCGCGTGCCGGAGCCGGGCTGAGCGCGGTCTTCTCCTGCTGCGACGGGTTCACGCCGGACCAGGATCTGCTGGTGTGGATGCGGAGGCACAGCGTCCCGCCGGCCGCCAACTACGTCAACTGGCGCGGACGAACCGTCCGCCGGGTGCGGGAAGACGCGGCGCTCCGCGACGCGCTCGACGTCCTCGTGCGACGCCACGCGGCCGAACTCCAGGGCCTGTCGTCGTCGGAGGTTCACGCGAGGCTGCGGAACCGGGTGGCAGAGGACGTGGCCGCCGGACGGATCGTCCTGTCTCCTGAAGAGCCGACGCCGCTGGGGTGGCGTATTCGGAATCTGCTGCACCTGATCGGCGTTCCGCTGATCTTCCTGTTGTTGTCGCCGGTGTTGCTCGTGCTGGTCGTGATCGGCGCGATTCAGTTGCGGCGCCTCGAGAAATCGGATCCCGAGCTGTGCTCCCGCACGGATCCCGCCCACGCGTCGGATCTTTTCGTCCTCGAGGATCACGACGTGACGAATCAGTTCAGCGCGATGGGGAGCTTGAAGCCCGGAATCGTGCGACTGTGGACGACGAGGCTGGTGCTCGTGGCGATCGATTACGCGGCGCGGCATCTCTATACACGCGGCAGGCTCGCGCGAGTGCGCACGATTCATTTTGCGCGATGGGTGTTCCTCGACTCCAGGAAACGCGTGGTGTTCCTCAGCAACTATGACGGCAGCCTCGAAAGCTACATGGACGACTTCATCAACAAGGTCGGGTTCGGTCTCAACGTGGTGTTCAGCAACGGCATCGGGTATCCGAGCACCTCGTGGCTGATTTGCGGCGGCTGCCACGACGAGCGGAAGTTCAAGGAATACCTCCGTCGTCATCAGATGCCGACGCAGGTCTGGTACAAAGCGTATCCGGGCCTGACCGCAAACGATCTGGAACGAAACGTCCGGGTCCGCGAGGGGTTCGACGCGGCCGTTCTCAGCCGCTCTGACGCGGACGAATGGGTGGCGCTCCTGTGACGGACGCGTCGATCGACTACGGCGACGTTCAAGGTCTGGTCCGTTTCGGCTACAAGCGGCTGACCGAGGCGACCTATGCGCTCGTGCGGGTGAAGTCCGCGTCAGCAGCGCGGTCCTGGCTGCGCGCCGCGCCGATCGCGACGGCACGAGTGCAGGAGCCTCCGCCGTCGACGGCGCTGCAAGTCGCGTTCACCGCGGAGGGACTCGAGGTGCTCGGCGTCCCTGCAGCCGTGATCGCGAGCTTCTCGCCCGAGTTCATCAGCGGCATGACGGATCCCAACCGGTCGCGGCGGCTCGGAGATCTGGGCGCCAACGACCCGTCGCAGTGGGAATGGGGTACCGAGCCGGGAACTCCGCACCTGCTGATCATGTTCTTCGCGGAACCGGATGGCCTCGAAGCATGCGTGAAGACTCTGACCGGGCCCGCGTGGGAACAGGCGTTCGACGTCGTGCGCTGGCTGAGCACCGCCGATCTCGACGGCGTCGAGCCTTTCGGGTTCGCCGACGGCATCAGTCAGCCGGCAATCGATTGGGGCCAGGAGCGCGAAACGGGTTCCGCCGTCATCGATTTCACCAATCTGTCGGCGATTGGCGAGTTCCTGCTCGGCTACCGCAACGAGTACGGCAAGTACACGGATCGGCCGGTGATCGATCCCGATGGCGCCGGGGCGCAGCTGCCAGCGGCTGAAGACGCTCCAGAGAAGAGGGACGTTGGCCGGAACGGCACGTACCTGGTGATCCGTCAGCTCCGCCAGGACGTGCGCGGATTCTGGCAGTTCGTGCGCCAGCAGGCCGGCGGCGATGCGGTGCAGGCCGATCGCCTCGCGTCGCTGTTCGTCGGCCGGACCCCGGCGGGCGAGCCGCTGGTGCCGATGCGACAGCGGCCGATTCAAGGCATCGGCTCCGGCGCCGAAGAGGCTCGACAGAACCAGTTCACGTTCGAGAACGATCCGCTGGGCGCGCGTTGTCCGTTCGGCGCGCACGTGCGGCGCGCGAATCCGCGCAACACCGACTATCCGGGGCGGCCCGAAGGGCTCGCGCGGCTGGTGGCGGACCTCGGACTCGGCGCGAACGCCTTCCGCGACGACCTGATGTCGTCAGTACGATTCCATCGCATTTTGCGGCGCGGCCGCGAGTACGGCCCCGGCCTCTCACGCGAGGATGCGTGGGCTCCCGCGCCGGCCGGCGATCCGGAGCGCGGACTGCATTTCATCTGCGTGAACGCGAACATCTGCCGCCAGTTCGAGTTCCTGCAGAACGCCTGGATGATGAGCTCGAAGTTCTCGGGGCTGACCGGCGAGAGCGATCCGCTGGTCGGCGCGCGGACGCCGATTCCCGGCTGCCCGGTGACCGCCGATTTCACGATCCCGCAGGAGGGCGGCCCGCCGGCACGCGTCTCCGGCCTTCCGCAGTTCGTCACCGTTCGCGGCGGCGCCTATTTTTTCCTGCCAGGCATCCGGGCGCTCCGGTACTTCGCCAGCGTGAAGGAGTAGAGCGCGTGGGGGAGCGTTCATGAGCGCAGACCATCGCAACTGGGCCGCGGTGTTCGAGGAGGAAGTCAAGGAGCTGCGCGCGCGGCCCGTCGACGCGCCGGTCGGCACCGATCGCGTCGGCATTGCGTTTTCCGGCGGAGGCATCCGCAGCGCGACCTTCGGGCTGGGCGTGCTCGAGGCGCTCAAGCAGCGTGGATTGTTGAAGACGCTGCACTACCTCTCGACGGTGTCGGGCGGTGGGTACATCGGTGCCTGGTTGAGTGCGTCGTGCAAGCGGCATCCGAAGTGGCTGGAGCCCGAGGCCGACTGGGATGCGTCGGTCGCGCACTTGCGCCGCTATTCGAACTACCTCTCGCCGAAAGTCGGTTTCTTCAGCGCCGACACCTGGTCGATGTTCACGGTCTGGATTCGCAACACCATGCTCGTCCAGCTCACGGTCATCTTCGTCATCGCCAGTGTGTTGATGCTGCCGCGGCCTCTGCTGGAGCTGTTCCGCCACTGGCCGGGCGTCGGGAATCTGCGCTGGCTGTCGATCCTCCTGTTTCTCCTCGCTGTCGCCGGAGTCGCCGGCAACCAGGTCGTGGTGAACAGCCGGAGCAAGGTGCCGCTCCTGCAGGCGAAGAGCTGGACGCGAGGACTGATCGGCGCGGCGATCTGCGCCGTCGTCGCATGGATCTATGGCGCCTACAGCGGATTCGATCCGTTTCACGGAGGCGAACAGCACTACGGCGTCGCAGCGCCGATCGCGGGTCTGCTGGTGCTGGGGGCGTTCTGGCTGCAGCCGACCGCCGTCAAGCTGATTGGCAGCTTGTGGCCGGGAGACGATCCGCCGCAGCAGATCAACTACACGCAGGGATGGGCGCAAACCGTTGTCGTCCTGCCGATGATGGCGACCGGCTATCTCGTGGCGGCCATTCTGTGGGGTGAAACGCAGAACCGCGCGAGTGAGGTCGGACTTGCGACCTTCAGTGGCTTCGGCGAGTTGTTCACGACCGCCTGGTCGTATTGGCCGTTTCCGCTGTCGGTCGTTTTCATCTCGCTCTGGCTGCTCTCGTTCTGTTCGGTGAGCAGCCGCAGGGACTGGAAGGGGCTGGCCGCGGCGTTCGGCGCGCCGTTTGTCGCCGTTCCGGTCCTGCACGCGCTCCTCTGCGTGATCATGATGGTGCTGCACCGCTGGGCGCGGACGCCGGACACGGGCTTGTGGCACGCGTTCGTCTGGGGACCGCCGTTCGTGCTGTACGCCTTCTCGGTCACGATCGTCATGCTGATCGGGATGATGGGGCGTCAGTCGTCAGAAGGCGCGCGCGAATGGTGGAGCCGCCTCGGCGCGTGGCTGGGCATCTACGGCGTCGCGTGGATGGTGATTGCCGTGTCGGCCGTCTACGGACCGCAGTTCGTGCATTGGGTGATCCGCGAGCATCCCTGGACGTCGATTTCCGCCGCCGGCGGATGGGTCGGTACCGTGCTCAGTGGATTGTTCGCCGGTCGATCGGGCGCCACAGGATCCGCGACAAGCGCGCAGCCGACCGCGAAAAAGCGCAGCACGGTGATGGAGATCGTCGCCGCTGTCGCGCCCTTCGTGTTCATCGGCGGCCTGCTGATCGGCGTCGCGACGGGGCTCGATCAGATCATCACCGTCAATTCAGGCCAGAGCTGGTCCAGCGTCGCCGCCGGTCATACGGATCCGTCGCCGTTCCTGAAAACCTCGCTGATAGTCTGGGCGGCGTGCATCGCGGGAACGTTGATCATGGCCGCCCGCGTGGACATCAACGAGTTCAGTCTCAATGCCTTCTACCGGAGCCGTCTCGTACGATGCTACCTGGGTGCGACGCGCTTCCGGCCAGGCGAGCGCCAGCCGCAGAACTTCACCGGCTTCGACGATGGCGACGACATCGAGCTGACGGAAATGACGGCGGCATGTGGAACCGTGGGGCCGCTTCACATCATCAACTGCGCGTTGAACCTCGGCGGCTCCAGCGATCTCGCGCTGCATACACGGCACAGCGCGTCGTTCACATTGAGCCCCCTGCACTGCGGCACCTGCTATCGATCGCGAGAGCAGTCGGGCGTGGCCCGCGAGCTGGGCTACGTGGTGACGAATCAATACGGTGGACGGTTCGGCACGCCGACACTCGGGCAGGCGATTTCGGTGTCGGGCGCGGCGGCCAGTCCGAACATGGGGTACCACACGTCGCCGGTCGTGTCGTTCCTGCTGACCGTTTTCAACGTCCGCCTCGGCTGGTGGTTTCCCAACCCGCAGGCCTCCGCCATCGAATACCCCTCGCCGCACTTCAGCCTGCGCTACCTGTTCAAGGAATTGTTTGGCGGCGCCGACGACAAATCGAAGTTCCTGATGATCTCCGACGGCGGTCATTTCGAGAACCTGGCGGCATACGAGCTCGTCCGCCGGCGGTGCCGGATTGTGATCATCAGCGACGCCGAGTGCGATCCGGATTTGAAATTCGAAGGCCTTGGCACGCTGATGCGGATGTGCGAAGTCGACTTCGGCGTGCGGATCATGATCGACGTCGAGCCGATCCGCCGCGCCGCCGGCGCCGCATGGAGCACGAACCGGTACGCCGTCGGCCGGATCGTCTACGGTCCCGGCGAACCTGACGGCATCCTGCTGTACCTGAAAGCGTCAATGACAGGCCGCGAGGACACGGCGATCCTTCAGTACAAGTCCAGTCACGGTGCGTTCCCTCACGAGACGACGGGCGATCAGTTCTACGGTGAAGATCAATTCGAGAGCTATCGAGGTCTCGGACGCGAAGTGGCAATGGCGGCGTTCGATACGTCCAGGTAGCAGAGCGTCGTCTGCGATTGTCCCGCTGAACACCTGAGCTGACCTGTCTCGCCAATCGCTGAGGTTTGGCGCGTCGAGCATTTCTACATCCCAGTGGCGTGATTGCAGACACCGCCACCCGCAATCCAACACGAACTGCCGTCGAGCCCGCTGCGGACAATCGACGTGGCTCACGCCTTGCTTCGTCGACTTCGTAATGGGTGAGCTTGGTCGATTCAGATCGATGACGCTGATTGCCGCCGGCGTTGTGATTCTCGTGTGCACGGTTCGAGGAGCAACAGACATCGGCGCCGGCGCGAAGATGTTCCAGGCCGAGTGCGCGGGTTGCCACGGGCAGCGCGCCACCGGCGGTCTCGGTCCGGATTTGACGCGCGGCGCGTTTCGAACGGCCGTCGATGACGCTGCGATGTTTCGAGTGATCGCCACGGGCATCCCCGGTTCCCGCATGCCAGGCGCGCTTGGACGGCACTCGGCCGAGGATGTCTGGCAACTCGTCGGATACGTGCGCTCGCTCGGGCCAGCGCCGATGGCGGCGGCGCGCACCGATACGACAGCGGATCGCCAGCCCTCCGGTGAGTCGCTCATGGATGCGCAGCGAGCGGCTGTCGTTCGCGCATCGGACGACGGAAACCTGATTGTCCGCATTACGACGCTGCACGGGGCGGTTCACAGCGGCCGCCGCATGGACGAGGACACGTTCTCCGTTCGGCTGCTCGACGAGCGCGGCGTGCTGCGCAGTTTCGAACGCTCGTCGCTCCGATCGATCGAGCGTCTCGCATCGAATATCGATCGCCAGCCGACCGAGCTCGACGAGATCGTGCAGCGCCTCGGCACGCCGACGAAGTGAACATGCGAGGCTTGTGGCGCGCGAGCGCAATCGCCTTCACCATCGCGGGCGTGATGGCGCTGGGTCTGACCGCCGACTGGGACGGCAGCGTCCGGGCGCCGGTGCGATCCCAGCCGTCTGGCCCGGTGACATTCGAACGCATTCGCAATGCGGAAGGCGAACCTGGGAACTGGCTGACCTATTCAGGGCAGTACAGCGGACAGCGCTTCAGCCGTCTCGCGTCGATCACGGCCGCGAATGTCCGGCGCCTTCGCATCAAATGGATCTACCAGCTGCGGACGATTGACACGGTGGAGACGACGCCGCTGGTCGCCGACGGCGTGATGTACCTCACCCGCGCGAACGACGTGATCGCGCTGGATGCGGCGACCGGACGGCCGTACTGGACGTACAGCTATCCCGTGCCCAGCGGGTTGGCGCTGTGCTGCGGCCGCCAGAATCGCGGGCTGGCGCTGATGGATGGACGGCTCTTTCTCGCGACGCTGGATGCACGGCTGCTCGCCCTCGACGCGTCGAGCGGCGCGCTGCTGTGGTCGACGGCGATCGCCGATCCGGCCGACGGCTACAGCAGCACCGCGGCGCCCCTCGTTGTGAAGGACAAGGTCATCACCGGGATCGCGGGCGGCGAGTTCGGCGCCCGCGGTTTCATCGATGCGTACGACGCGTCGAACGGCACACGACTCTGGCGCTTTCAGACGGTTCCGGGACCGGGAGAAGCCGGTCACGAGACGTGGGCGGGCGATTCGTGGCGATCGGGCGGCGCACCGACGTGGACGATCGGCAGCTACGATCCGTCGCTCAACCTGCTGTATTGGGGAGTCGGGAACCCGGGACCCGACTGGAACGGGATTCAGCGCGCCGGCGACAACCTGTACAGCGATTCGGTTGTCGCGATCGATCCCGATACCGGTGCGCTGCGCTGGCACTTTCAGTTCACGCCACATGACGAGCACGACTGGGACGCGACGCAGGTGCCGGTCCTCGTCGATGCGCCGTTCAACGGCAGGCTTCGGAAGCTCCTGTTCACGGCGAATCGCAACGGTTTCTTCTACGTGCTCGACAGACAGACGGGCGAGTTCCTGCTCGGGCGCGAGTTCGCCCTTCAGACGTGGGCCGACGGGCTCGATAATCGCGGCCGGCCGATTGTGAAGCCTGGTACGGCGCCGACGGTCGGAGGCGTCGTCGTCGCGCCGCCGTCCAACGGCGCGACGAACTGGTGGCCGCCCGCGTACAGCCCCGACACCGGATGGTTCTACGTGATGGCCTACGACGGCCGCGGCACGTTCTACAGCAGCGACACCGAATACAGCTACGCGCGAGGCGCGATGTACCTGGGCGGCGCTGCCAGCGACGAGGATCCGTCCAACGCGGGACTCAGCGCCGTGAGGGCGATCGAGCCGTCGACCGGCCGCCGCATGTGGGAGTTTCCGGTGGCGTCGAAATCGGCATCGGGCCTTCTTGCGACCGGTGGAGGATTGCTGTTCGGCGGAAGCATCGACGGATATGTGTTCGCGCTCGACGCCTCGACGGGCGCGGAGCGATGGCATATGAGCGTCGGCGGGGCTGTGATGGCGCCGCCCATTGCCTACGCGACGCGCGATGTCGGGTACCTGGCCGTCGCGGCGGGGGATGCCATCGTGGCATTCACGCTGGACTGAGCCGGCGGCCGGGCCGTGATCCTCTGCTCACATCTCCTCGCGTACGTGCTCCTTGCCGGCTTCGGCACCGGCATGGCTGACCTGGACGGCGTGACGCTCAAGAACGGCGACCGCATCACGGGCGCGTTCGTCAGCGTCCGCGGCAGGAACATCAATCTTCAAACCGGCGCGCTGGGAACGCTGACGATTCCGCTCGGACAGGTTGTCTCGATCGAGGTCAACGAAATGGTGATGGCGTTCACCAGGGCCGGCCAGCCGCGCAGCGGCTGGCTCACCCTCGGACCCACGGGCAACTGGCAGCTGACCGACGACGAGAGCGGAATCATGCGCACGATTGATGCCTCGGCGATCGACGTCATCCTGCCGGTCGCGCGATATCAATCGATCGTCGAGCACGTCGCGGGACCCTTTCAGGACTGGACCGGCACGGCGAGTCTCGGCTACAGCATCCAGCGCGGCAATCAGCGCAACGACACGCTGAGCAGCAGCGTGGATACGCGGCGGGAGCAGCCCGCGGCGCCGATCTTCGAGCGCCACTGGCGCACGAACGTCCACATGACGCTGCTGCTCTCGAATGCCGAGGAAGCCGATACGTCGATCGGCGCGAACACGTTCAGCTCGAGCGTCCGGCAGGACAGGCTGTTCGCGCCGGGAAACTTCGTGTTCGGGATCGCGCAGTTCGATCACGTCGGCACCGAAGGGTTGTTTCTCCGGCAGACCTACGGCGGCGGGACGGGATACGACGTGACGCTGCGCGGACGAGGCACCCTCAGCATTTTCGGTGGCCTTACGCTCGTGCGCGAACAGTTTTCGACCAGCGCGGTCCGCGACGAACTCTCGACGACCACCGGGCCGGACCAGACGGCTCAGTTTCTGTTCGGCGACAAAATCCGCTACCAGCTGACGCCGCGCGTGCGCCTGGACCACGCGACCAACGTTTCGCTGAATATCACGAACGTGGGCCAGTATCACCTCGATACGCGCACGGCGCTCGACATCAGGCTGACCAACCGCTTTTCGTTCAACACCGGGCTGATCGATCTGTATCTCACCAACCCGGCGCCGGGAAGCCAGCGGAACACCTTCGCGTTGACGACTGGAATCGCCGCGACGTTCTGAGTCCACGGACCCTTGCCGCGCTTTCGTTTCGGCGTGACGCTCGATCGCAGCGCTGCTCGAACACGAAGGACACCAAGGACACAAAGGGAAACGTACTGATATTGCCTTTGTGTCCTCGGTGGCCTTTGTGTTGGTTAACCCTTTATGGCCGGGCGGCGATGTCGTCGTCGGGCGGCGGGGTCGTGTACCACTCGAGCAGATGCTGCTGCGCGTTCAGCGATGGGCCGCCGTTCGCCGATGCGGCGTCGTAGCGGTCGCCGTTCAGCACGTACGAGCGTTCCGTGTCTCGCAGGTACGCATCGAGCGCCACGGTGCGGATGTGGTCGGCGAGCACGCCTTCCCGAACGCGGCAGAGCGCCTCGACGCGGCGATCGAGGTTGCGCTCCATCAGATCCGCACTGCCGATATAGACCTCGGGCTGTCCGCCGTTGGCGAACCAATAGACCCGTGAGTGCTCGAGAAACCGCCCCACGACCGACCGCACGCGAATCCGGTCGCTCACTCCGGCCAGCCCCGGCTTGAGGCAGCACGCGCTGCGGACGACCAGGTCGATCTCGACGCCGGCCTGCGCCGCGCGATAGAGCGCGCGAATCACCGCGGGATCGGTGACCGCGTTGTTCTTGGCGATCACGTGCGCGGGCCTGCCGTTGCGCGTGTGGTCGAGCTCGCGTTCCAGCAGCGCGAGGAATCGAGCGCGAAGGCTCACCGGGGCGATGAGCAACTCGCGGTACTCCTTTCGCTTGGAGTAGCCGGTCAGGTAGTTGAAGACGTCCTGCACATCGTCTCCGACCTCGGGATCGGAGGTGAACAGTCCGAAATCCGTGTAGATCTGCGCCGTCGTCGCGTTGTAGTTGCCCGTGCCGATGTGCACGTACCGGCGCACACCCTCGGATTCCTTTCTCACGACGAGGCACAGCTTGCA
>DASSGK010000265.1:0-2394 GCA_035693505.1 Vicinamibacterales bacterium
TAGCGTCCGGCTTTAGCCGGACGTATACTTCGCGCGGGAGACTCTCTATGAAAAAGGTCGCCTTCATTCTTGGTCTTAGTGCGATCGCATGCGGCATTGCCGTGCTCGGGGCGCAGCAGCCACCCGCGGCAGGACAGGCAGCAGGAGCAGGACAGGCGGGACGGGGACGCGGTACGCCGACGGCGCCACCTCCGATCAACTGGCCGTCTCCGACCCTCGCCGATGGTCCCATCGTCATGGACACGGCTCTCGTGCGGCCGATTAAGATCACCGTCACGAAGGGATTGAATCAGCCGTGGAGCATGGCGTTTCTGCCCGACGGTCGTATTCTCGTAACCGAGCGCGGCGGCAAGTTGCGGATCGTCAAGGACGGCGTCCTCGATCCCAATCCGGTTGAAGGGTTGCCGCCTGATATTCAGGCGCAAGGACTCGCCGGACTGATGGACATTCAGCTCCATCCGAAGTTCGCCGAGAACAAGCTCGTCTACATCACGTACCACAAGAAGCAGCCGCCGCCGGCTCCAGGCGCACTCGTGGCGGGCCCTGCCGGACCGGGTCCGAACGGGCGCGGACCTGCGGCGCCGGCCGGAGTCATCACTCTCGCGCGCGCTCGATGGGACGGCAACAAGCTCGTCGACGTGAAGGACATCTTCACTGCGATTCCGTCGGGCAATGCGTCGCGCATTCTTTTCGGCCGCGACGGGTCGCTCTTCATGTCCGTCGGCTACGGCGATCCGCCGCAGGCGAACCAAGGCAATCCCAGTCCCGAGAGCATGCCGCCGCAGGATCCGATGAGCCTTGCGGGGAAGACGCTGCGGCTCAAAGACGACGGCACCGTACCGCGCGATAACCCGTTTGCCGGAAAGAGCGGATATCGTCCGGAACTCTACACGCTGGGACACCGCAACATCCTCGGACTCGCGATGAACCCAGAGAACGGGGCGATCTGGTCGGTCGAGAACGGGCCGAACGGCGGCGACGAAGTGAACGAACTGCTGCCCGGCCGCAACTACGGCTGGCCGATCATCGGTAACGGCCGCTTCTACCTCGGCCCGCGCGTGAGCGTGAATCCGTATCGCGAGAATATGGAGCCGCCGGTGGCGTACTGGGTGCCGGCGATTGCGCCGTCCGGCTTGACGTTCTATACCGGCGACAAATTCCCGATGTGGAAGAACAACCTGTTCGTCGGCGGGATGCGTCAAGGCGAGGTGCCCCGTTCAGGTCATCTCGAGCGGTTCGACTTCAACGAGAAGTGGGAAGAGCTGCATCGCGAGGGCATGCTGCGCGAACTGCAGCAGCGCATTCGAGACGTGCGTCAGAGCCCGGACGGCTATGTGTATCTGCTGACGGCAGAAAACGACGGCGCGCTCATGAAGATCGAACCCGGGTCCAAGCAATAACCAGTCACGGCTCGAAAACGGGTCGAGACAGGTCGAAATCTTGACGTGGCGGCTGTGCGAACGGCCGCCACGTACGACCGAGCGATCGGATCGCCTGCGCAACTGATTGGCGCGCTAGCGCTGAAAAACCGCGTCGACGAAGGCGTCGGGAGCGTCGTATCGGCCGTCGTAGTCGAGGGCCGGCCGCGCGGACTTGATTTGCTCGAGCGTTTGCCCTCGGCGTGCCAGCGCTCGGACGCGATCGCGCACGATCGTCGCCATGTCGCGGTACTCGACGACGTCGGCTTCGTCGCACAGACGGCCGTGACCCGGAATGACGTACGTGCCGCCTTCCTCGTGGTCTTTCGGAATCGCCAGATCGATGATTGTGTTGAGCCCGTCGAGTATGCCCTTCGCACTGCCGCCGCGCGCGCGGTCGACAATCGGATAACTCACGGTTGAGAACACGTCGCCCGCCGCGATGACGTCGGAGCGGCGAAAGAACACGATGACGTCGCCGTCGGTGTGTGCCGACGGCTGGTGGAGCAGCTGAATGGCTTCGCCGTTGAAGAAAAGCTCCTTGTCTTCGAGGAATGTCTCAGTCGGCCAGGCCCCGAACGGCTCTTTGGCCTGAGTCATTCTGAAGAGCGTGCGCTCGTGCGCGATGACGCGCGCACCGGATACGGCGAGGCCGAAGTTGCCCGGTGCGTTGCCGCCCAGCCACTTCCCGGCTTTCGCGATCGGCTCGTTGCCCCCTGTGTGATCGGGGTCGACGGAGGTGTTGACGACGATGCGAATTGGCTGGTCCGTCACGCGCCGAATGGCCGCGAGCGCATCGTCGGACAACCCGCGCGAGCCACTATCGACGAGCAACACACCCTCGTCGCCGATCTGCACGGTGACGTTTGCACCCGTGCCGACGAGCATCCACACGAGGCCTTGCACGTGCATCATCTCGACGCGATCGAAACCACGAGGACTCGGCTGAGGCAACCTCGCCACCGCTGAGGACGCA
>DASSGK010000266.1:0-11194 GCA_035693505.1 Vicinamibacterales bacterium
CGCCGCCATGACCCAGCCCATGCCGAGCGCCGCGCCGAGCTCCTCCGCATGCCCGCCGCCGTTCGGGCCCGCGCCGACGACTTCCTGGAGCGCGACGATGTCGGCGCCGATTGTCTGCAGCACCGCGGCGATGCGATCCGGACGCGTGCGCCCGTCCAGCCCGCGGCACCGATGCACGTTGTAGGTCGCGATGCGCAGCGTCGGCCGCGCTCCTGGATTCACTACGCTATGATAGTCCGTGCTTCGTCGTGCGACGGCTGCCGGGCTCCTCGTATGCCTTGCGATCGCTGCGGGTTGCCGTGAGGCGCCGCCTGTGGAGCCGCTCAAGCTGGACGGCAACATGCTCACCGTCGACAACCGATCGTCGAACGACTGGAACGACGTGGTCATCCTGCTCAACCGGAACCATAGCGTGCGGGCCGCGTCGATTCCCGCCGGCGGGCGATTGCAGGTGCCGCTCGACACGTTCGTCGCCGGCTTCGGCCAGCGCTTCGATTATCGGCGCACGCAGATTACGGATCTCCGGCTGAAGGCAAAACTGGCGGACGGTACTCCGTTGGAGCTGCAGAAAGAGTTCGCCGTCGGCGGACTCGAGGGTGTCTTTGGAGGGAAGCGCTGATGGCCCGGCTGAAATCGGAACTCGAAGTGACGTGCCCCTGCTGTCAGACGATCCTGGTGATCGACACCAACCTGGGACGCGTCGTGTCGCACAAGGAGCCGGATCGAGGAAACAAGCCGGAGCTCAGCGACGCGCAGAAGATTCTCGCCGCGGAAGCCGCGCGGCGCGAGGCGATCTTCCAGCAGTCGGTCGACTCCGAGAAGACCCGGGGCGATGCGTTGTCCAAGCGGTTTGAGGAAGCGTTGAGGCAGGCGAAGGAAGAGCCGGTGAGCAAGCCGATGCGCGATTTCGATCTCGACTAACGAGTTGGGTAATTTGGTAATCGGGTAATCGGGTAATCGGTTATCCAATTACCAGATTCTCCAACGACCATATTCTCCAACGACCATATTCAGTCGTCGTCATTGCGGTGTCGCCACCGCCGCTGCCACTCATTCTCACGCCACCAGCGCCTGGCGAAATCGAACACGAAGATTCCAACCACCAGGACGACGATGAAAACAGTGGCCACGGGGAACGCCAAGAATAAACAAGGCCCCCGGCAGAATCAACCGTCGTAATCGAATTCTGGTGGCAGCGGCGACCAGCGGTCGCGTCCGCCGTAGAACAGCGGCTTGCGCCCCGGAAAGGCCGAGCGGAACGCGCGATACCTGGCACGGAGACGGCTCACGCGTTCGTCGGACGACTGCAGCGGCACGTGCGGGTGATTCAGCAGCACGCGCTCGACCTTCCAGACATTGCCGCTGGACAGGCGCCAGTCGTAATCGCCCATCAGCTCGGCAATGTTCACGACGGCAAACGCCGTGATCCGCCCGGTGAAGTCGACGTACGGGTCCATGTAGCTGCGTGCGAGGGCACGCGCACTCGCAAACACCGGCCGCCGGCCGTGGAGACCGGGATCGCGCGAGCGGGCGATCGATCCCCAGCGTCCGTTTCGCTGGTACACGAAGATCACATGGTCGAGCTGATCGATGGATTCGAAACTCAAGAGCCGCGGCGCATAGCCGTGGGCTTCGAGCGTAACGGCCGCGAAGAGAGCCGCCTCGAGGCAGTGCGCGCAGCCCTTGTTGACGACGCCGCGAAAGCTTCGCAGCGTGGCGCGTCCGCCCGGCTCCTGGTTGTAGGGCAGCGCGTTCAGGTAGCGCTGAACGGCAGCCGGCGTCCGCAGCTTCGCGACGAGCCTGCGCTCGCGGGGCGTGAAGCCGCTAGTTGCCAGCCTTCAACTCCCTGAGGTCTTTGAGAATCTCTTCGGGCGACCACTCGTTGCCGGTGTAGACCTTCGCGAGCGTGCCGTCGGCGCCGACGATCGCCGTCCGCAGATTGTGCGTGATGTCGCGCGCGTCGTTCTGGGCCCGCCCGACCGACACGCCGAATCGCGCCGCGAACTGATCCACATCGTCGCGATCGCCGGTGAGGAACGTCCATCGGGCCGGGTCGGCGTCGAGGCTCATGGCGTGTTTCTTCAGGACGGCGGGCGTGTCGGTGGTGGGGTCGAAGCTCACCGAGACGAGGTGCACGTTCCTGAGCGCCGGGTCCGTCTTCAGCGTCTTCTGCAGCGTCGCGAAGTGGCGGTCCATGAGCGGGCAGAACGTCGGAAGCGGGCAGCGTGTGTAGATGAAGGTGACGACGACGGGCGTCCCCTTGAAGCCGCCGAAATGCCGTGCCTTGCCGTCCTGATCGAGGAACTTCGTGTCGGGTACGGCTTCGCCCGGCTTCAGCAGTTCGAATCCCGATGACGCCGTCGGCGGGTCCGGGACGCCTGCCGGCTTCTCGAGCGGCGCGCTGCCGACCTTCTGGATGTCGACGAGCCTGGCGCCATTCGAGAAGATGACCAGCTTCGAGTTGATCAAGTCACCCGGCGCGAGCCCGTCGAGCGCCTTGGCGTCCGCCACGTCATAGGGCATCGTCATCGCCGGCATGAACCCGACGATCTCCTCGTGCTTCACTGTCACGAGCTTGCGCGGCACATCGAGCGATTGCACCTGGCCCTGGAGCTTGTACGTGCGCTGCTCGGGCGGCCTGCTGCAGGCCGCGATGGCGAGCGCCAGAGCGAGGGACAAAACGACTGAAGCGCGCATATGATCTAGTGTAGATGATCTGGACCGGCACCTCCGGCTACAACTATCCCGAATGGAAGGGCAGCTTCTATCCTGCGGATCTGGCGGCCGCGAAGATGCTCCCGTACTACGCGGCGAGATTTCCGACGGTCGAGATCAACTACACCTTCTACCGGATGCCGAACGAGAAGATCGTGTCCGGCTGGGCCGCGCAGACGCCTTCACCGTACAAGCTGACGCTGAAGGCGCCGCGGCGGATTACTCACGACAACCGGTTGAAGAACGTCGGCGAGCACGTGCAGTCGTTCTGCGGCGTGGCCGGGACGCTCGGCGGCAAGCTGGGCGCGCTCCTGTTTCAGCTGCCGCCGAATTTGAAGAAGGATCTGGCGATCTTCGACGCGTTCCTCGAGACGCTGCCACCGAAGGTGTGTGCCGCCTTCGAGTTCCGTCACGAGTCGTGGCACGCCGAAGACGTCTTCTCCAGGCTTGCGTCTCGCAACCTTGCGCTGTGCGTGGCGGACAGTGAGAAAATGTCGGCGCCGGTGAAGGTCACCGCCGACTACGCCTATTTCCGGCTGCGCGACGAAGGGTATGCGCCTGACGACATCAAGCGCTGGGCGGACACGATCGCGCGCGAGACGGCGTCGTGCAAGGATGTCTATGTCTACTTCAAGCACGAAGAGGAAGGCAAAGGGCCCGAGTTCGCGCGGTTGTTGATGGACCATCTCGGGATTCAGAAATAGTCGTTGGTCGTTAGTCGTGAGTACGGAGTCGGTGGTCATGAGTCGAGTCACTGGTCTTCGACGCGACTACCGACTCGACTACCGACTCGACTCGCGACCATCGACTCCGTACTATCGACTCAAGACTCACGACTGGCATATGGGGAGATCATCGTGTCCGAACCGTTCGTGATTGCCAGGACTGCCTCGGGGGACGATGTCCTGTTTCTGCCATCGCTGGCGAATCGACACGGGCTGGTCACCGGGGCGACCGGAACAGGGAAGACGGTCACCCTTCAAATGCTCGCCGATCATTTCTCGCAGATTGGCGTGCCCGTGTTCGTCGCGGACGTAAAAGGCGACCTGTCTGGCGTCGCGGCCGCGGGTGCGATGTCGCCGAAGCTGGCCGAACGTCTGAAATCGACCGGCATCGCTGAGCCGTCGTTCTCGGCCAACCCCGTCGTGTTCTGGGACGTGTTCGGCAAGCGCGGCTTCCCGATTCGCGCGACGACGACCGATCTCGGCCCGCTGCTGCTGGGTCGCCTGTGTGGTCTCAATCCGACGCAGCAGGGCGTGTTGACGCTCGTCTTCAAGATCGCCGACGACAACAAGCTGCCATTGCTCGACTTGAAAGATCTCCGGGCGATGCTGCAGTTTGCCGGCGACAATTCGTCCAGCTTCACGACCGAATACGGCAACATCTCGGCCGCGTCGATCGGCGCCATCCAGCGGGCGCTGATGGAAATCGAGCAGCAGGGCGGCGCCTCGTTCTTCGGCGAGCCGATGCTGGACGTGGACGATCTGCTGCAGACCGACAGCCATGGACGCGGGATCGTCAACGTTCTCTCTGCCGACGAGCTGATTCAAAAACCGAAGCTCTACGCGACCGTGTTGCTGTGGCTGCTGTCGGAATTGTACGAACGGCTTCCGGAGGTCGGCGATCCCGAGAAGCCGGTGCTGGTGTTCTTCTTCGACGAAGCGCACCTGCTGTTCAACGACGCCCCGCAGCCGCTGGTCGAGAAGATCGAGCAGGTGGTGCGGCTCATTCGATCCAAGGGCGTCGGCGTCTATTTCGTGACGCAGAGTCCGTCGGACGTGCCCGAGACCGTGCTCGGGCAGCTTGGCAACCGCGTGCAGCATGCCCTTCGCGCATTCACGCCACGCGATCAGAAGTCCGTGAAGACCGCCGCGGACACGCTGCGGCCGAATCCGAAGCTCGACATCGGCGGCGCGATCACGCAGCTTGCCGTCGGCGAAGCGCTCGTCTCGACTCTCGATCCGAAAGGCAGCCCGACGGTGACCGAGCGCGCCTGGATCGCGCCGCCCGGTTCACGCATCGGCCCGATCACCGACGCCGAGCGCGCGGCCGTCCGCGAGCAGGCGAAGGGATCGTACGGCCACTACGATCAGGCGATCGATCGCGAGTCGGCCTACGAGATGTTGAAGGCCCGGACTGGCGCGTCGGCCGCGCCGGGACAGGCGGGCGGCGCTGCTCCGGGAGCGCCAGCGCTGCCGGGCCAGGGCGGCGCTGCCTCGCCGTCAGCCGGGTCAGTGATTACCGATGCGCTGAGCTCGATTCTCTTCGGTTCGACAGGACCGCGAGGCGGCAAACACGATGGGCTCGTGCAGTCGGCCGCGAAGAGCGCCGCGCGCTCGGTCGGTTCGGGCTTCGGGCGCGCGATCCTGCGCGGGACCCTCGGGTCGATTCTGGGCGGGACTAGTCGACGGAAATAGTCGTTAGTCGAGAGTCGATAGTACGGAGTCGTTAGTCGTCAGTCGAGTCGTTGGTCGTTAGTCGAGTCATCAGTCGTGAGTCGAGACGGACTATCGACTCGCGATTCGACTACCGACTAGCGACTCCGTACTAACGACTAAAGACTGACGACTGACGAACTCGACGATCTGAGCCTCTGCCCAATACCCGTCGTTCCCGGCTGATTTCTCTCCGACAAACCCGCAGTGGCCGCCGTGCGCGCTGATCCTCAGATCGACGTGCGGGTTGCCGGTGACCTTCGGATCGTGGAACGGCGCAGAGGGGACGAACGGATCGTCTTCCGCCGTGATGATCAGCGTGGGCACACGCACGCGATCGATCACCCGCATCGCGCTCGCGCGATGGTAGTAGTCCTCGGCGCTGCGGAAACCGAAATAGGGCGCCGTGTAGGTTTCGTCGAACTGACGCACGGTCTTGATCGCCTTCAGCTTCGCAAGATCGAAGAGGCCCGGCTGCCAGCGCGACTTGCGCCGCATGCGCCGCTTCAGATCGCGGACGAAATTCCACTGGTAGACCGCGTTGGCCGGACGCTCGAGCGCGCGCGTGCATTCGCCGATCTCGATGATCGGCGACACGGCGGCGGCGCCGATGAACGCGGCGGGCGCGTGGGCGCCGTACTCGCCCGCCAGCTTCAGCGCCAGGTTGCCTCCGAGCGAATAGCCGGCGACGGCGATCGCACGAAGGCCGTCGACGTGCATCAGCTCGTCCACGACGTGGGCTGCATCCGCAGTCAGGCCGGAATGAAACAGTCCCTCGGCGAGGCGCTCCGTATCGCCACAGTTGCGCTGGTTCAGCCGGACGACGTTCATGCCGCGGGCGAAGGCCTTGGCGGCCAGTCCTCGCATGTAGTGCGCTTCGCTCGATCCGTTCAGCCCGTGGAGCGCGATGAGCGTGGCATGCCGCTGCGGGATCGCCTGCCAGTGACAATCGGCGACAACACGCGTCCTCCGCGCGACGTCGAAGAAGCGCCGCGTCGGCTTCGGCAGCCCGGGAAAGTGGCGCGGGTTTCCCCAGCTGTACAAGGTCATGACATGACCATTTTGTAGGGACTCGCGCGGCTCGAAACGCTCCATTCCCTCGATCATACTTGCAGGGATTCGGGAGCAGGGATTGGGGATTAGAATGTGCGCGTTGCCAATCCGAATCCCAAGTCCCTAATCCCTGCTGGGGGTCTTCATGCGTACGTCTCGTTTGATGTTGTTGATCGTCGCCGCTCTCGCGCTGACCGTCTCGCTCCCTTCCGCGCAGCAGCCGCCCTCGGCGCCTGCTGCGGTGTCCAACCCTCGTACCGATCAGTTCAAGCGTGACGTCGGCATGGAAGTCGACGCGATGGGCGAGAACATCCAGAAGATGAACGACATGGTGTTCAGCTTCGCGGAGCCGGGGTTTCAGGAGTTCGAGACGTCGAAGTACCTGACGACCATCCTCAAACAGAACGGATTCACGATTCAGGAAGGGATCGCCGGCATCCCGACGGCGTGGACGGCGACGTGGGGAAGCGGCAAGCCGGTGATCGCGCTCGGCTCGGACATCGACGACATCCCTCAGGCGTCGCAGAAGCCCGGTGTCGCCTGGCACGAGCCGATCATCGAGGGCGCGCCCGGTCACGGCGAAGGACACAATTCGGGCATGCCGCTGCAGATTGCCGCGGCGCTCGCCGTGAAGAAGGTGATGGAGCAGCAGCACCTGCAAGGCACGCTGAAACTCTGGCCCGGCGTCGCTGAAGAACTGCTCGGCACCAAGGCGTATTACGTGCGCGCCGGGGTGTTCAAGGACGTCGACATCTGCATCTTCGCGCACGTCGGCGCGCAGATGAACGTCGGCTGGGGCGATAGCGGCGGCAACGGGATGGTGTCGGTCGAGTACGACTTCAAGGGAGAGAGCGCCCACGCCGCCGGCGCGCCCTGGCGCGGGCGTTCAGCGCTCGACGCTGTCGAACTGATGGACGTCGGCTGGAACTTCCGCCGCGAGCACCTGCGCATCCAGCAGCGCTCGCACTACGTGATTCCCAACGGCGGCGATCAGCCCAACGTCGTGCCGCCCAACGCTTCTGTCTGGTACTACTTCCGCGAGACCAGCTACGAGGAGATCAAGAAGCTCTGGGACATCGGCAACAAGATGGCGCAGGCCGCCACGATGATGACCGACACCGAGGTGTCGTCGAAGCTGCTCGGTTCGGCGTGGCCGGCGCACATGAACAAGACCGTCGCCGAGACGATGCACGCGAACATCGAGAAGGTGGGGCTGCCGACCTGGACCGAGGCGGACCAGGCACTCGCCAAGGCGGTGCAGCGCGAGATGAAAGTGCCGGAGACCGGCCTGGCCACCAAGATCAATCCGCTTCGCGGCCGCGAAGTCATTCCTGACGACGAGAAGCGCGGCGGCGGTTCCGACGACATCGGCGACATCTCGTGGAACGTGCCGACCGTGACCATCGGCTATCCGGCGAACATCCAGGCCGGTCCCGGTCACAACTGGGCCAACGCCATCTCGATGGCGACGCCGATCGCGCACAAGGGCGTCCAGTACGGCGCGAAAGTCGTGGCGCTGACCGTCATCGACTTGCTCACCCGGCCCGAGCTCGTCACGCAGGCGTGGGACTACTTCAACAACGTGCAGACCAAGAACCGCAAGTACATCTCGTTCCTTCGCCCCGAGGACAAGCCGGCGATCTGGTTGAACAAGGAGCGGATGGAGAAATACCGGCCGGAGATGAAGAAGTACTACTACGACCCGACGAAGTACAAGAACTACCTGGAGCAGCTGGGCATCAAATATCCGACGACGGAAAAGCCTGCAACGAAGAATTAAGAATTAAGAATTAGGAATTAAGAATGCGTGCAGCTAAATGGTTCGCCGCCGCCGCGGCCTTTGTCGTCACCGTCTCGCTGAACGCGGCGGCGCCGGCTCCTCAAGCACCCGCTGCGGCGGCTAATCCTCAACTGGATCAGTACAAGCGCAACGTCGGCCTGGAAGTCGACGCGATGGGCGAAAACATCCAGAAGATGAACGATCAGGTGTTCAGCTTCGCCGAGCTCGGCTTCCAGGAATATGAAACGACCAAGTACCTGACCGGCATCCTCGAGCAGAACGGCTTCAAGATCGAACGCGGCGTCGCCGGGATTCCGACGGCGTGGACGGCGCGCTGGGGATCGGGGAAGCCGGTGATCGCGCTCGGCTCCGACGTCGACTGCATTCCGCAGGCGTCGCAGAAGCCGGGCGTGGCCTATCACGACCCCATCATCGAAGGGGCGCCCGGCCACGGCGAAGGGCACAACTCCGGCATGCCGCTGCAGATCGCCGCGGCGCTCGCCGTGAAGAAAGTGATGGAGCAGCAGCACCTCCAGGGGACGCTGATGCTCTGGCCCGGCATCGCCGAGGAGCTCGTCGGCACTAAGGCGTATTACGTGCGCGCCGGCATGTTCAAGGACGTGGACATCTCGATCTTCGCGCACGTCGCCGACAACCTCGGGGTCAGCTGGGGCGACGGCAACCAGAACGGTCTGGTGTCGGTCGAATACAAGTTCAAGGGTGAGAGCGCGCACGCCGCGGCGCAGCCGTGGCGCGGCCGCTCCGCGCTCGACGCGGTCGAGCTCATGGACGTTGGCTGGAATTTCCGGCGCGAGCACCTGCGCATCCAGCAGCGGTCGCACTATGTGATCACCAACGGCGGCGACCAGCCAAACGTCGTCCCGCCCAACGCCTCGGTCTGGTACTACTTCCGCGAAACGAGCTACCCGGAAATCAAGAGGCTGTGGGAGATCGGCGACAAGATGGCGGAGGCCGCGGCGATGATGACCGACACGGAAGTGACGAGCACCGTGCTCGGTTCCGCGTGGCCCGGTCACTTCAACAAGACGATCGCCGAAACGATGTACGCCAACATCGAGAAGGTCGGCCTTCCGCAGTGGACCGAAGCCGATCAAACGCTCGCGAAGTCGCTGCAGCATGAATTGAAAGTCCCCGAAGTCGGGATGGCCACCAAGCTGCAGCCGCTGCGCGGCCGGGAAGTGGTGCCCGACGAAGAGAAACGCGGCGGCGGGTCGGACGACATCGGCGACATCTCGTGGAACGTGCCGACGGTCACGCTGCGCTATCCGTCGAACATGGCCGCGGGCCCCGGCCACAACTGGGCGAACGCGATCTCCATGGCGGGCCCGATCGCCCACAAAGGGGTGCAGGCCGGCGCAAAAGTCGTGGCGCTCACGGTCCTCGACTTCTTGATGAAGCCGGAGCTCACCACGCAGGCGTGGGACTACTTCCGCAACGTTCAGACGAAGACCGTCAAGTACACGCCGCTGATTCGCCCGGGCGACAAGCCCGCGATCTGGCTGAACGAGGCGACGATGGCCAAATACAGGCCTGAAATGAAGAAGTATTACTACGACCCGTCGAAGTACAAGAACTACCTGGAGCAGCTGGGGATCAAGTACCCGACGACTCGTCCATAGGTTACAATCGTGGACATATGAGGAAGCTTCTTTTCGTCACGATGCTCGCCCTGCCGGCCGCGGCCTTCGCTGCCGATGGCAAGCCCGCGCCAACCTTCACGAAGGATGTCGCGCCGATCTTCAACAAGAGCTGCGTCGAGTGCCACCGGCCGACGATGTTCGCGCCGATGTCGCTCACGACATTCGATGATGCGCGGCCGTGGGCCCGCTCGATCAAGGCGAAGGTCGTCGCGCGCGCGATGCCACCGTGGGGCGCCGATCCCGCGCACGGAAAATTCAAGAACGATCCACGCCTGACCGAACAGGAAATCGAAACGATCGCCGCGTGGGTTGACGCCGGTGCGCCGAAAGGCGACGACAAGGATCTGCCGCCGACACCGCAGTTCGCTGACGGCTGGACGATCGGCAAGCCTGACGCGATCTTCACGATGGACGAGGAGTTCACGATCCCGGCGGAAGGGACGATCCCCTACAAGTACTTCAAGGCGCCGACCGGGCTGACCGAGGACAAGTGGATCCAGGCCATCGAGATCCATCCGGGCGCGCGGGCGCAGGTCCACCACGTCATCGCCTTCACCCAGCCGGCCGGCAGCGTGCCGAAGCCGGGTGGTGAGCTCGGACCGACCAACATCGGCGGCGTGACGCCCAACAAGCCGGGTCTCGTGTTCGAACCCGGAGTCGCCCGCCTGCTCCGCGGCAACTCCGACATCGTCATGCAGATTCACTACACGGCGAACGGCAAGGAGAACAAGGACCGCACGACGGTCGGCGTGATCTTCGCCAAGCAGCCGCCGACGAAGATGGCGGCGGGCGGCATGGCAATCAACCCGCGCTTCGTGATCCCGGCCAACGACGGCAACGCGGAAGTGCGCGCGACGACACTGTTGAATCGCGACACGATCCTCACGGGGTTTACGCCGCACATGCACGTGCGCGGCAAGGACATGACCTACATCGCGCACTACCCGGACGGGACCGACGAGACGCTGCTGTCGGTGCCGAAGTACGACTTCAACTGGCAGATCACCTATCAGCTGGCAGAACCGAAGACGCTGCCGAAGGGCACGAAGATCGAGGTGATCGCGCACTACGACAACTCGACCGCGAACAAGTTCAACCCCGATCCCAGCAAGGACGTGCGGTGGGGCGATCAGACGTGGGAAGAGATGATGATCGGCTTCTTCTCGACCATTGCACCGACTGCCGCGGCTCCCACCACGCCACAGCAGTAGCAGTCCTTCTGTAGCGCAGGGCTTAAGCCCTGCGCTACAACTTTGACTTCTTCCTTCTAACTTTTCGCTTCTAACTTTCCTACATCGTCGGCTTAGGCTTGCAGCCGTCGACAAATGTCTTGTTGACCGACGCCGGCTTGTCGATCGTTCGAAAGAACGACTCCAGGTACTCCCTCATCTCGTTCCGCGAGGCCCGCTCCAGATCCGGCAGCGAGTCGGTCAGGGCAAGGATCTCGGTCCGCCTGGCTCGGAACGCCGCGGCGGACGACTCGAACTCGTCGAGGCTTCTGCACGGCCCTCGATACAACCGATCGACGACGCTGCGGAGCCCGAGATTCC
>DASSGK010000267.1:0-7805 GCA_035693505.1 Vicinamibacterales bacterium
CTACGGGTCGATGGACCGACCCTCCGCCATACCATGAGCCGTCAGCCCTCAGCCCTCAGCCCTCAGCCCTCAGCCCTTAGTCCTTAGCCCTTAGCCATCAGCCATCAGCCATCAGCCATCAGCCATCAGCCATCTAAAGGAGGACACATGCGAGCTGAAACAGTCGCCCGAGCCTTTGCCCTCGCGCTGGTCGTCGCGGGCACCTCGATTCTCGCCGCCCCGTCGCAGACGGCCACGCCCGGTCAGATGACGCAGGCGCGTGTCTGGGTACAGAACCGCGGGCGGAGCGAGGCGCTTCCCGTTGACATTCGCGAGGTGAACCTCGACGCCCCGCTGCGCGTCCACGTCACGAACGGCGATCCGCAGTACGCCTCGACCAGCCCGGTTCAGGTGCACGAGGTTCGCCGCGTCTGGGACTACGAGACGATTGTGATCCCGGCCGACGCGCAGGCGAACCTCGCGTCGCTCCTCAACAGCCGCGGCGCCAGCGGTTGGGAGACGACCGGCATCTCGTCGGTGAACACCGAAGGCGCGACGATCATGCTGCTGAAGCGTTCGCGATAGACGCTCGCACCCCTGAAGGGGTGCGCCACTATAGATAGAGTTGGCAGAACGCACCGCTAAAGCGGTGCGCCACTAACGAAAGAATTTGCAGAAGTGGCGCAGCGCTTCAGCGCTGCGAAGGTGCGCTACTCGACAGTCACATTCGTCACGGCGCCGCCGACCGCGATGTCTTTCTGCAGCCGCTTGCCGTCGGCATAGACGGTGAGGCTCCAGTCGCCGGCGGGGACGTCGGAGAACGTGAAGGATCCATCGGCGCCGGCGACCGTCGTAAACGGCGACGAGGCGGCAAACACCGACGCGGCCATCGCCGGATGAATGTCGCAGCCGACGCGATAGAACCCGTCCCGCTCGAACGTGTAGGTGTAGGACTCGCCCGTCGGAATCGCGACGTTGAAGGCCGATGCGCGCGTCTCTTCGTGGCTGACGCGCACGTTGTGGAGCGTGTCGTCGCTGTTCCGGAATTCCACGGGAAAACCGGTCCGCACCAGCAGGAGCTCGGGTCCGAAGGTCAGGCCCGCCTGGTCCATCACCGGCTTTTCGTCAGGCGGCCCGAACGTGCGCGGCGTCTTCGGATCCAGCACGACGACCGCTGTGCCGTTGGCGGTCACGCGGCCGGTCACGCTCCCGCTCGCCGTCGACGATCGCGATTCGGCCGCCGGCGGCGCCGCCGCTGCGACGGCCTGAGGCGCGGGCTCGCTCTTCGAGCAGGCGCACGCCGCTCCGCAGAGCGCAATCAACAGGACGCGTTTCACGCGCCCGCTTTGGCCCTGGCGCTGTCGTAGCTCTCGCCGTAGATCGCCGGCACCTTCGCGCCCATCGGCCGCAGGTACATCGACAGCTGCCCGCGGTGATGGATGACGTGATGCAGCGAGGTGTCGAGGAAGGTCACGGCCGGACGCTGGAACAGGCCGCGGAAGTCGATGATCTTGAGAAGCGCGTCGACCGGCAGCGCCGCGATCCTGATGATGTCGCGTTGGGTCGTGTCCGCGTACCATCGCGCGATGTCCGAGGAATTGGTCAGCTCCGCGGGCCTGCCGGGGTTCGTGAAGTCGAACACGCCGTTGATCACCGCCTCGCTGAACCGGTGCTCGGCGCCCACGATGTGCCACGCGAGCTCCAGGGCGCTCTTGCCGACATCGTCCGGCCTGAAGTCGCCCTTGTCGAGCGGGATCGCCTCGATGACGCGCTGCGTGATCGGCTGCTCGACCTTGAGCGAGCGGATCGCGTTGTCGCGCAGGTAAAGCGCCTGTTCGGGTTGGAGAGGCATGAGCGAATTGTACACACGTATGATGCGCTATGGCGGAATGGACGGTTGGGGTCGATGAAGCCGGCCTGCGCCTCGACAAGTATCTGGCGGGCACCGACCGAGCTGGTTCGCGGCCGAAAGCCGCCGCTGCGCTCGAGCGCGGGAAAGTGTTCGTCAACAATCGCGAGATGACGCTGTCGGACGCCGCAACGCACGTGGCCGCGGGCGACGTCGTCCGCCTCTGGATGGACCGGCCGGGCTCGGCGAAACGGGCGCCGTCGCTCGGCGAGAATCGGGACCTTGCGATCGTCTATGAAGATGACGCCGTGATCGTGTTGAACAAACCGGCGGGCCTGTTAGCGGTCCCGCTACCGCTGCAACGCCGGCACGATGCGCGGTCGGTATTCGAGGATTTGAAATTCTATTTGAGCCGGCGTGGCCGGCGCCGCCCGTACGTGGTCCATCGCATCGACCGGGACACCTCCGGCCTCGTGCTGTTCGCGAAGAGCGAACCCGCGCAGCTTGCCCTGAAGGAGCAGTTCAAGCGCCATCAGCCGGAGCGCGTCTATCACGCCGTGGTCTACGGTCTGCCGTCACCACCGTCGGGTACCTGGCACGACCATCTGGTGTGGGACACCAAGGCGCTGATTCAGAAGGAGACGTCACCGCGTGATCCGCGCGGCAAGGAGGCGATCGGCCACTATCGCGTGATTGAACCGCTGGCCGGCGCGTCGCTGATCGAGGTACGGCTTGTGACCGGCAAGAGGAACCAGATCCGCATTCAGGCGCGGCTCCGCAGCCACACGCTCGTCGGGGAAAAGCGCTATGTCTACGGGCCCGATGCCTTGCGGCCGATCGCGTTTCCTCGCCAGGCGCTGCACGCGCACCGCCTGACGTTCCGCCATCCTGCCGACGATCGGGAAATGGCGTTCGAGGCGCCGATGCCCGACGACATGGCGGCGCTGATCGCCCGCCTGCGGCGCTGACTGGTGGAGAGCATGGTGCCATCCGAACCGATCGCGGCCACGCAGCATCCGTCGGGGTTCCGGCGATTGCCGCTGCCGTTGATGCTGGTTCTCACCGTCCTGACCGCGGGGTTCTACTATCCGTTCTGGTTCCTGCAGCAGCGTCGGCGCATCAATCGCCTCGGCGCGTCACCGGAGATTCCGTGGTGGCCCTTTGCGCTGCTGGCGCTCTGTCTGCTCGCCCGCGAGCTCCTCTTCTTCTGGCCCGCTGGATGGGCCCTTCGGGTGAGCGCCGGACCGTTTTCCGCGGCCGGCATAACGACCCTGACGTTGGCGGCTGCGTGGCTGCTCACCGCGTGGCAGTCGCTCGGGATCAAACGCACGCTCGAGCGCTATCTGATGGGCGCGTCCGCCGGCGAGCAGACACCCAGCGTGCTGTCGGTTCCGCAGACCGTCCTGTTCGGTGCGTTCTACCTGCAGTACGCGATCAACACCGCGATCCTCGTCGAGCACTCGTCCGAGATCCTCGAACGGATCGAAGCCGCCGAGCGGCTGCACTTCACGGCGCTGCTGGTCGCGACCACGCCGCGGGTGGTCGTGACTCCTGCGCTCGTGTTCTTCAACGTCGCGATGTTCGTGGTCGTCGCGATCAGCGCGAAGTCGCTCAACCCGACGGCGTCTGCGATGATGCAATGGGGCGCCGATTACGGTCCCCTGACGACGCACGGCCAGTGGTGGCGGCCGCTCGCCGCGGCGTTCCTCCATTTCAGCGTCCTGCATTTGCTGACCAACGTCATCGTCCTCTGGCAGGTCGGCGGACTGACCGAGCGCCTGTACGGTCATCTCGAATTCGCGCTGGTCTACCTGTTGGCCGCGCTCGGGGGAAGCCTCGTGAGCCTCTGGACGCATCCGCTGAGCGTGTCCGCCGGAGCGTCGGGCGCCGTGTTCGGCCTGTACGGTGCACTGGGTGCGTTTCTGCTGACTCAACGTGAATCGATGCCTGTGCGGCTGGTGACGACGCTCGCCAACAGCGCCGCGCTGTTCGTCGGCATGAACCTGGCGACCGGGCTGCTCTGGAACGCGCGTCTCGACCTGACGTCGCCGGCGATCCATCAGAGCACGATCGACATGGCGGCTCACCTGGGCGGCCTGGTGACCGGCTTCGTGGCTGGCTGCGCACTCGCGCGAAAACTCACGCCATCGCGGTCCACTCACGTTGGACGAAGCGCGGTCGTCAGCGTCGCGGGGATCGTGCTCGCCGTGGCGGCGGCCCGATCCGTGCCCGTGCTGGATGATCTGGCCGCGGCTCTGGATCGCATCAGCGAGCTCGACTCGCGCAGCCGCGCGGTTTACAACAAGTCGGTCGCGCAGCTGCAAAAGCACGAGATCTCGACGCCGCAGTTCGCCGACGTGTTGGAGAAGCAGCTGTTGCCGCCGTGGAACGAGGCTCGGCGATCGCTGCTGACCCTGCGCCTGCCCGATGCGCAACGGGGATTCGCGCTCACCGCTTCGGCGGCGATGGGATGGACGGCTGAGGAATGGCGCCAGGCGGCCGAAGGGATGCGCAGCGGCAACGTCGCGCTGGTGGAACGCGCCGGCCGGAAGCGGGAGGCGGCCGACCAGGTCTGGAAGACGCTCCACGCGCGAATCGCGCATGCGGAGCGGCCGCGGTCGCCGACGGCGCCGATCCTCGTGGGTACGATCAGCAGCCGGCGCCGCGAGCCGCTGGCGGACGCCGCGGTGCGGTTGACGTGCGCGCCGCAGGCGTCTCCCGGCGCAGTGTCCGACGCGTACTGGCAAATCTGCAAGGCGCCGCCGGTCGCGCGCAGCGATCCTCGCGGCCGATTCGAGTTCGATCGGCTGCCGGCCGGTCCGTACATCGCGACGGTCAGCGCGCCCGGCTACAAGGAGGACGAGCGTGATTTCGAGATGGACGAGCCGGCCGTGCTCACCTTCAGCCTCGATCCACTCGTCGACGAGACGGCTGCCGCGGTCGCCCGGGTTGCGGCGGCGGAGAAGGGGGCTGACGCGATCTTCAACGCCGGGGTCGCCAAACTCCGGTCGCATGCGATTTCGAGCGCTCAGTTCGCCGACATCGTGGAGAAGCAGGTCCTGCCGCCGTGGGAAGCCGCGCGAGCCACACTGCCTGCCGTCGATCCGTCCGATCGCCGCGCGGCGATCGTCAGCATGCTCCCGGAATACATGACGCTGACCGGCGACGCATGGCGCCTTATCGCGCAATCGGTTCGAACCAACGATCCCGGCCTCATGAAGCAGGCGGGCGAGAAGCGCGCCGCGGCCCGCGCCCTGTTCAAGAATCGCGTGCCGGCGCAGCCAGCGTCACCGCACCCATAGCGCACGGGCGTCCGGCGCAGGAGCAGCGCGAAGGCTTCAGCCGGGCACCCCATCGAGACGTACCAATTCCGGATTGGAGCGCATTGTCCCGCGGCGCCCGCGCCAGGATGATGCATGCCCACATTCGGCCGCCAGATGCTCGAGCACTTCCTGCTCGATCCAGAGATCACCTACCTGAATCACGGCACCGTCGGCGTCCCGCCGAAGCGGGTGCTCGACAAGCAGCAAGCGCTGCGCGACGAGATGGAGCGACAGCCCTCGCGGTTCATGCTTCGCGAACTGAACTTCGAACAGCCGGCGCCCTGGCGTCGTGCGCCGCGGTTACGGGAAGCGATCGGTCTCATCGCGCCGTTCTTCGGATCGCGCGCCGAGGATCTCGTGTTCGTGCAGAACGTGACGACGGGACTCAATGCGGTGCTGCGGTCAGTTCCGCTTCAGCCTGGCGACGAGATCGTGATCACGGACCTTGCATATGGCGGCGTCGCCCGGGCCGCGCAGGTCTGGGCGCGGGAGCGAGGAGCGACGCTGCGTACGATCGAGATGCCTTCACCAGTGCGCGAGGGCGGCCAGATCGTCGATGCGATCGCGAAGTCGCTCACGGCGCGGACCAGGCTCGTGATGGTGGATCACATCACCGCGCAGAGCGCGCTCGTGCTGCCGGTGGCGGCGATCGCGGATGTCTGTCACGCGCGGGGCGTACCGGTTGCCGTCGACGGCGCCCATGCGCCCGGCTCCATCGCGCTCGACATCCCGGCCACCGGCGCGGATTGGTATTCGGGAAATCTGCACAAGTGGGCGCACGCGCCTCGCTCGTGCGGCATTCTGTGGGCGAAGCCTGAGTACCAGGCGCAACTCCATCATCCGGTCGCGTCGTGGGGCTCCGGCGAAGGATTTCACGCGGAGTTCGAGCACAACGCCACCATCGATCCGACTGCGTTTCTCGCGGCGCCGGAAGGCATTGCGCTCTTGAACGAGTGGCGGTTCGACGAGGTGCTCGCCTACATGCACGCGCTCGCCGTCGACGCAGGCGCAGCACTGGCAGGGCAGTGGGGCACGACGATCGACGCGCCGGCCAACATGATCGGATCGATGGTCACCGTGCCGCTGCCCGAGGACGCGGGAAGCACGACCGACGAAGCCGTGCGCCTGCGACTCGCGCTCCTCGTCGACGATCGGATTGAAGTCCCCGTTCATGCCTGGCGCGGACGCTTGTGGACGCGCGTGTCCGCGCAGGTCTACAACGACCGCGCGGACATCGTCCGCCTCGCCGATGCAGTGCAACGACAAGTGAGTCGACGATGTAGCGCAGCGCTTTAGCGCTGCGAATACATCGCAGGGCTGAAGCCCTGCGCCACAAGACTCTCCACGCGTACCGCGAAGCCTTTAGCCGAGCGTGTGTAGCGCAGGACCTGCTGCTTGTAGCGCGAAGGCTTTAGAGCAATTTTGACTTGTACGTAGTACGGCGGCCGTGGTACTCCTTCGGGCGACTGGAGGTGGCGATGGCGCCGTATTCGATGGATCTGCGGAAGCGAGTCGCGCGGGCCTGGGATGCGAGTGGCGATGCCGATGATGTGGCGGCGACGTTCGGGGTCAGCCGCGCCTGGGTCCATCGCCTCATCCAACGCCGTCGGGAAACGGGCTCGCTCGCCCCGCGCCCGCAAACGAAGTTTCGGTCGCGCGTGTTGGCCGGGCGCGAGCGACGCCTGGTGGCGTTGATCACGGCCCGGCCGGATATCACGTTAGCGGAGTTGCGCGACGCGCTGCCGACGACCGCGGCCCTGAGCACGCTGTGGTTGGAAATCCATCGGCAGGGATTGACGCTCAAAAAAAACCGTACACGCCGACGAACAACGGCGTCCTGATGTCGCCGCCGCTCGTCGTCGTTGGCGGGATGGGCTCCCACTTCACGATGCCCGCCAATATGTCTTCGTCGATGAATCGGGTGTCGCCACGGACCTGCTTCGCCGCTATGCCCGCAGTCCGCGAGGCACGCGCATCGCGGATCACACACCCTGCAGCCACTGGCAGACCCACACGGTGATCGCGGCGCTCCGCCCGACGGAGCTGACGGCGACGGCCGTGTTTGACGGCCCCATCGATACCCTCACGTTCTGCGCCTATGTCGAGCAGGTCCTGGTGCCTACGCTCCGACCGGGGGATATCGTCGTCCTCGACAATCTCGCCGCCCACAAACAGCCCGAGGTGCGGGCGGCGATTGAGCACGCCGGCGCGCACCTCCGCTTTCTGCCGCCCTACAGTCCAGACTTCAATCCGATCGAACTCGCGTTCGCCAAACTGAAGGCGTTCTTCCGCGCGGCCCGCCCGCGCACCTTCGATCACGTGTGTGAGTTACTCGCGACAGCCCTGGGGCTCTTCCTGCCAGACGAATGCGCCAACTACGTGCGGCATTCCGGCTACCGCCTCACTACATGAAAATCGAAAACGCTCTAGCCGAGCGTGGGGCGCAGCGCTTCAGCGCTGCGTCATTTCGCGTGCGCGCTGCCAGAGGTAAGTTTGTAGACCTTGCCGCCCTTCATGACGAACGCAACGCGGGTGACGGCGGTGATGTACGGATTCCTGTATCTGCTGCTTCGCCTGGAGGACTATGCGCTGCTCGGGGGATCGATCGCGCTGTTCGTGATGCTCACCCTGCTGATGTATGCAACGCGCCGCAT
>DASSGK010000268.1:0-5033 GCA_035693505.1 Vicinamibacterales bacterium
TGGTTCATGGCCGCCGGCTTCGGCGGTTTGCACATTGGATTCGGCCTGGTGATCGCGAGGAAATATGGCGGCTAGAACAGCGGCGGCGCGCAACAAATCTGAAATCCGAAATCTGAAATCTGAGATTCCCAGGCGCAGCACCCTGGATCTCGATCGGCTGATTCACGAGCGGCTGCGGCTCGGCATCGTGAGCGCGCTCGCGGTGAACGACCGCCTCACGTTCAACGATCTGAAGGGGCTGCTGCAGACGACCGACGGAAACCTGAGCGTCCATGCGCGAAAGCTGGAAGACGCGCAGTACATCTCCTGCGAGAAGACGTTCGACGGCCGAATGCCGAGAACCGAGTATCGTCTCACCGCAGCCGGCCGCCGGGCGTTCGAGAAGTACCTCGCGCACATGGAGGCGATCCTCAAGGCCGTTCGCGATTGAGTCTCAGAGGTCCCGTCTCAGCGGTTCGTCTCAGAGGTGCCGTCTCAGAGGTCCCGTCTCAGAGGTCCCGTCTCAGAGGTCCCGTCTCAGAGGTTCGGGGGAGCGGACGCCTTACACGAGCGCGCGGCCTTTGATCCGCTCGAGCACGCGCAGAGGCGAGCGCTCGGGCTCCAGCATCGCCTCCACCGGCAGCATGAACGTCTGCTCGAGCTGATACTGACCCTGCGTGGCTGCGTGGCTCACTTGGTCGGTGAACGCCAGCCACGTCGATCCCGCCGGCAGATCGACGCGGCTCTGCGCCGATTCCTTCTGAAATTCCTCGTCGGCCTTCATGCGATCGTGCAGCTGCAGCATGAGTGCGTCGTACGCCGAGCGCGGCGACTTCGTGACGCGCGTGAGCGCGAGCAGATGCCCGACGCCCGGCAGCGGCGGGCGAAGCTGAGACGCGAACCGGCGCGCAACGGTCTCGAAATCGTCGCCCAGCCGCCACGCGCGTGCGCGTCCTTCCGGGTTCACGTTGCTGAACACGCGCAGGATGCGGCGTCCGCCGGACGGCGTCGCCGGAAACGCATCCACGTGCAGGCGCGAATCGTCTTTCCGCCACGTGGTCTGCCGGCCCGCGATTTCCGCCGGGCGGAAGCTGGCGCGCGCCCGCACGAGCCGATCGCCATAAGCTGGAAGCAGCCGCTGAACGAGGGACGCGGCCGCCTCGCTGAAGCGCCGGATGAAGCCGGCGAGCATCTCGGCATCCGCGCCGGACGCGGTGGATCCGCCGAGGCGCCCGGACGCCGGATCGTAGCTGGCATTCTTCGAACTGCCGAGAATCGTCGGCGTAAACAGCAGAGCCTCATGCGGTTCCACGTCGAAGCGGAGGTCGGGCAGAAACAGGACGCCGCCGGCTTCCAGTTCGCGGACGCCCTGCGCGACCGCTTCCGAAGGGGCGGCAGACCAGCTAACCCCAGGTATTTGTATAACTTTCGTCATTAATACGTAAGTATTCTAAAAAGAGACATCAAATGACGTCCTGGGGGTAAATAGTGTGGCCAAAGGCCCCGTATCCTCCTATACGACACGGATCAGTGTGCCTTCCCACAGCTTGGAGCTAACGGTGTTCAGACGTTTTTGTTTCCGGTCCCTTATCATCGCCGCGGCCGGCGCGACCGCTCTTGCGAGCGCTGCCTGCGGTAGCAACACTTCAGCGGCCGGACCTGGTGGCGGCGGCGGGCGCGGGCGTGGACGAGGCGGCGACGGCGGCGCGGCGCCGGTCGTCACCTCCAAGGTCACCGCGAAAGACGTGCCCGTCGATCTCGCCGCCATCGGCAACGTCGAAGCGTTCGCCAGCATCTCGCTGCGCTCGCAGGTCACCGGCGTCGTGGAAGAACTCTCCTTCCACGAAGGCGATATGGTCAAGCAGGGACAGGTGCTCGTCAACCTCGATCGTCGTCCGTTCGAGGCCGCGCTCCAGATGGCCGAAGCGAACCTCGTTCGCGACCGCGCGCTGCTGGCGCAGTCCGAGGCGCAGCTCGCGCGCGACGCCGCCAACGCCGAGTACATGCAGCTGAGCGCCGAGCGGCAGCAGCAGCTGAACACGCGCGGCATCATTTCGAAGGACGTCGCCGAGCAGATGCGCTCGCAGGCCGATGCCACGGCCGCGCTCGTCAAGGCCGATCGCGCGTCGATCGACAGCGCGAAGGCGCAGCTGGTCGCGCAGCAGGGCGCGGTGGACGCCGCGAAGGTTTCGCTCGATTACACGACCATCAAATCGCCGATCGACGGACAGACCGGCAGCCTCTCGGTCAAGGTCGGCAGCCTGGTCACCGCGAACCAGACCGAGATGACGACGATCGCGCGCGTGCAGCCGGTGCTCGTCACCTTCACCGTGCCCGCGATTCACCTGGGCACCATCAAGTCGCACATGACCGGCAGCAAAAAGCTGCCCGTCACCGCGACGCCGCAGGACGCGGCCGCACAGCCCTCGGTCGGCACGCTCTCCTTCGTCGACAACGCGGTCGACATGACCACCGACACGATCAAGCTCAAGGCGACGTTCGACAACCCGGATCGCCGTCTGTGGCCGGGACAGTTCGCGCGAGTCTCGCTGCGTCTGACGACGCTCGACAACGCGACCGTCGTGCCGTCGCAGGCCGTGCAGACGGGCCAGGACGGCCAGTACGTGTTCGTCGTGAAAGACGATCAGACGGTCGAGCAGCGCGCGGTCACCATCGGCCAGCGCGTCGAGGACGACACCGTCGTGCAGAAAGGCCTGAAGCCGGGCGAGACGGTCGTCACCGAAGGCCAGTTGCGCCTCGAGCCCGGCTCGCGCGTGACGACGGATCTGACCGGCCGCGGCGGCGGCGCCGGACGTGGTGGTCGAGGCGGCCGCGGCGGGAATCGGGGCGGCGGCGAGGGTGGCGGAAACCGCGGTGGCGGGGATGGCGCGACGCGCGGCGCCGGCGCGCCACCGGCTGGTGGACCCGGCGCAGGCCGGCAATAAAGAGTTGCGCTCGGCTAAAGCCTTCGCGCTACATGTGGGCGACGGCGTTACACGAGCATCATGTAGGGCGAAGGCTTTAGCCGAGCCAGTCCGAAGGCTCGAGCCGAGGAATCGATGAACGTTTCTGAAGTCTTCATACGGCGCCCCATCGCGACCAGCCTCCTGATGGTGGGCATCGCGCTGTTCGGGGTCATCGCGTACCGCGCGCTGCCGGTCAGCGATCTGCCGCAGGTCGACTACCCGACCTTGAACGTCAGCGCCGGGCTGCCCGGCGGCGACCCGGGCACGATGGCGTCCTCGGTGGCGAGCCCCCTGGAGCGCCAGTTCACCACCATCGCCGGCCTCGATTCGATGACGTCGCGCAGCGGCTCGGGCAACACGAACATCACGCTGCAGTTCGACCTCAATCGCGACATCGACAGCGCGACCGTCGACGTCCAGACCGCCATCGCCGCGGTGATGCCGCTGCTGCCCTCGGGCATGCCGTCGCCCCCGTCGTTCCGCAAGAACAATCCGAACGATCAGCCGATCCTGATGCTGAACCTGACGTCCAACACGCTGCCGCTGTCGGCGCTGGACGACTACGCGGAGACGATGATCGCGCCGCGCATCTCGATGGTGAGCGGCGTGTCGCAGGTGCAGGTGCAGGGCGCGTCGAAGTACGCCGTCCGTGTGCAGCTGGATCCCGACAGGCTCCACGCGCAGCAGATTGGCCTCAACGAGATCGACACGGCGCTCCAGAACTGGAACGTCAACCTGCCGACGGGCCAGCTGTTCGGCGCGCAGTCCACCTACAACATCAAGGCCGCCGGCCAGCTGATGAACGCCGCCGCGTTCCGGCCGATCATCGTCAGCTATCGCAAGGGCGCGCCGGTCCGGCTCGATCAGGTCGCCAACGTCATCGACAGCATCGAGAACGTGATGAACGGCTCGTGGTTCTACACGAAGCCGGGCGGGCCGACCGCGCCGCCGCTGAAGCAGACGGCGATCACGCTGCAGGTGATGCGGCAGCCGGGCACGAACACCATCGAGGTGACCGACGCGGTCCGCGCGCTCCTGCCGTCGTTCGAGTCGCAGCTCCCACCGTCAGTGCATCTCACCCCGCGGCAGGACCGTTCGCGCACGATCCGCGCGGCGTTCGCCGACATCCAGGTGACGATGCTCATCACGCTGGTTCTGGTGGTCGGCGTCATCTATCTGTTCCTGCACAACGCGTCGGCGACGCTGATTCCTGCTCTCGCGCTGCCCTTCTCCATCCTGGGCACCTTCGCGGTGATGCAGACGCTGCACTTCAGCCTCAACAACCTGTCGATGATGGCGCTCATCCTCTCGATCGGCTTCGTCGTGGACGACGCGATCGTGATGCTCGAGAACATCGTGCGGCACATGGAGGCCGGCGAGAAGCCGCTCGAGGCGTCGCTGAAGGGCTCGCAGGAAATCGGCTTCACGATTCTGACGATGACCACGTCGCTGGCCGCGGTGTTCATCCCGATTCTCTTCATGAGCGGGATTCTCGGCCGGCTGTTCCGCGAGTTCGCCGTCACCATCACCACTGCGATTCTCATCTCCGGCATCGTGTCGGTCACGCTGACGCCGATGCTCTGCAGCCGCTTCCTGAAAGTCGTCCACACCAAGAAGGGCTTCGCCGGCCTGATGGACCGCGCCTTCGACGCGCTGCTGGCCGGCTACGAGTGGAGCCTGGCGATCGTGCTGCGCCACCGCGTGGTGATGCTCGGCGTCTTCGTCGGCGTCGCGTACTTCACGGTGCACATGTTCAACATCATCCCGACCGGGTTCATCCCCGATCAGGACAACGACTCGATGTTCGTCAACCTGCAGGCGGGCCAGGGCACGTCGTACTACGACATGGCCAAGTGGACGCAGCAGGTCGCCGACGTCGTCATCCGCAACAAGTACGTCGACTCGTTCCTCGCGAGCGTCGGCGGCGGACCGGGCGGCGGCGGCACGAACAACGGCCGCATCATGGTGCAGCTGCTGCCGCGGGCGCAGCGCGACATGACGGCGCAGCAGATCGCCCAGCAGCTGAGGCCGCAGCTCCTCCGGTTCCCCGGCTTCAAGGGCTTCGTCGGCCTTCCGCCTTCTCTGCAG
>DASSGK010000269.1:0-2310 GCA_035693505.1 Vicinamibacterales bacterium
GAGCTCGGCAACCTGAAGGACACGCAGGGCAAACCGGAAGTCGGCCCGTTCGCGGCACCGAAAAAGTAGAGTCCGGCTTTAGCCGGACCGCGTGACGCCGATCTGCGGCTCGAAGATGCGCGTGCCGCGGCACGCGGGGCACTTGCCGGGCTTGGTGAGCTTGTCCTCGCCGAACGTGAACCCGCACGCCTTGCACTTCGCGGGGACGACGACGATGGTGTGACCCGCGGAGCGGGCGGAGCGCAACGCGTGGCGCAGATCCTCCTCGACGTCGCCGCGTCGCAGCCCGAGATCCCGCGCCAGCGACGACACCGATCGAGGCTCGGCGCTCAGCAGCGTCACGAGATCCTTTCGCAGAGTCATGTGCCGTGATAAGACTACTTCTATGCATGCACGGTTCGCGATCGTCAGCGCAGGCGCTCTGCTGATAACCGGCCTCGGGTTGACCGCGCCTCCGGCCCCGCCGAAAGCGGCGGCGGTCGTCGTCTACAAGTCGCCGACGTGAGGATGCTGCGGCGCCTGGGTGGATCACCTCCGGGCGCGCGGCTTCCAGGTGGAAGCCAACAACGTCAGCGACGCGCGGCTCACCGCCGTCGAGCGTGAGTCTCGCGTGCCCGACGATCTCGTGTCCTGCCACACCGCCAAGGTCGCCGGATATATCGTCGAAGGACACGTTCCCGCCGAAGACATCCAGCGAATGCTGCGTGAGAAGCCGGCCATCGCCGGCATCGCCGTCGCCGGGATGCCGATCGGATCGCCCGGCATGGAGCAGGGCCCGACGAAGCAGCCGTTCACGACGATGGCGTTTACGAAGGACGGCAAGAAGAGCGTCTTCGCCAGACACTGACCCTCCCCCGTCTGCGGCGATCGAAAGCGCTCGGAGCCTGGGAATCGGCTCTGCGTGTCCGTCTATCCACGCATGACCACCGGCTTCGAAGCCCAAATTAAGCCGTACTTCACCGTCTGCTACCGAGATCACATGCGCTTCATGTTCGATCTCTGGTCGCTGGCCGACGTCCAGGCGAACTGGCAAGACATTCATGACAGCGTCATCAGCCGGCGGATGCCCCGCGCCGGATGTCCGGAAGGCGTGTGGTCCGACGACACGCGGACTCGCTTTCTGGCGGATTTCACCGCTTGGCGCGACGCCGGGTTCCAGCCCTGAGCCGCATTCACGAAAGGAACATGATCTATGAGATCCAGATTCACGGGGCTGGCACTCCTTGGCGCCGTCGCCTGGTTGGCCAGCGTGTCCGCCGCGGTCCAGACTGTCGACAACGAGGCGATGAACCAGCCCGACAAGGTCTCGTGGCAGCTGTTCATCACGGCGAATACGGACGCCGGCGGCGGTAACGCCGTCTTCGAAGCCTGGGCCAGCGACACCGATACCTTCAAGCTGAATCCGGCGTTCCCGACGACGGCCAGCCCGCTGACGCCGCATGCCCCTATCGTGCCGACGGCGGGCGTCCAGGCCATTCAGCAAGCCGGCTCCCTGATTCCTCAGATCCCGCCGAACCCTGCCATCGGTGAGGAAGCGCGCCGCAACCGGCCGGCCTTCGACTTCATTCTCCAGAACAACTTGTACAAGGTGAGCGGCCTGAAGGCGGCATTCGGCACTTCGATCTCATTTCCCCCGGAATCGATTGAAGCCAAGGCCAATTGGTTGCCGATCGAAGCCGTCCCGGCGTTTACCAACAACCGGGTCACGTTGGCCAATGTGCCGACCGTGTTTCACGTGAACACCGGATCGGACGGCAAGCGCTATGCGATGGTATCGATGCATATCATCTCGAAGCTCGTGCCGAACTGGACGTGGGCCACGTTCGAGCACACGCTCAACCCTGGGCGCTGCGACATCCTCGGTTGCATCGATCATTTCGGCGCTCAGACTGCTGTGGTCGCCGCCAACGCGCAGCCCGGCCAAGGTTATCCCGCCTGTACGAAGACACCCGCGCTGACGGCGCTGATCGCTTCGGCGCACTGGGACAAGGCGTTTGCGAACTACTGTCTGAAGGGATCGCAGACCGACTTCACCGACAACACCGGGCTCGACATCCGGTTGGGCAACTCGGTGACCGAAGACACCTTCGTCAACCGCTCGTCATGTATTACTTGTCATGGCCGGGCGGCGTGGGATCAGAACGGCAAGGCGACGTCGCCGGCTGGGTTTGATCCGGCGACCGGTCTGGCGCCCCTCGGCCCGATCTCGCCAGCCTGGTACTGGAGCTTCACGAGTCCGCCGCCGATCTTCGCCGGCATGCCGGGCCTCAAACGGACGGCGACGTCTGCCGACTTCGTGTGGTCGATTCC
>DASSGK010000270.1:0-3350 GCA_035693505.1 Vicinamibacterales bacterium
TGCGGGAGCGTGCCGTGTGGACGACCGTCAGTCGGGATGATCCGCGCGTTGTGAACCATCTCGTTGAAGATCATCACGTAACCGGGCGTCTGAACGATTTGCAGGTTGTTGTTGTACGTGCCCGAGATCATCGGCGGACCCGAGTTGAAGCCGAGGATGCATCGATCAACCAGGCTGAGATCTTCAGGGTCGTCGAACACTCCCGCGTTCGTCCGGGCCGCCCGCTCCGCCATTCTTGCGCGCGTAGCCGCCGAGAACGGAATCCGACCGTCGGGGGGATCGACGATGAGCGACGTGCGCCGGTCTGCCGTCAGCTGGCTGCCGCGCTCGTACCAGAAGTCGTTGTATGAGAGCACACCGCCGTCGGCCCTTCCGGGGTATCCGGCGCTCGGCTGCCCCTTCTCCGGGTCGAACAGATCGCGGTTCAGGCGGTCATTCTCGCTGGCCTCGAACTCGGCTGCCTCCGACGGCGACAAGACATCCTTGCCGCTCAGCGCCGTGGGCCGCTGCAGCGGCGTGATCGTGGCGAACGTAAACGTGCCCTGGAGGTCGGGCTTGCCGTCGGCCGTGCGCGCGGGCGTCCACTTGGCTGGCTGCCCTGACGCGGAGGGGACCACGACGCTCGCGGCCAAGGCGCTGGCCAGAGCGACGAGACAGGAAACACGCATAGCGAATCCTCCTCAGATCACTGTGTCGATGGCTCGTGTCACGGTAGCCGACTCAGCGTCGTGTCGCAAGGCTTCTCTCTTGGGAGTGGGGCCACGTCTCCATTCAGGCCGGTGGGCTGACGATTAGAATCGATAGTTGATGGCGTAGGTCAGGCCGACCGTCTTGATGTCCAGATGCGTCTGAACCGGCTGGACGAGCAGGTTGCGCAAAATGAGATTGTCCGAGTCGCCCCTTCGATAGTTGAGGCCGAGCGCGAACGTCAGTTTGCCGATCGCGCCGCTGATGCCCGCGGTAAGCACCCTGAAGTCCACCCTGTCGAAGGCCACGTGATCCTCGGCGGGCACCGGAGAGAAATCGGTCCCGAGGCCGGCGTGCAGCTGCAACGCCCACGACGGCACGATCAATACATGTCCGCCCACCGTGAAATTCGTGACCGAGTTCGACGAGCTCGTGAGCGTCGGCAGCGCACGATTCTCGATCGTGCCCGCGCTGCCGTCAGCACGATCGGTGTAGATGGTCAGCGGCTGCCCGCTGGACAGCACCGTGTACCGATCGATGGACGAATACGACTTCACATCCACCTCGATTTCCGCGCGTTTGGAAACAAAGGCGGCGGCGCCGACCATCTCGACCGGCAGCTTGTAGTCGAAGTTCGCCGCGGTGTCGAACGCCGTCGCGCCAAGCGTGTAGTTGTCGCCGGTCATCGTCGCATCCAGCTTCGCACCTCCGCCGCGGCCGTATGCGAGCCCCGACGTCCGCACGGTGTAACCGAGCCGAATCGCAGCAGTCGGCTGGTACTGCGTGCCGAAGATCAGGCGCGCGTGATCGATCGAACCGCCGGCGTCCGACGTGAACAGGAGCGTCCGCAGACCGTTCGCGTCGTTGATGCGATCGCTGATGATCTGCGTGCTGTGAATACTCGTCCCTTCGAGCGCCAGCGCGCCGCCGACCCGCCATTTTTTCCCGATGGTTCGGCCCACGCCGCCGACGGTCACGCGCTGGGTGAAGTTCGCATTCGAGCTGTATGCGAAGCGCTCCGGGCTGGCGCCCGCCGTCGTGAGGTACTCGGTGGCGAAGCCCTCACTCCAGGACGCGACCGTGACGATCGAAAACCCGACGGCGAACCCCTTGAACTTCCCCGTCGCACCGACCAGATTCGGCAGGTTCTGCGTCGATCCGCCGGAGCTCGGTAACAGCCGCGGCGTGATCGTCGTCAGCATGTAGGTCGAGACACTGCCCGAGAGCTGCGTGCCGGCTTGCGAGAGTCCGGCCGGATTGAGCCAAGGCGCCGACGTGTCCGCCGCGCGCGCGACATACGCGCTCCCCTCGAGCCCGCCCAGCGGGCCCGTCGGCACGCCGTTGTAGTTCGGCACGATGATGTTCGGGGGCGGAGAAATGATCGGCGTGACGTCCTGCGCGGCGCCGCCCGACGGGATCGCGACGGCCACGAGCGCAGCCAGACATAGCCTTCGAGACGAGCGTAGAGATTTCGACATCAGCGGGTGGCCAGCCATCAAGCAGACGCCATGCCAGCTGTGCTGCCGTCGAACGGCACAATTGCAGGTGTTTACCTCGCTTCCGCGGACACTCCGCTCGCCGCGGCTCCGTAATACCGGAGGCCCCCGCATACTCCGTTGCGCGCGAGTAACACGGTGCTGTCGATCGACTCCCCGGCTGCCGGATTGATCGCCCCTTCACAACGTCTCGTCAGCCATAACGCCCGTGCGATTCCCGTTCATCGTCGCGGGCGAACATGATCGCGGCATTCGGCAATCTGTCCGCTGACCCGTTCGTGCGGAGACCCAGATCTTCGAAGAGCCCACGATGAACATCTCTCTGGTCAGGACTTGAGCCGGCAATTGGAACGGTGGAAGATCGACCCGTGGAGAACCCTACCGGGGAGCAACCGATCATCACGTTCTGCAAGTTTGACCGTTCACACTTCCCTCTGTTGCAGAAATGGCTCGCCGCTCCTCACGTGGCGGTCTGGTGGAATGAGCGTTTCGACCTGCGGAGCCTCGAAGCGAAGTATGGTCCTGCCATCGACGGGAACGAGCCGATTCACGTGTACCTCATACTGGCCGAAGGCGCTCCGATTGGCTGGATTCAATGGTATCGCTGGCGTCACTTTCCAGCGCACGCCATGCAAGTGGGCGCTGAACCCCTGTCGGCAGGAATCGATCTCGCGATCGGAGAAATCGAGATGACGGGTCGCGGGCTCGGACCCGCGATTATTCGAGACTTCGGGACGCACTACATTTTCACGAACTCCGACGTGGATGCGATTGTCGCTGATCCGTCCGCGCGAAACAGGCGCTCAATCAGTGCATTCAGAAAGGCCGGCTTCGACATTGTCGATACACTCCAGCTCGTTGATGAGGCGTTCGAACGCCACATTGTTCGGCTGAATCGCGGCAAGCTAGAGATTGAATCTCGATAAACGCCGTAGTGGCCCTTAGCCGTCCCCGTTTGGGCTGGTCGTCGCTGCGCGACTAGCTCGAAGCCGCTGGCGGCCGACGGGCAGCCGGTGATTCATGGCAGCGGAGTACCGATAGCCTTCACTCGTTCCGCTGCTCGGGCAGGCCCCTGTTTGTTGCATGGCCGTCTCGCGGGAGTGTACCTTTCGTTCTTATGGCCGATGATGAACTGCCCGACGAGTTGGAAGATGAGTTCGACGAGTC
>DASSGK010000271.1:0-4360 GCA_035693505.1 Vicinamibacterales bacterium
CGCTGGGAACACGCTCGAAGCCATGACGGCTGCGTGGCTACTGCGCCGCTTCGTCGGGACGCCGATGTCGCACAGCTGGCAGCGGTCGATGCTGGCGGTCGTCGTATTTGGCGCCGTGCTCAGCACGTTCATCAGCGCGACGATCGGCGTCACCACGATGTGCGCGGGAGGGCTTCAGCCATGGTCGTCGTTCTGGCCGATGTGGCGGACATGGTGGCTTGGCAACGCCGCCGGCGATCTCATCGTCGCGCCGGCACTCCTCGCCTTTACCGCGCGGCCGCGTGACATCCGTTGGCCGCAGAGTCTCGAACTCGGAGCGCTCGTCACCGGTCTGGCCGTCACCAGCGTTGTGGTGTTCGCTCGCCGCTTCGACAGCGCTGTGCACTACCCGCTCGAGTATCTGGTGTTTCCGTTCCTGATCTGGGCGGCGATTCGTTTTGGGATCGCCGGCGCGGCGTTCGCCAACCTCCTGACCGCCACCATCGCGATTTGGGGAACCGGCAAAGGGTTCGGTCCGTACGCGTTCGGACAGGGCGAAGAACGGCTGATGCTGCTCCAGATCTTCCTGAGCGTCGTGTCGAGTTCAGGGTTGCTGCTCGGCGCGACCGTGTCGGACCGCGATGCTGCGCGGGTGCGGCGGGCGGGCATGCTGGAAGCGGCGCTCGACTGCATCATCTCGATGGATCAAATCGGGCGCATCATCGAGTTCAATCCGGCGGCCGAGCGGGCGTTCGGCTACACGCGCGCTCAGGCGATGGGCCAGGACTTCGCGTACCTGATCATCCCCGAGCACCTGCGCGAGTTTCATCGGCGCGCGATCATGCGTCACCATCGGCTCGGCGACCCCGGACTGCTGGGCCGGCGGTTCGAAACCGTCGCGGTCCGTGCGGACGGTCAGGAGTTTCCGATCGAGCTCTCGATGAGTCGTGTGCCGACATCAGGTCCTCCGGTGTTCACGGCGTTCGTGCGCGACATCACCGAGCAGAAGCGGTTGGTCAAACAACTCGCTTTCAGGGCGACGCATGACGGCCTGACGAACGTGCTGAACAACGCCGCTTTCATGGAGCGGCTCACGCTCGCGGCGCGCCAGGCGAACGTCGGCGGCCGGCACGACATCGCTGTCCTGTTCGTCGATCTCGATAAGTTCAAGTCGATCAACGATCGCTTCGGCCACATCGTTGGCGATCGACTGCTTGTTGCGATCGCCCGGCGCCTCCGTGCGGCCGTACGCCCCAACGATTCGGTTGGCCGTCTCGGCGGCGACGAGTTCGCCATGTTGCTCGAGCATGTGACCGACCAGGCGGATGTCGATGCCGTCGTCGATCGCGTACAACGGGCGCTCGACGAGCCCTTCAACGTCGACGGCCACGAAATCCGCGCATCGGCCAGCGTCGGCATCTCCTTGGCCTCCGAGCACGGGCCTCGACCGGAAGACCTCCTCCGCGCCGCGGACAACGCGATGTACGTCATCAAGAGCGGCGGAAACGAAACCGCGTCGTCCTTACACGGCTGAGTTCCGAAAACTACATAGCCGTTACCTACAGAGGTCTCTCAGTCTGCAGACCAAAAGGTCTGCACTACATCTGTTCTGGCGTTCCGCTGCTGTAGTGCAGGCCTTCAGGCCTGCCCAAAATGGCAAGCATTCTGCAGCGTAGGACCAAGGAGTCCTAATCAGCCATGGGTGAGGTCGTCTACGCGCCGCAGTTTGGCGGGCGTTCTTCCCGAACCGAGCATGCCGGCACGGCGGCTCGTGTGCTTATCGTGGACGGCGATCCGGCGACGCTCGCCGCGATCTCACAGGCACTTCAAAGCGAGGGACATGCGACCGCCACGGCGTTCGACGCGCCGGGTGCCGTTGCCGTCGCGGAACGGCTCGGTCCGTTCGACCTGCTCATCACGGATGTCGAGGAGATTGACGGCGGCGAGCTCGCTTCGACGCTGCGTCGGCTCGACAGAAGCGTGCAGGTGCTCTACGTGACAGCCCGCGGCCAGGGTCGCGCCCCCGCGCTCTTTGACAACGACGAAGTCATCGAAAGGCCGTTCAGCGAGAGCGAACTCGTCGACGCGGTGTCTTCGCTCTTGTATTGGCGGAGGCCGCAAAGCACCCGATGACAACTACGACGACGAGACGGATGGCACGGCAGCTGAGCATCGCCGCTGCCGCGCTGCTGGTGACTCTAGTGGGGCCGCAGCGCGCGAGAGCCGAGGGCTTCATTAGCCCGCTCATTGGCTTCAATTTCGGCGGCGACGCGAACTGTCCGAACGTCAGCGGCTGCGACGACAAGCGGATGAACTTCGGCGTCGGGCTTGGCGGAATGAACGCCGTCCTCGGCTTCGAGGAAGAGTTGGCGTACGCGCGCGACTTTTTCGGCACGATGCCTGGATTCAAATCGAGCGTGTTGACGCTCATGTCGAATGTGATGATCGTGCCGAAGATCGGACCCGTACGCCCATATGTCCTCGGCGGCGTCGGGTTAATCAAGACCCACGTCGAATTGACGACGGCCTCGCTCTTGTCGACCGACAACAACAACTTCGGCTGGGACGTGGGCGGCGGCGTGATGGTGACCATCGTTCCGCACGTCGCCATTCGCGGCGACATCCGCTACTTCCATTCGTTCCAGGACCTCGGTCCGATCCCGCTGCCACTCGCCAATATGAAGCTCGATTTCGGGCGGGCCGCTGCTGCGCTCACATTCACGTTCTAAAAGGTCGTGCGAACGGTGGCCCTTCGGACTCTTCTCAAGGCTGCGTCAGTCGCGGCGGTGGCACTGCTGGCGTCCGGCGTGTGGTGGTGGCACGGCCTGCTGGCCGATCTGCCAGACAGCAACGCCATCCGTCACATCGGCGAGTCGGCACAGTCGACGATCATCTTCGACGAGAACGATCAGGCGGCCTCGACGCTGTCGACGGAAGAACGTATCGACGTCCCGCTGGCCCGGGTCTCGCCGGATTTTCTGAAGGCGCTGCTCGCGGTCGAGGACCAGCGGTTCTACTCGCACGGCGCCGTCGATCCCCCGCGAATCGCCGCGGCGGCCTTTGCAAATCTCACGCACGGCCGTGCCGCGCAGGGCGCCAGCACGCTCACGCAGCAGCTCGCACGAGCGAGTTTCCTCACCCCTCAAAAGACGTTTCGACGCAAGCTCCAGGAAGTGATCCTCGCCGCGCGCATCGAGCGGCAATACAAGAAACCCCAGATCCTGGAGCTCTACGTCAACAAGGTCTATTTCGGCAGCGGCCTTTGGGGCGTCGAAGCGGCGTCGCTTGGATATTTCGGGAAGCACGCGTCGGCGCTGTCGCTCGCCGAAGCCGCGACGCTCGCTGGCCTGGTCCAGTCGCCGTCCACATACGCGCCCACATCGGATCCGAAAAAGGCGATACGCCGCCGGGGCACTGTCCTCAAGTTGATGCTCGATTCGGGTGTCATCGACAAGCAGGCCTACGCGACCGCAAACCACGAGCCCTTGAAGCTCGAGGACGCGTTGTCGCGGCGCTCCGCGCACGGCGAGTACTTCTTCGAGGCAATCCGCAAAGGACTCGTGGATCAGTACGGTTCGGACGCCGTTTACAAAGGCGGGCTGCGCGTCTACTCGACACTCGATCCGAAGATGCAGGCGGCCGCCGAGGCGGCCGTGACGTCGTCGCTTCAGGCGCTCGAGGATCAGCGCGCCAAGACAATCAATAAGCAAGGAGCGGACACCGATCCGCTGCAGGCGGCGCTCATCGCCATCGATCCGAAGACCGGATACGTCCGCGCACTGGTTGGCGGACGCAGTTTTTCCGAAAGCCGCTTCGATCGTGCCCTGCAGGCCTATCGGCAACCCGGGTCGGCCTTCAAGCCATTTGTCTACGCAGCCGCGCTCGAGGGCGGGTATACCGGCGCCACCATAATCGACCACCTCGATAAACCGCTCCCGACGCTGCAGGGCGCGTGGCTGCCCGACGACGGTCACGTCGAAGGCAATTCGATCGACGTGCGGAACGCTTTGCGTGTGTCCAGCAATCGAGCCGTGATTCAGGTGATGGACGATATCGGCATCCAGCGCGTCGTGCGCTATGCCAGCGCATTCGGCATGGATCGCCTGCCTGCCGTCCCGTCGCTCGCGCTCGGGTCTGGAGAAGTCACGCTCGCGTCGCTCACGTCCGCGTACGCGGCGTTCGCAAACGGTGGAGTCGTCCGCAAGCCGACCCTCCTGCGCCACGTCGAGTACGGAGACGGCGAGGAATTGATGCAGTGGCAGGACGAGCCGACGCGCGCCATCAACGAGACGACGGCGTTTCTGATGACAGACATGCTCGCCGACGTCATCAACGCTGGCACAGGCGCGCAGGCGCGGTCGCTCGGCTTCCGGCTTCCGGC
>DASSGK010000272.1:0-6369 GCA_035693505.1 Vicinamibacterales bacterium
AAATAGTCCATCACCTCGCGCGATTTCCGTCGCTGCGGCTGCTCGCATCGGAGGAGCCGCGAGCGACCGTTGAAAAGACCGAACCGGCGCTCGTCATCAGCGGCAGCGTCCGCCGGTCCGGCGATCGTCTTCGCGTCACCGCACAGCTTGTCGATGGCGCGAGCGGCTCCTATCTGTGGTCGGAATCCGTGGACGGACCTCTCGACGATGTGCTTGCCGCACAGGAAGGTGTTGCGGCGGCGATCTTCCACAAACTCGAACAGGAGATCACTGACAAACGGGGCGGATCCGTTGGTCGGGGGCCTTCGGAGAATCTCGCTGCGCGCAACCTGTACCTGCAGGGTCTTTACCACTTGAGCCAGCGGACCGAAGAAGGGCTGCGCAAGGCGCTCGATTTCTTCGAAAGGGCGCTCGTCGAAGATGCCGACTACGCGCTCGCCCATGCCGGACTGGCGGATGCCTACGGTCTCCTGGCTCATTACGGAGTGTTCGGCCCTGCCGAAGTCTGGACAAGAGCCGCATCCAGCGCGGCCATGGCGGTGATGCTTGACGCCGAGTCCGCCGAAGCGCACACGTCGCTGGCGCATGTGAAATCAACACAGGACTGGGATTGGTTGAACGCGGAACGCGAGTTCCAGCGAGCGATCAACCTTAATCCACGCTATGTGACCGCGCACCACTGGTATGCCATGTCATGCCTGGCCCCTCTCGGACGCCTCGACGAGGCGCTCAACGAGCTGATGATTGCGCACTCGCTTGATCCGGTATCATCAATCGTGGCACGCGACCTCGCAGTGGTCCACTTCTATCGGCACGATTTCGAAATGGCGCTCGAGCAGTGCGATCGCACCATCGAGCTGAACCCGCACTTCGCGCCGGCGTACTGGATGCTGGGTGTGATCCAGGAGCAGCGCAAGGACTTCGACGAATCTGCTGCGGCCTTTCAGCGTGCGGTGCATCTTTCGCCGCACACGCCGCGCATGCACGGGGGACTCGGGCGCACGTTCGCGCTATCGGGCCTTCGCGCGCAGGCACTCGAAGTGCTCCACAAGCTCGAGGCGTACGCGAAGGAGCGGTACGTTTCGCCGCTGGAATTCGCGTGGATTCAATTCGCGCTGGGAGATCTCGACCTGGGCTTCAGGTGGCTCGCGAAGGCGTCCGACGATCGCGCGTTCGATCTGATCTCGATCAAAGTCGATCCAAGGTTTGACGCGTTGCGAGAAGATCGGCGCTTCGTCGCGATCGCGAAACATATGGGTGTCATTTAGCAGGATGCTGAAATTCGAGCGCTCAAGACGACTTCGATAGTCGATTGCAATGAGCGGACTTCCAGCTGTATGTCGAGCACCGCGCTCGGCGGACCGGCGGCCGTCACGTCGTCGCCTCCAGCGTGCGCATCCGCACCATGTTGTAGGCCGCCGCGGCGAGCAGAAACTGCCAGTTCACCCGCCCTTCGCCGCGGTGACGAAGCTTGCGCAACCCGCCGACCGTTTTCATCCAGCCGAAGACTTCTTCGATCCGCTTTCGCGCGCGGTGGCTGATCGCGTAGCCCGGATGTCGTGTCGTCCGCCGATCGAGGGCGCGACTGTTCTGCCTCTGCGCGAGATGCGGCGTGGCCTCCAGGGCGCGCAACGTGTCGACGAAGCCGTATGTGTCGTACGCTTTGTCGCCGCCGATGGTGACGCGTCGGCGCGGCAGACTCGCGACCAGGCTCGTCGCGGCATCGCGTTCTCCGGTGCCGGTCGCCGGCACGACGCAGGCGTCAACCACCAGTCCGTGGCGGTTCTCCATCAGGACTTCGCCGACATAGGCCAGCTTGGCCTCGCGTCCCTTCGCCTGGCCATCCATCGCGCGTCGCTCGCCCGCTGCGGCCCGTCAACCTCGGCCCCCGCGACGGCGCCGTCGAACAGCACGACCAGAGCGCCTGCCATCGCTTTCGGGTCCTTCACTCCCGCCGCCGTCGTCCATTTGCGGACACGCTCCGCGAACCACGCTCGCTGACCGTGAGCAATGGCCCGCGCGGGTGCGCCGCATCGGTGAGCTCGGTCACCGTATTCTGCGACGGGCAACCGCGGAAGTCCTTCGACTCCGCCCACTCCACGACCCAGTCGCAACTCGACATCACCAACGCCTCGCAGATCGCGGCCGCGGCCGCGATCTGCGTCGGACGTAAGCAACCCTCGTCTTCTCAATTCACGCGAACACGCGTTTCCACCGACATACCCGGACGGAGACGATGATCGGCATCCTCGCCGCTCGTCAGCCGAATCCGAACCGGCAGACGCTGCACGACCTTGACGAAGTTGCCGCTCGCGTTTTCCGGAGGCAACAAGCTAAAGAGCGTCCCAGCGGCGCCGGGCATCTCCTCCACGGTTCCTCGATAGTCACGGTCGAACGCGTCCACGTGCACGTCGACCGGCTGGCCGGGCCGCATCAATCGCACCTGCGTCTCTTTGAAGTTCGCGGTCACCCACAAATCGCCGACCGGCACGACGATCAGCAACGCTTGGCCCGGCTGAACCCGGTGGCCGACCTCCACCGTCTTGCGCCCGACAATGCCGCTAACCGGCGCGTAGATCTTCGTGTAGCTCAGATTCAGCTCAGCGCTGCGGAGATCGGCCCGCGCCTGCGCGACCTGGGCCACTGACGCCGCCGATCGCGCCTTCACGTTCAACCACTGCTCGGGCGCTGTGCGCGCTGATGCGACATCAGCCTGCTTTTGCACGACGCGACTTTGCGCCTGTGCGATCCTTCGTTGCGCAGCCACCACACTCGAGCGATCGGCTTCCAGCGTCTCAGCCGCGGCCTTGGCCTCTGTTTCGCGCGCGTCGTACTCCGATCGGGAGATCTCGCGCTTCTCGACGAGTGCGAGATACCGCTGACGGTCACGCTCTGCGCGCGCTGCGACGAGCAGGTCGTGCTCGACGCGGTGTTGCGCGGCCGTCAGATTTGCCTCCTCGACGGCGACGCTGTCAACCGCCTCCGATTCACTCGCGCGCGTGAGTGCGAGCTGGCCGAACGCGCTGGCCTGGACGATCGGCACCTGAAGCCCGGCGGCATTCGCGGTTGCTTCCCTCGTGTTCAGCGCCGCGCGCGCCTGCGCTACGGCGACGTCGTAGTCGCCGGGATCGAGCTCGAGGAGCAGCGTCCCCGCCTCCACGTAGTGGTTGTTCTCGACGTTCGGGTTGATACGCGCGACCGTTCCCGTGATGCGCGCGCTGATCGCATTCAAATGCCCCTCGATCTGCGCATCGTCGGTCGATTCAAAATGGCGGCTGTGGAGCCACACGGCCGGCGCGCCGCCGACGAGCAGCAGAGCAAAGACGGCGCCGAAGACACGAGGCTTCATCTGAACTCCTTCACGCCGGCTTCGGCGTCGCCACTGGCGCGGGCCAGGGCCAATCTGGCGACATTGAACGCGTACACGCTGGCGACCAGACTCTCGCTCGCGCGCGTCACCGTTTCCTGCGATTCAACGACCTCGAGATAGTTCGTCACGCCGCTCGCGTATCGGTCCTGCGCCTGCGCGAGCGCACGGCTCGCCAGCTCCTGGTTGTGTTGCGCCACGGTGACGCTCGAACTCGAGGCCTCGAGATCGAGCCAGGCCACGCGAACGTCGTAGGCGATGCGACCCTGCACATCCTCATATTCGGCCTGGCGGCGGTGCAGTTCCTGTTCGGCCTGCGCGACGTCGGCACGAATCCGCCCTCCGGTATAGAGAGGGATCGATACGGCTGCGGCGACGGTATACAGCTGATTGAAGCTGGTGCGATCGCCGCCGCCACCATAGTCCGCCGTCAGTCCGACGCTCGGATGCTGCTGCGCCCGGGCGGCGCGCAGTGCGAATTCGGCCGCCTCCCGGCTCGCTTTGGCGCTGGCCAGGTCCGCGCGTGCGCGAAAGGCGGCGTCTCTCACCGACTGCTCCGTGATCCCCGCCAACGGCTGAAATGGCACCGGCGGATCGACGGTAAACGGCTGGTCGACCGCGACGCCGATCATGCGGGCGAGCACCAGCTTGGCTTTTTCGAGATCGTTGCGGCTGTCGATGACGCGCTGTTCCGCCGTCTGCCGCTCGACTTGTGCGCGCAGCGAGTCGATCTCCGGCGCGACCTCCGCGCGTACCCGGTCCGCGGCCAGGCGATCGAGCTCCTGCGCGGACGCCAGTTGCGCGGTCGCGGTGTCGAGCCGCGCGCGGCTCGCCTCGATCTTCAAATACGCGGCGCCAACGGCGAACACGACGATGTCGCGGGCATCGCGCGCGTTCAGGCCCGAGGCCCGCTCGTTGGAAGCATCGGACCGGTAGCGATTCCGCAACTCGCCGCTGTAGACCGACTGAGCGACGGCGACACGGACGTCCTGGAATCCAAAACCGCCCGTGACCGGAGGCAGCCCTGGCAACGTCAGCCCGAACTCTTTCAGACTGAGATTCTCGTACACCTGCGCCGCGCGCGCCGACACCGCCGGCAACAACGCCGCCAGCGACCGCAACCGCGCCGACCGCGCTTCCGCGCTGGCGGTCGTGCTTTCGATCACGCCGAGGTTGTAGCGCAGGCCCCGCTCGATCGCGTCGCCGAACGAAATCGCGACGGGCGTCTGAGAGGCCGGTGCGCCGAGCATGCTTCCGGCGAACGGATCACGCGTTTGAGCGTACGTGGTGGATGTGGCGACCACGAGCGCGCCGAACGCAAGGGCCAGTCGTGATGCAGGCAGTCGAGTCATGTGGTCTTCCGTCCGGCGCCGCTTTGATCGAAGGACCGGATCCGAAGGGCGAGCAGCGGCCCGATCATCGCGAGCAGACCCAGCAGCCAGAAACAATCGAGCCCGCCGAGAAAGCTCGCCTGGCGGTGAACGATCGCCTGAAGCTGCGCCGGAGCGCGCGCGAGCGCGTCCGCACTCGTGTACCCGGCGCTCGTCAACCGGTCGGCGATGCGGCTCAACGTCAGTTGCACCGTTGGATCGGCCTTCGTCACATGCGTGATCAGCACCGACTGGTGATACTGCGACCGGCGCTCGAGCAGCGTCGTCACCAGCGCGATGCCGGCGCTGCCGCCCAGGTTGCGGAAAAGGTTGGTCAAGCTCGACGCCTTGTTGTTCTTGTTCGGCGGTAGATTCGAGTACGCCAGCTGGCTGATGGGAATGAACAAAAACGCCAACCCCAAGCCCTGCAGCGCGCGCGCGAACGCCTCACGGCGGTAGTCGGTAAAAAGGTTCAAGCTGGCGAAGTACCACATCGACAGCCCCAGCACCCCATAGCCGAGCATGATGAGCGACCGCACCGGAACCCTCTTCACCAGCCGCACCACTGCCGGCGCCATCACGACGATGACGAACGCCCCGGGCCCGAGCACGAGGCCGGCGTCGGTCGCCGTGTACCCGTAGAGGGACTGCAGCATCTGCGGGATTAGCACGGTGCTGCCGAACAGGACGACGCCAAACAGAAAATAGAAGCTGCTGGCGAGCGCGAAATTACGGTCCTTCAGTAGCCGGATCTCCACGACCGGATCGTCGTGGCGCAGTTCCCAGAGACACGCGGCGGCGAGCGCGAGGACTGCGACAGTCAGGAAGACCACGATGAACTGGCTTTCGAGCCAGTCCTCACGCTGACCGCGATCGAGTACAACCTCCAGTGACGCAAAGCCGACGGCGACAAGCAGGATGCCGAGATAGTCGATCCGCAACCGGCCCGATTGCCTGGCACGCGCGACTTCTTCCTTGAACGCCGGTGGGTCGGACACGAGACGGCTCGTGAGCACCAAGGAGAGGAGGCCGAGCGGCACGTTGACGAAGAAGATCCAGCGCCAGGAGAAGCTGTCGGTGATCCAGCCACCGAGGATTGGGCCAATCGCGGGCGCGGTCACGATCGCCATGCTGTAGAGCGCGAAGGCCGACGCGCGTTTCGCACCGGGAAAGGTGTCGACCAGGATCGCCTGCTCGACCGGCGCCAGCCCGCCGCCGCCGATGCCCTGCAGCACGCGGCACACAATCAGCGCGCCGAGGCTGGTCGCCAGCCCGCACATCAGCGACGTGACCGTGAAGAGCGCCACGCACGCCATGTAATAGCGCTTGCGGCCGAACACGCGACTGAGCCACGCGCTGAGCGGCAGGACGACGGCGTTGGCCACGAGGTAGCTGGTCAGCACCCATGTGCTTTCGTCGTAGCTCGTCGCCAGCCCGCCGGCAATGTGCGGCAGCGAGACGTTGGCGATGCTCGTATCGAGCAACTCCATGAAGGTCGCGATGGTCACAGTCACCGCGATCAACCACGGATTGATGGCGCGCGCTCCTGCCTCCGACCATGCGTCTTTCATGACGTTCGTCATGTATATTTATATATGACGCATATCATGTATACTGTCAAGCGGCAACCAC
>DASSGK010000273.1:0-2531 GCA_035693505.1 Vicinamibacterales bacterium
GGAGTTCGCGCCGGCGCTCGACCGCCCATTACTCGTGGGGCCGTCGCGCAAGTCGTTCCTGCGAGAAGCGCTGAGCGGGCGGCCCGCGCACGAACGCGACTGGGGCACCTCGGCCGCGGTGACGACCGCGGTCCTGGCCGGTGCCCACATCATTCGCGTGCACGCCGTCGCTGAGATGGCACAGGTCGTACGGGTCGCCGAGGAGATACGGAAAGAAGGGCTGAGGGCACAGGGCTGAGGGCTAAGACAACGCCCACTGACGCCCGAGCCCTAAGCCCTAAACCCAAGCCCTGCTGATGCACTGGATCACCTCATTCCTGCGCCGTCCTCCCATCGGCTGGTGGGATCTCGCCGACATCCTCGTGGTGTCGATCTTCATGTACGAGGTCCTCAAGCTGATTCGCGGCACGCGCGCGGTGCAGATGGCGCTCGGCGGCTGCCTGCTCGTCGGCCTGTTCTACGGATCGCGCTGGGGTCATCTCGAGACGATGAACTGGCTGGTCCGCAACATGATCGGGTACGTCGTCTTTGCGGTCATCGTGTTGTTTCAGTCCGACATCCGCCGCGCGCTCGCGCATTTCGGCCGCGCGCCGTTCTTCAGATATCTCGCGGACTCGTCCGCGGCGGAAGACACGATCGAAGAGCTGGTGGTCGTGGCGAGCCGGCTCTCGTCGGAGCGCATCGGCGCGATCATTGCGATCGAGCGTCAGATCGGCCTCCGCAACTACATCGAAGGCGGCATTCGTCTCGACGCGGTCCTGTCGTACGACCTGCTGCAAAGCATCTTCCTTCCGACGTCTCCGCTTCACGATGGGGCGGTGATCGTTCAGGAGGAGCGCGTGGCCGCGGCGGCCTGCTTCCTGCCGCTGACGGTGAACCCGAGGTTGAGCAAGGGTCTTGGATCGCGTCATCGCGCGGCGATCGGCCTGACGGAAGAAAACGATTCCGTCGCCATCGTCGTCTCCGAGGAGACCGGCAGCGTTTCGATCGTGGTGGACGGCCAGCTCGAACGCGGGCTCGACAGCGATGGACTGCGCACGCGGCTGCGGTCGCTTCTGCTGCAGCGTCATGAGAAGTCGCCGAAGCCGGAGGTCCAGTACACGTGATCTCCTCCAGGCGCGCCGTGACCTGGCTGTTCGGCAACATCTGGCTGAAGGCGCTCTCGCTCGGCCTCGCCCTGCTGCTCTGGATGGTCGTGTCCGGCGAGGAGACCGTCGAACGCGGGCTGCGCGTGCCGCTGGAGCTCACTCAGGTGCCAGCCGGTCTCGAGTTGCTCGGCGATGTGCCCGCCACCGTCGACGTGCGCGTGCGCGGAGCGTCGGGCACGCTGAGCCGGGTTGGAACCGGCGACGTGGTCGCCGTCCTCGACTTGCACACGGCGCAAGCGGGCCGCCGCCTGTTTCCACTGACCCCCGATCAGGTGCGGGCGCCGTTTGGCGTCGAAATCGTGCAGCTGTTGCCGTCGGCCGTGACCATGGCGTTCGAGCGCGCGGCGTCTCGCGAGCTCCCTGTCTCGCCGGCCGTTGATGGCCGGCCCGCGCCGGGTTTTGTCGTGGGTCCGCTGTCGTCGGATCCTCGCACGGTCGAAGTGATCGGGCCCGAGAGCGCCGTCATGCGCGCCACCGAAGTCGTCACCGAGCCGGTATCCGTCGCCGGCGCGCAGGAGGAAGTGAAGCAGTCGGTGGTCCTCGGCCTGCTCGACCCCGCCCTGCGCTTGAAGACGGCTCGTTCGGCGATGGTGACTGTGCAGGTGCTTCCGGCGCCGCTCGAGCGGACGCTGCGAAACGAGCCGATCCATCTTCGCAACCTGGGTCGAAACCTGCAGGCTGAGGCCGTGCCCCCATCCGTGGAGCTGACGCTTCGCGGAAACCGCGGTCCGCTCGGCCGCGTGGTCGCCGATGATGTGGTGGCCTATATCGATCTCGCAGGACTTGGACCCGGCGAATATTCGCTGACGGTTCACGCCGAATCATCGCGCGACGCGGGCGTGACGCGCGTGACGCCGGAATCGGTCCACGTACGGATTACCAGTGGAAAACCATAGATTGTTTGGAACCGACGGCGTTCGCGGGAAGGCGGGCGTCGCGCCTCTCGATCCACAGACCGTGAGGCGGCTGGGCGCGGCTCTCGTTCGAGCGATGCCTCACGGCACGGAGTCGCCGCAGGTACTCGTCGGACGCGACACGCGCGAATCGGGCGCGTGGATCGAATCCGAGCTCGCGCACGGCGCGTGCGGCGAAGGCGCCTCGGTCACCAGCGTCGGAGTCGTGCCCACACCCGCCGTGGCTTTCCTGACCCGGACCGGCACGTACGACGCCGGCGTCGTGATCTCCGCCTCGCACAATCCGTACGAGGACAACGGCATCAAGGTGTTCTCGGGACGAGGCGAAAAGTTCACCGAGGCGGTCGAGCGCGAGGTCGAGGCGATCATCGCCGATGCCTCGTGGTCCGCCCGCGCGGGCCAGGCCGGCGACGTTCCGCGCGTCGATCTGGTCGACGCGTATCTCGATCATCTTCGAGCCGTGTTTCCC
>DASSGK010000274.1:0-21765 GCA_035693505.1 Vicinamibacterales bacterium
CGTCACGCGCTTGACCTCGTTGAAAATCGTATTCTGATCGGCGACGACCGGAACGCTGACGTTGAGCACGGCGGAGGTCGGCGGTGAGAACTTCGCGTTGTCGAGGCCGTAGAGAATCGCCTGGATCGACGCCGGTCCACACAGAATGGGAACGGGCTGCGTGGCGTCGTTCTGGATGATATGGGGAACGCGCGCTTGTTGAACGGGAGACATGCGGCACCTAGCAGAATGGCCCGGTGCCCTGCGTCGGCGTGGGGCACGAGGCGTGCAACTTGGACAGCTGCCGCGCGCGTTGGAAGACGTCATCCGTCACGACCTTGTCCGTCGTCGCATCGGCCATGATCGCGCAGATGGCGCCGAGGTCCTTCGCCACTCGAGTCGACGCGCGGAACGCGGCGGCATTGAATGGCGCGAGCGCCAGTTGTCCCCTGATTCTGTTTCGCAGCGTATTCGCCGTTTCACCGTCGAGATCCGTGATTCCAGGCGCGAACGTACGTCCGGGCCCAAGACCTTCCTTGAGTGCGTCCAACCAGGCATTCAGGATGTCGTCCGGGGTGAAAGATTCGAAGTCCTTCTTCTTCGCCATGAGCTGCTCCTTTGCTTTACCGTTACGACGCGAAAGATGGTGAGACTCAGTGCGGCCTGGCGCCGCGCAACGATTCAACGGCCGAACGGAACGCCGCACCCGTCGCCGGTCGCCGCGACGGCATCTGATCGAGGGCGGCGGTGAAGAAGTTGGAAACTTCGTCCGGCAGGTCCGGCCGGAACTGGCGAAGGGACGGGGCCGGCCGAAACAGGATCGACGCAAGGACGTCGGGCGTATCCGCGCCGTCGAACGGCCGACGGCCTGCCAGCGCTTCGAACAGGACCACCGATAACGCCCACCAATCGAAGCCTGGCTCCGGCGGCACGCCTCGGATGGCTTCAGGAGACATGTAGAACGGCGTCCCCGCAAGGTTGCCCACTGAATCGAGCAGACTCTTCGGCTGGTCGTCGGAGGCTCCGCTCACATCCGGCGGAGCCCCCTGCATGTGTCTGGCGAGGCTGAAATCGAACAACTTGATCACACCCTCGCGTGTGTAGCCGATGTTGCTCGGTTTCACGTCGCAGTGGACGACACCTTCGCGGTGCAGCTGTTCGAGGACGTCGACGAGCACGGTCCCGAGTTCGACGATATCGTCGTGGGTCATGGCCCCTGCGAGCAGTCGCATCGCGACTGTTCCGCCCTCGAGATATTCCTGCACGAGCAGCGGTGCATTCCGCCACCGTTCGACACCGTGAATCACGGCGAGGTGCCGATGAGACACTCCGGCCATGTGCCTGGCTTCGCGTATCAGCGCGTCCACGTGCTCGGCGCGCGCGGCCGACAACAGCTTGATGGCCACTGTCCGGCCCAGCCCCAGATCCACTGCCCGATACACGACGCCCGATCCACCGGCGCCGATGCGGCGCTCGAAGCGGAACACGCCGCGAAGCACGTACGGCACGGCCCCATCCGAGAGCGCGCGGCCGCAGCGGCAGCGTCCCATCTCCGAGCCATACACGCTTCCGCACCCGTCGCATTCGCGAGCTGCCGGCTCCGCGGTCGGAGTCACGTGCGAAGCCCTCAGTTTGAGGCTGTCGAACGCCAGTCCAACCGTGGACGCCACCGCGGACAGGAATTCACGATCCGCCAGCGTATAGGCCACACCGCTCAATTTCGGCCCGGCACCGATCAGGCCGACCGACCCGAGCGCGCGGCTCCGCACGCAGGCGAGAAGCCGGATGTCACGTTTCTCGAGCCATGCCCGCTCGTCCGCGTCCAGGGATGCCACGAGGTCCCGGCCAGAGTCCTCCCGCAGGTCCACCGTCGCATGGCCGCTTTCACCCAATCGCAACAGAGAGCTGAACGTGGAGATCGCCGGCAGCGCGGAGCCGGCCGCCTGCAGCGCAGTGCTGGCATCGTCGAGCAGAAACACGTCGACGGGTGCGTGGAAGGCCTGGCCGATTTCCGATCGCAGGCGAACCCCGAGATCGTCAATCGTGGATGGACTGCCCGGACCGGTGAGCTGGCCCAGCACGCGGCTGCCATCGTACGGCTCGCGATGGTAGCGGCGATCGAGGCTGCGAACGAGTCGCGGACGGAAGCGAACGGCCAGCAAGCCGGCGATCGTCCATCCGAGCAACACCGCAGGCCGCTCGCTGCCCGAAAACAGCAACGTCAGAGAGTCCTCCCTCCGGCTCACCAGGTAGAAAAACAGACCACCGAAGGGTATTAACGCCGAAAGGCCGACGATATAACGCGCCAGGAAATATTGAGCGGCCGCTTCGAGCGCGATGCGTGTTTCGACCACCCGGTCGAACAACACGGCGTATCCCATCGTGAAGGGCAGCGTTCCCATGCCGGCGAAGACCAGGGCAGTGATCCAGGGCTCGGTCGATGGTGTATGCATGGCCCTCCCGTAGGCGGGCCAGATCCCTTCGGCGAGCAGTTCGAGCGTGATGGGGCCCAGCCCAAGACACAAGGCGCCGATGAACAGCGTCGCCCGCGCGCGAGCGTACGGCGGAGCCGTCGCCGAGCGCCAGAGCAGAACCACGAGCGTCGGCGCACTCAACCCGATCTGAAGCAGCCACATCGGGCTGACACGGTCTCGAGGCACGTGGTTGAGCGCGATGGCGGCACGGCGAATGCCATCGGGTCCCCAGACCGACATCAAGCTGACGATGACCAGCGCACTCGCAATGACGACGCACGCGGATACGATGCCTCGGACGCTGCGGGCTGCGCGGCCGGTGAGATCCGTCGGAAAACAGGCCGCGAACGCCCAGGCGCATGCCGGCGTGAATATTTCCGGATGGAAGGCTTCGAGCCACGCCAGCGGTGGGGCGCCTTCGCCGGCGATCAATGGCCGGACGAGCGGGCAACCGACCATCGTGAGCAGCGCTCCAAGCCATTCGGCCCGGTGGTCCCGCCGGTGACTCACGACGAGAGCCAGTCCGGCGAATGTGAACGTCGCGCTCAGCGTCGCGTAGACCCACAGTGGAGCCGCCGCTCGCGACATCGGCGTCGCGAGACCGGACAAGTAGAGCATCAGGGCGACGGCAACACGGAACACCGCCATCGAGACAACCCCTAGCGCCCAGGCCGGCACGCAGGGATTATATGGCTGGGTTCAAACCAACCCGGTTGGTTTTGGACGGCGGCGGCGTTGAATACTTAGACAGGCGTCATATGATCGACCCGCGAGAGTTGCGGGTCCGGGGCATGAACCGTGACCAATGAAACGCTCCCCTTCCAATCCGATCCGAACTCGTCCTTTCACCTGGTGACGCGCGCGAAGAGCGGCGACCGGCTGGCCATCGAGCTCCTGTGCTCACGCTATCTCAAGCGGCTCGAGACGTGGGCCCACGGCCGACTACCGTCATGGGCGCGCGGCCACGGGGACACAGAGGATATCGCCCAGGAGACCCTCGTTCAGGTCATCCGCAGGCTCGATCAGTTCGAGCCGCGACACGAAGGCGCATTTCAGGGATACGTGTTTCGCACGATGATCAATCGCGTACTCGACGAGATGCGCCGCGCGCAGCGGAAGCCATCCGGCGCGCCGTTGGACAGCCAGCAGCTCTCGACGTCGCCCTCGCCGTTCGACCTCGCCGTCGGGCGGGAGATGCGCGAACGATACGAGTCGGCCCTGCTCCGCCTGAAGGAAGGCGATCGAGACGCGATTGTCGCGCGCATCGAACTGGAGCTGTCATGGGCGGAAGTCACGAACGCGCTCGAGAAGCCTTCGATCGCGGCGGCGCAGATGACCGTCAGCCGCGCGCTTGTCAAGCTGGCGCGTGAGATGTGCGTTGAGCAATGACCCGAACGACGACGCGCTGCTCGACATCGCGCTCGCGGTGGCCGATGGCGGCGTGATTCCCTGGGAGGAAGTCCGCGAACGCCTCGCCTCCGAGAATGCGGGCGCGGTCGATGCGCTTCAGGCGGTCAGCCGGTTGACCCTCGCCCGCCGATCCCCTTCCGATTCGACACTGGCGGTTCCGTCGCGCTGGGGCCATCTGAACATCCTCGGAAGCCTCCCAACTGACGGCGCGGCGCAGTACATCGCGAGGGACGACGCGCTCGGCAAACCCGTCGTCCTCACGCTCATCGGTCCTGTTCACGGAGATGCGCAGCTCACCGAGCGATTGCTTCAACAGGCCAGACTTCGCACACGCATTTCGCACCCGCACCTCGCTGCCGTGTACGGCGCCGATTACGCGCAAGACCGCATCGGATATTGGTCCGAACACATCGACGGCCGATCGGTCGCCGACATCGTGTCAAGCGGAGGCCGATACGGTGTTAACCAGGCCTGTCATGTCGTTGCAACTCTCAGCGGCGCCGTCGGTGCGCTGCACCGGGCCGGCCTCTCGAACGGAGGGATCTCGGCCGGGCAGGTGATCGAATCGGCCGACGAGCGTATCGTGCTGCTTCCCTCGATTTGCGTGCAGTCGCTCGCCGAGGCCGGTTCACCGCTGACGTGCACCCCCGAGGCCGACATCCTCGGCCTCGGTTCCTTGCTGCTCCTGCTGCTCACCGGCATCTCGGTCTCGCAGCCGCCCGAGCCGGCCGTCCTCAATGAACGCGTACGTGAGAGCAGACCCGACGTCAGGCCCTCCGTGATCGCCGTCATCCAGAAATGTTTTTCAAGCGACCCACAGTTCCGGTTTTCGAGTACGGCGGATCTGGAGCGGGCAATCGGGATGGCCATCACCGAAGGACCCGTCACCGCGGAGTGGGTGATCGGATTCGTCGTGACGACGCTGGTGATTCTCCTGCTCCTGTGGTACGCCCTCATTCCTCACTGATTCACCGCTTGTGTCGTCGAGAGGTCATCGAAGCGGTCAACGAAACAGCTGCGGAGCGAACGTGTTCAGGTAGTCGCGCCAGTTCGCCCACGTGTGACCGCCGCCGCTCTCGGTGAACGTCGGATTGAACCCGTGGCGTTTGAACAGCTCGATGGTCGCCTTGGTCGTCGGCATCAATCGATCCTCGGATCCCGTCGCAAACCAGAACGCCTTGAGCCCTTTCCTGACCGCGGCGTTGTCGAGGGCCGCGGCATGCTGCTGTTCCCATGCCGCATCGAGGACAGGCGGAGCGCCAGGAGGAGGTGGCGCCGCAACAGGGGCTGCGCCGCGCCCAAGCGCGCCGATGAGCCCAGAGCTGAACACGCCGACGTAGGTGAAGCGATCGAGATGCTCGATGGCGATGTTGAGCGTCTGGTTGCCTCCCATCGACAGACCGGCGATCGCTCGATGCGGACGATCCGCGATCACGCGGTAGTTCTTCTCCACATACGGCATGACATCCTCGACGAAGTCCTTCACGAACTCCTCGGTCGGCGTCAGACCGCCCTCACCGGCCGACGATGGTGGCGCGCCTCTGCCGATGGGCGTCCGGCTCGTGTGGCCCGCCGGCATCACGACAATCATCGGGATCGCTTTCTTCGCGGCGATGAGATTGTCCAGGATGAACCCTGCGCGCCCGACCGAGGTCCACGACTCGTCGCTGTCGCCGGCCCCGTGCAGCAGATAGAACACCGGGTACCGGGCCGCGCCGACTTCGTAGCCGGGCGGCGTGTAGATGTGCATGCGGCGAACCTTGTGCAGCGCCGAGGAGGGATACGTGATCGCGGCGACGGCGCCGTGGGGCACGTCGGCAGTGTCCATGAACTCGGCGCCGGGCACATGCACCATGCTCCAGACGTTGTTGTTCGACTCGCTGATCGACGGGCTCCGGGGATCGATCACCGCGACGCCATTCACGTTGAAGTTGTAGCGATAGGCGCCCGGCTCCAGGGGACCGACGGTCGTTTCCCAGACGCCGCGATCGTCTTTCGTCATTGCGATGCCTTGCATGTTGCGCGGAATGTCGGTGCCGACGAGGCGCACTTCGTCGGCGCGCGGTGCGAAGACGCGGAACACCACACGCCGATCCGGCTGCACGTCCGGCGATGTGAACGACGGCGGTGGCGCCGGAGCGGGCACCTGCATGGTCGCGACGGCCATCGCGGCCACGCAGATCGTCACGGTCAGGAACGACACGGTTCTCGTGCTACGCATGACTGGTCCTTTCAGCGATTCGGATGACCATCGGCGATTTCGACCTCGAGGAAATTCTCGCTGCTCACCTTTACTCCGCTCCCGTCTTCGAGCGTGCCCGCAATTCGCTTCGTCGCTGGAGAGATGACATCGCCCGTCGACACATACGCGTAGCGGCCGTCACCGCTGAACGCAATCCATCGCGGCTGCGCGGTGAGCTTCACCGACGTGCGCGGCACGGGCGGATACACGCTGGCGTCGAACACGCGAAGGCTGTTCGTCACGCCGTCGGCGATCCAGAGCTCGCGCTCATCGGGCGTGAACGCGATGCCGTGGCTCGGACACTCGTACGCCGCGGCGGACTGGCTGGCGTCGCGCCCGGACCCGTCGTCGCTGGAGCCGTCTGCCGCCACCCGATCGAGGATGAGGCCGGTCTGCAAGTCGCCGACTTCGAAACCCACGAGACCGTCGACGTTCGCGAACGCCAGCGTGCCTTTGCCGTTCACGGTGAACGGACACAGAGAGGCGCTGAACGGCCCGACCGTTCTCGTCACTTCGTTCGTCGCCGTGTCGGCCACAGACAGCACAGGCGACTCCCACGCGGCCAGGTAGACGGACCGGCCATCGCGGGAAAATTTCGTCTCGCGCGGCCAGCCCGTCACAACGATGGTGTGGCGCAGGCGGCCGCTCTCGGCATCGACGACATACCACTGGGCCCGGCCGAATGCGGGCGCATAAATGGTCTTGCCGTCGGCCGACAAGGCGAACCGATCGCAGCAGCGTCCACCGTAGTCCTGTTGCCAGACGATGGCGTCCGTCTTCAAGTCGATTGAGGCGAGGCGCTTCGTCGTACTGACGAACAGCCGGCCGGTTCGATCGTTCACCGCCGTGCCCCGCACCATCTCCGCGTCGTCGCCGCGCTCAATCGTCCACAACGGAATGCTTCGCACGAAACGATGAGACCTGGCGACGTCGAAGACGAGGAACCTGACGGAACGCTCCGTCGCGGACACAGCCGCACCCGAACTCGGCACCGCAACGTATAAGTAGCGGCGGACCGTCTGAGCCGGGATGCGAATGGATGCCGCAAGAACGATGCTGACGACGAGCGCCGCGCGGACGGCTGTGCGCACGGTCAGTCGCTGCAGGTTTGCGACAACGGTTCCAACGCGCTGATCGTCATGCGCTGTTCACCCGGAACCTTGAGCAGCAGACCGCGAACGAACACCTTCTGCCCTTTGTGTTCTTGAGGCGCATAGGCCATCGCGTCCACGAGATACACGGTCTGCGTGCCAAGCGCCTGACCGGATGGCGTCGTAGAGGAAGGCGTGGTGGCGGGGGCGGGGTCGCTCGCACGCGTCAGCATCCAACGGGTCGAACCGATCGATCCGTCCCCGGAATCGGCGGAGATACAGCCGACGAGCTCGACATAAGAAAAATCACCGACCGGCGGCGGAGGCTTGGGCCGACCGGGGAGGACGCGGATCGTGTCGAGCGCGTCGGCCATCAAGTCGCCCGAACCGGAAGGGAACCCGTTCTCTTTCAGCATGTAGGCGACGACGTCGAGATACGCGTTGTCGCCCAGGCTCGCCGGCGCATTGCGCGGCATCGTCGTGGCGATTCTGGTGAAGAGTGCCTTGAGATGCTTGCCCGCGAACTGGCGCGCGAATCTCTCGTCCCGCAGCGCGGGGCCTGTGTTACCGCCAAGATCGGCGCGATGACAACCGGCGCAGGCCGCTTCGTACACGCCGGCACCGCGCACGGCCTGCGCGTCGCTGTACACGTGATCCGCCACCGTTGGCCCAGTCTCCTGTGCGCGAGGCGACTGCATGGAGGCGCCGGCAACGCAGGCAGCGATCGCGATCGCCTTGACCACGGTCTCGAGCGATCGGCGGCTCATAGTCCAGGCTGCGGCGGTTTGACGAGTTCCCACGCAACGACGCCCGTGCGTTTGGTCTGCCGCCGAAACAGTTTGCCGCCTTGCGTCACGTACAGCCACGCGCGATCGGACCCGCCGAAGGCGATGCTGGTCAACGGCGTGTCATTGAATTCCGGCTTGTTCAGAATGTTCGTGCAGCGTCCCGGCTGTTCGCACACCTGGATCCCCATCGCGCTGGCCGCCCACATGTAGCCGAGGGAATCCATGGTCAACCCGCTGACGCCGCTGAACAGGCCTTCTTCCGGCATTTCCAGGCGCTGAAACGGCTCGCCGTTGATGAGCGTGCCATCGGCTGCAATCTGAAACGACCACTGATAGCGATCCATGGCGTCGCCGACCAGGAGCATCGCCTGATCGGGGGTGAGCGTGAGCGCTGAAGGGCTCATGATGTCGCTGCCGCTGTATACCGTGCGGCGGTGCCCCGCCGCGTCGATGCAGCCAACGATTTTCTTCGTCGTGTCCACGAAATAGATCGAGCCCGTTCGAGTCAGCGCCAGATCGTTGGCGTGAATGTTCTGCGCCACGACTTTGACGTCGTTTGCCGCCCCGCTCAGGTCGTACGAGACCAGGCGTTGCGCGGCGAGCTGACTGGCGTACAGGCGTCCGTCGGCGCCGACGCGAAGCGCCTGTGCCGCGTTCGTCTGCTCTTTGAAGACCGTCACACGGCCGGCCGCGTCCGCCTTGTAGATCCGGCTGCTCGCCGGATCCGCGAAATAGACGTTGCCGTCGCGGTCGAGCGCCGGACTCGCGGCCGACTTATACGTGTCGCCAACCTGTTCCCAGAGCTTGTCGCGATCGATCAGCGCGTAGACGGCGCCGCGCGGGCCCGCTCCCCGCCCCGCCGCGGCGACGGGCGGCGGCGCATTTCCGCGGTTCGCCGCCGCATCGCCGGCGCGGCCTCGTCCCGAATCGAACGGAACCATTTCGCGCCGAGGCACGAGCTCGGCGAAGATCCCTCGGCCGGCGCCCGGCTGCGGCGCCCCGACGACGATCGGCTGCGGGTAGTCGCGCCACAACCATCGCAGCGTCTCGCCGAGAACCGACGCGCCGTGACGGTTGCTGTGCCCGTCCTCGCCCAGTTCGATGCGAACGTCGTTGCCCGCGAATTCGAGCGCCGCCGCCATGCGCGGGTTCTCGAGGTACCAGCTGCCCGCGTAGTTGACCAGATCCTGCCGTCCCGTCTGCATGAAGATGCGGATCGGCCGCGGCTCGGTTCGCCGAATCAGACCCGGCAGGCGATCGGCGCCGCGGAAGTTGCCGAAGCTGCCAATCCAGGTGATCACCCTCCGAAACTGGTCCGGGCGATTCCAGGCCGCGACGAAGGCGCCGACGCCTCCGGTGCTGAGCCCCGCGATGCCGTGGTCGTTCGGATTCGTCGACAGGTTGTAGCTTTGGGCAATCTCGGGCACGAGCTCGCCGATCAGAAAGTTGGCGAACCGCGGCGTCAGCGAGTCGTACTCGAAGATCCGCTCGTAGCGATTCTGCGCCTGGTCGGAGAGCGCCGGCATCACCCCGGGATCGATGAATACGGCCAGCATCGGCGGCAGATCGTGCCTGGCGATCAGGTTGTCGAGCACCACCGGCACTCGAACGGCGTCGCCCGCGTAGCCGCTGCCGTCGAGAAAAATCATGTAGGCCGCGGGCCTGCCCGCGTCGTACTGAGCAGGCACGTAGACTTGATACGTGTGCGGCGTGCCGGGAAAGAATTTTCCCGGCGCAAGCGTGTGTCGAGTGACGGTCCCATGCGGGACGCCATCATGCGGCTGCGAGTCTGGTCCCAGCGAATAATCCACCGGCGCGCCGGCCGGCGCCTGCGCGACGCCGCCCGGTCCGGCTATCCACATCGTGACCGCCAGGACGGCACAACCGCCAGCCAGAGTTTTCATCAGCGTTTCGAGGGGATCTTCGGCTTCTCGCCGCGCTCCTTGAGGAGCCTGGTCAGGAGATCGACGGCCAGATCGACCGGCAGGTTGTCGGCGATCGCCATCGGCGTTCGACCGGCATCGTTCAGTTCGTCGAGCTTCGCACGGTGATCGGCGAGGAACTGAATGACCTCGCACACTTCGGGTTGGGTCCGGCCGTTCATGCCGACCGCGACATGCATCACGGTGTTGCCGGTAGTGGTCACCGCGGAAACATCCGGATCGACTTCGAACGCGTACTGGAACGCGGAGAGCCGCGCGCCGGAAGCGGCCGCCATCAGCAGCGTCGTCCCGTCCTGCGCCTTGAGACGCGGATCGGCGCCGGCACCGACCAGGGCCCGCATCACGTCCTCGTGATCGCCGCGCGCCGCCAGCATCACCGGCGTCTGCTCGCCGGCGGGGCCGCCGCGACCGCCACCGCCGCCGCCGCGCGCGCCTGCCGGCACCGTCGATTTGGCCGTGCGCGCGTTGGGATCCGCTCCCTTCGCGAGCAGCGAACGCACCAGCGCCAGGTCGCCGACCTGCGCCGCCAGATGCAGCATGCTGTTGCCGCTTCGATCCCGCACGCTGATGTCGGCGCCCGCCTCGATCAGCCGCAGCGCCGCCTCCGTGTGGCGATACTGCAAGGCGACGACGAGCGGCTTCGCGCCCGACCGAAGGTTGACGTTGGGGTTGGCGCCGGCCGCCAGCAGCGTCTTCATCGACGCGTCGGCGTCCTTGACCGTCGCGAAGACGAGCGGCGTGAAGCCGGTCCTGGACGCCGCATCCACCTGCGCGCCCATCTCAATCAGCCCGGCGACGACATTGCTATGGCCTTCGGCGGCAGCCCACATCAGTGCGGTCTGGCGCCCGCGCGGCTCCGCCGCGTTCACGTCTGCACCGTGCTTGACGAGATCGCGTACGGCGTCGAGACTGCCGGCGCCGGCGGCGATCATGACGGCGGTCTCGCCGTTCCACCGCATTGCGCGCGCGTCGCCTCCGGCTTCCAGCAAACGCGCGACAAGCGGCGCGTCACCGTTCCCCGCAGCCAGCGTCACCGGCGTCTCACCGTACTCGTCGGCGGCGTTCGGATTGGCGCCGGCCCGGAGGAGTGCCTCGGCCATGGAGCGTTCGCCGAGGTGCACGGCAAAGGCCAGCGCGGTCGCACCATCGGGTTGCGTCCCGTTCACGTCGGCCTTCGCGTTCAAGAGCGCCTGGAACGCCTTCTCGTCGCGACGCCGGACGGCTTCCAGCAGCCGGACGTCGCGCTCCTCAGCATGCAGCGGGGAAAACGATGGAATCGCGTACAGACAGCACGCGACCGGCACGACAGCCACGAGAACACGACACCACGAAGGAGACGACACATACGAACCCCGCGAAACAAGCGTCGAGTTCGTTTCGTGCATTCGTGCGTTCGTGGCCATCTCGCCTAAAGGTCTGTCAGACGGCCGGTGCTGTCTCCGAATCCCTCGACGTGCGGAAGGCCCGCCAGGTCGAACATGTTGAGGAACAGGTTGTTCAGCGGCGTTTCCTTGCGGTAGACCAGGTGACGGTTGCCCTTCAGCCGTCCGTTGGCGCTTCCCGCGAGGAGAATCGGCAGATCGTCATGCGTGTGGATGTTCGATTCGCTGATGCTGCTGCCGAACAGCACGAGCGAGTGGTCCAGCAACGTTCCCTCTCCATCGGGCGTGTTCTTCAGCTTCTCGAGCAGATACGCGAACATCCCGACGTGCAGCTCGTCGATCTTGATCAGCTTGTCCACCTTCTCGGCGTCACCCTGGTGATGCGAGATCGAGTGGTGTCCGTCGGAGATGCCGATTTCACGGTACGCGCGGTTGCTCCCGTCCCGCCCGAGCATCAACGAGGCGACACGCGTCATGTCGGTCTGCCACGCGACGACCTGCATGTCGATCATCAGCTTCGTGTACTGCAGGTAGTCGTCCGGGATCGCGCTCGGACGCTCGATGCGCGGCAGCTCGATCGCCGCGTTCTGCTCCTCGGCGAGCTGGATGCGCCGTTCGATGTCGCGCACCGCTTCGAGGTACTCCTCCAGTTTCAACTTGTCGCCGGCGCCAAGGCGCATGCGGAGGCGCGACAGGCTCGCCGTGACGTAGTCGAGCACGCTCTTCTGGTGCTCGAGACGCGTCATCCGCGCGGACGCTTCCGTGCTGTCGCCGTCGCCGAACAGGCGCTCGAACACCGTCCGCGGATTGATTTCGGCAGGCAGCGGGCTCGTCGGTCCGCGCCACGACATCGACATGTAGGCGCACGTGTAGCCGGAATCGCAGTTGCCCGCGAGCGGCTGCGGCTCGAGGCCCAGTTCCAGCGACGAGAGCTGCGTGTACCTGCCCAGTTCCTTCGCGGCGATCTGATCGGCGGAGATGCCGAGATGAAAATCCGCGCCGCCGGTCTTGTACGGATGGACGCCGGTGAGAAATGTCGCCGTCGCCCGGGCGTGATCGCCGGGTCCGTCGCCCAGCGCTCTTCCGGTGACCTGCGCCAGCCCGCTGAACGCGTTCAGCTGATCGCGGTACGGCTCGAGCGCCTTCATCGTCGGGCTGAACTCGAAGTTCGCGCCGGTGGTCTTCGGCGTCCACATGAACGGCCGCGGGCTCTTGTCGCAGGCGCCGATGATGCCGTTCGGCGTGTAGACGTAGCCCAATCGAACCGGCGATGCCGCGGCAGCCACGGATCGGCTGGGTGCCATGGAATCGAGCAACGGCAGCGCCATCGTCGCGCCAAGCCCCCGGAGAAAACTTCGCCGTGGCAGAGTGTGATTCGCGGCGCTCATGACTCCGATCCCTTCCGTAGCTGAAATGGCGGACTCTTGACGATGGCAAGAATTAAGGACGACACACGGTAATTATCGCGCGCCGCGGCCTTCGTGACCGCGCGAATCGTCGGGTAGTCGTAGTATTCGACACCTCGGCCGAGCGCGTAGGTCAGCAGTTTTTCGGTCGCGGTCTGCACAAAATCGTCGCGATACTTGGTTTGCAGCAGGTCGATCAACCCGGCGGGGCCATTGAACGCCGTGCCGTCGGGGAGCGTGCCGCTGGCATCGATCGCAGACCCGGCATCTTCATCGCGCCAGCGTCCGACCCCGTCGAAGTTCTCGAGCGCGAAGCCAATCGGATCCATGCGGGCGTGGCACGCGGCGCAGATCGGGTTGGCCCGATGCGCCTGCATCTGCTCGCGCATCGTCAGCAGCTTGCCGTGCGGCGCGGCCTTCAGCTCGGGGACGTCCGGAGGTGGAGGCGGCGGGGGCGTGCCAAGGAGGTTTTCGAGAATCCATTTTCCCCGCTGCACGACGGACGTGCGGTTGGGGTATGACGTCACCGTCAGAACGCTGCCCTGGCCGAGCAACCCGCGCCGGTGTCCTTCGGCGAGCGAGACCCGGCGGAACTGCGAACCGTACACGCGCGGGATGCGGTAGTGCTCCGCCAGGCGCTGATTGACGAACGTGTAGTCCGCCGACAGCAGATCCAGCAGGCTTCGATTTTCACGGAAGATGCTGGACACGAACAGCGACGTCTCCGTCACGAACGACTGACGGAGTGCTTCGTCGAACGGAAAGATCACCGGATCGGGCTTCACCGTCTGCACATTTCTCAGGTGCAGCCACTGGCCGGCGAAATTGGAGACGAGCTCGTCGGCCCGCGGGTCCTCGAGCATGCGGCGGACCTGAGCCTCGAGCACGGAGTCATCGCTCAGCCGTCCGCGCTCGGCCAACCCGAGCAGCTCTGCATCGGGAATCGTGCTCCACAGGAAGAACGACAGGCGCGAGGCGAGCTCGACGTCGCTGATTCGGTGGACCGCGTCAGAGGCGCCGGCCTCGGTCCGGGGATCGCGCTCGATCCGGAACAGAAACTCCGGCGAGACGAGCAGCGCCTCGATCGCCATCTGGATGCCGCCGTCGAATTCGGACGTGGCACGCGCCTTCCGATAGAACTCGAAGAGCGGATCCACATCGGCGTTCGTCACCGGCCGCCGGAACGCGCGATGCGCCAGCGAGGTCAGGATCGTTCGTGCGCACGCCGATTCCTGCGCCGGTCGTGCGGGACGACAGGTGAAGATCGTCCGGCGGCTGGCCGTCTCCCCTCGCCCGCTGGCGTTGTACGGTCCGCCGATGATGAGTCTGGTGACATCCGGCGTCGCCGCACGGACGTCGAATCGCTTGAGGCGTGCTCCGTCGAGCCTCAGATCCACAGGCGACGGGACTTCTGGAGCGGGCCCCGCACCCGGTGGACCCGCACCCGCGGGCGCTTCTTTTTCCGGCTTCAGGTTCTCGCGGGGCGAAGTGACGCCGATCGTGTGCAATCCGGCTCGCACCGCGAGTCGATACTGAAACGGATTGGCATCGGCCTCACCGCCGTCGGTCTGCACACCCGCGAAGCGAAGCTTGAACACGTATTCGGCGTCGAGCGGAAAGTAATGCTTCACGCTCATGCCGGCGCGCGAATCGAAGGGCAGGTCTTCGGTCAGCTGCTCGTTGCGCGGGCCGGTGTTCGGATCGCGCTTCGCGTCGTAGATCTCCTCGACCGGTTTCTGCGTCAGGTCCCCGACCGCGAGGCGGCTCACCGTGCGCGCCGCCGCCATGTAGCGATCGAGGAGCGCGGGCGACGTCGACAGCACCGCGGCGATGTTGTCGAATCCATACCCGGAATCGTCGACCGGCAGCCACTCACCCGGACGGACATCGACAGCGAGCAGATCGCGGACGGCGTTGCTGTATTCGGCGCGATTGAGCCGGTGCACCGGCGCGCGCCCCGGGTTGGGATGCGCCGCGGCCGCGCGATCGAGCGTGCTCTCGACGTGCGCCACCAGCGCCGCCGCGTCGCGCGGATCCGGACGCGATCGGACGTTGGACGGCGGCATTTCTCCGGAGCGGAGCTTGCGGGCCACCTTCTCCCAGACGTCCGCGTGTTCAGGTACGTTCGCCGGATCGAGGCCCTGGAGTGACAAACCACCGGTCTTCAGGCGGTCGCTATGACAGGTGACGCAATACGTGCGGACCAGACTCTCGGCGGGAACTGGCGGCTGCGCGGCCGCCAGAAGATGCTGCGGGTCCTGACGAAAGCCGCGCACGGCGCCGCTCGACACGAGCGACGCCGCGAGCAGCCACGTCAGGAAACTACGCATTTCGACTGGTCGACCTCCCTAGAATATAAATCGAATCTGCAATTGCGAGTTGCGCAATGGCTGAGCGCTCGTGGCGGCGCCGAACCCCGCGTTCTTCGGCTGCAGACGGGTCGGATCCACCGTGCCATCCGGCAGGTACTGCGAGTTCACGATCGTCTGGTCCGTCGGGCTGCGATAGATCACGTTGGAGTTGCGGTTGTTGTAGATGACCGCGTTGAACACGTTGTAGACGTCCCACCGGAACTGCAGCGACTTGTTGCCGGCGATCTTGATGTTCTTGGCGATCGCCAGGTCGACCGTGTGGTCGGTGCAGCCGCCGAGGACGTAGCGGCTTGATTCGAGGCCAACGCTGCCGTAGGTCGGCCCTTTCACCGAAGCCGTGTTGAACTGCGCGTACTGGTTGTCCGAGCAGCCCGAGCCGGGATCGCCGACGTAGATGATCTTCGCCGCATAGTCCGGCGAGCCGGTGAGATTCGTGTTGGTGCCGTTGTTCTGGTACGTGTAGGTGATGTCATAGCGACCGTTCGCGCAACCGCTCCCCGCCGGAGCGTTGGTGAGGGCGCAGTTGGCCTGCGCGGCGCCGTTCGCCTGGATCGCGCCCGGCTGATAGCCCGACCCCGCGGTAAGAATGCCCGACAGCTGCCAGTCGTTCAAGATCGCCCGCGCGAGGCCGCTGGACGGACCCGGAATGTCCCAGACGGCGTAGCTCTTGATGACGTGCTTCTGGAGCGCGAGGTTCTCGTTCAACGCCTCGTATTGCGCCTGATCCGACCGCACCGAGATGGTGCCGTCCGGCGCGTGCTGCAGCCGCAGCTGCAACCCGGTGTTGCCCTTCAGCGAGAGGCCGAGGTTGTAGTTGCCGCCGAATGCCAGCCCGTTGCGGAAGCGGCGGTTCACCGAGAACTGGAGGCCGTGATACTCGTCCCAGTACCGCGTCTCCTGCTCGTTGATGTTGCTGTAGCCGCGGAACGGGCGCAGCAGGTTCGCCGTGTACGCCGACGCGCCAGGAACGGCGCTCGGGCCGAGCGTCGGGTCCTGGTTCTGCGGCAGATACGCCGCGCCGATGTCGACGGCGTTCAGGTCGACCGCGCCGCCGGCGCCGCCCTGGAACGCACGCAGCCGGTTGAAGCCGTGGTTGCCGACGTAGGCCACGTCGAGCATCGTCGAGTACGGCAGCGCGAACTGCATGCCGGTCTGCCACTGCCAGGACGACGGAATCTGTGCGTTGTACTGGAACGTGATCAGCGCCGGAACGCCCTGGCTGCTGAGGCCGGTGCCGAGCGTCTGGAGCTGGCCGTTGCGCAGGTCCTGCGACGTCGAGATCGGCGGATTGCCCGGGATCGAGAACACCGTGTTGCCGTCGGGTCGATCGAAGAAAAGCCCGCCGCCCGCGCGGAACACCATCGTCTGGTTTCCCTTGACGTCGTAGGCCAACCCGAAGCGAGGCGCGGCGACGAGGGCCGGCCACACGTACGACGTGTCGGCGATGCCGTCGCCGGCCTTCTTGATGCCGTCGGTGAGGTTGCCGCTGCCAGGCACGACGGTGCCGATGAGCGCCGCTGAATTCGCCGCGCCCGGCGCCGTGACGACCTGGCCCGTTCGCGGGTCGATCGCATTGCGCGCGTTGCCCGAGCAGACCGTTGCACCGTTATTGCATCCGGCCAGGTACAGCAGCGGCGCCTGACTGAGCGTCCACTGGTCGGCGAAGAAGTTCGACATCTGCAGGAACTGGTCGTACTGCGGCGTCTGGTGCGTGAACCGCACGCCGTAGTCGAGCGTCAGCTTGCCGTTCACCTTCCAGTTGTCCTGCACGTAGAACTCGGTGTTGTTGTAGATCATCGAGCCTTCGATCAGGCTCGACTGCTGCAGGTACTGCGTGAACACGCCGGTCGCCGCGTTGGCGAAGCCGAAGCCGGTATCGAGCGCGTTGTTCGTGTCGTTGCCGAAGTTCACGTAGCCCTGGAAGCCGAGGTTCGCCACGCCGCCGGCGCCGGTGTTCTGCGCCTTGAAGCTGTGGTTGTTGTAGAACCCCGCCTTGCTGGTGTGGTTGCCCCACACCTTGGTGAGGCTGATCGCGACGTCCTGCGTCCGGTTGATGTTGAGGAAGCCTGGGAACAGCTGGTTCGGCGGGCCCGGCAGATCGCCGGTGCCGCCCGTGCCGGTCTGCGTCGGGACGATGCGGCTGCCCCACGCGAAGGCCGGCGGCAGGTTGATCTTCGTGCCGTCCCACCATACCGGGTTGAGGTCGTTCAGCGTCGTGTACGCGTAGTAGCGCGGATCGACGACGCCGGCGTTCGGATAGAGGAGCGGGAACCCCGGCAGGCTGGTCACCCGGTTCGACGACTCGTTGACGAAGATGCCGCCCGGCAGCGCCGGCGAACCGCCCGGCGAGCCGATCGCTCCGCCGCCGGCGAGCTGGTTGCGGATGAACCCGTAGGTGCCCTCGAGGAATGTCGAGTTATTGATCTGCACGTCGACGGTCGCGCCGTAGTTGGTGATGAACGGATAGGGATTCTGCATGTCGTTGAATCCCTGGATCGTGCCTGGCGTGATCAGCTTGCGTGCGCGCTGGCCCGAGTATTTTCCGGTGACGCGCAGCTTCTGCGACACCTGGTAGTCGACGCGGATCGACGGCTGCTGCGTAAGGTTGTCGGTGGTCGGCGCGTCGACCTGGTAGTTGTAGTTCTGGCCCGGGCCCTGCGCGACGTTCGGCATCGGGTACCGGTTCAGAATCGCCTGACCGACTGAGTAGAGGCGGTTCGCCGGAATCTTGCCGAGCACGCCTCCGTCCGCGAAGCACCCGCCCGTGTTGGCCGCAGTACACGGCAGCGGCGAGAGCGGATCGTGGATCAAGTTGAAGAGCGCGCCGGTGTTGTCGCGCGACTGCGAGAAGTCGCCGGCGCGTTCGGCCGCGGTCGGCACGCGGATCCGGATCGGGTTGCCGCCGTTGATCGCCGCCGTCACCGGACGGTACTCGTGCGAGTAGAAGAAGAACAGCTTGTTGTTGCCGCCCGGTTTTCCAATCGGCCCGCCGAGCGTGTAGCCGAGCGTCTTGGTGCTCTGCTTCGTCTTCGGGTCGCCGTTCTGGATGTTCACCCAGCTGTTCGAATCCCAGTCGGAGTTCGTCTGAATGTCGTAGCCCGATCCCCGAAACTGGTTGGACCCGCTCTTGGTGACCGCGGTGATCTGCAGGCCGCTCGACCGGCCGTACTCCGCCTGGTAGCCCTGCGTGAGGATCTTCACCTCGGCGATCGAGTCGACGTTCATGTTGAGCATCTGGCCGTTGTTGCCCGTGTCCATCGCCGAGATGCCGTCCATCATGATGTTGTTCTGGCCCGCGCCGCCGAGGCGCGTGCCGCCGGCTGACGCGCCTACCTGCACCACGCCCGGGGTAAACGCCGTGAGGCTGGTGAAGTTGTTGCGGGCGAACGGCAGCGTGTCGATCTGCTCGGCCCTGACCGCGAATGAACGCTCGCCGCTCTGCGTCTGCACGAGCGGTGACTCGCCGACGACGAGGACGTTCTCGGCGAGCGTGCCAGGTTCGAGCATGAAATTGCCCAGGCCGACACGGTCGCCGCCGCTCACGGCCACGCCGGTGCGCTTCACGGTGCGGAAACCCTCGAGCGTCACCTCCACCGTATAGGTGTCGGGGGTGACGTTCGGGAAGACGAAATCGCCCGACTCGTTCGTGACCGCCGGCGCCAACTTCGTGCCGCGGGTATCGCTGGTGAGCACCACGGTGGCGCCGGGAATCACGCCTCCGGATTGATCCTTGACAGTACCCGAGACGGTTCCCGTGGTGATTTGCGCTCCCGCAGTGGACGAGAGCAGGAAGAACGCGATGACCAGATCGCGGCCGACAACGACCATCCTTCGCAGCATCGTGCCTCCATCGAGTGGCTGACGACTACGGACTGGTGTTTCCCGACACCGAACGAACGGCGGCGACACCGCACGAATCGCTGATCCGGGCGGATGTAACCGGTTACACGGCGCCAACGATAGAGACGGATTGTCGCGGAGTCAAGACAAAACGAAGGCCCCGCGAAAAATCGGGAACCGATCTGTGCATGCGATCCGGAGATCCGAACGCCGCGTTCGATCGAGGGCACAAGCCGCGGCCGGATGTAGTATGCGAACAGACTGATCCGGTCATGGAATGAAACAGAGGACACGAGCCTGATGCGACGCGGTGTGCTGGTCAGTATGTTCGCCGCGGCGTTGGCCGCCGGTTCGTGCGGTCCGCGAGCGAATCCGCAGCCGGCCCGCTCGGAGCCAACCGTGGCGTGGCACCGGCTCGGTTCGTGGTCAGGCCGGGGCAGCCTGCAGACCGAATCGTTCACCAGCGATACCGGAACGCTGCGTGTCAGCTGGGAGACGACCTCGGCCGACGGTCCGGGCGACACGAAGGCGCCCCCCGCCATATTCCGACTCGAGGCGCATAGTGCGATCAGCGGCCGGCTGCTCCAGCAGGTCGTCGATCACGCCGGTGCCGGCCATGGAATCGATTACGTCCAGCAGGACCCGCACGTCTTCTACCTCGTCGTCGAATCGACAAGGCTCAGTTGGCAGTTTACGGTCGAAGAAGCCATCGGGTATCCTTGACGCGTATCGTCCCTCGCTCACGTCGGTCATAAGGAGCAGAACCGTGACCGAAGACACTGACGCCCGTCTCTCCCGGCGCACATTCATCCAGGGTATCGTCGCCGCCGGCACCGTCGCTTCATCCTCCGCGTACCTGTTCCGCTCGACGACCGTGCACGGCCAGCCGCAGACCGGCGCCGTCGAGCGCCTGGTCACGCTCCGCGTCAACGGACAGGATCGCCGCGTCGACCTGCTGCCGCAGGACACGCTGGCGATGGTGCTGCGCTACAAACTGGGGCTCACCGGCACCAAGCTCGGTTGCGATCGCGCGGAGTGCGGCGCCTGCACCGTGCTGATCGACGATGTCCCGCACTATTCGTGCTCGGTCCTCGCGCACCGCGCACGCGGCAAGAACATCGTGACGATCGAAGGGCTCGCCGATCCGGCGAGCGGCAAGCTGCACGCGGTGCAGCAGGGCGTCGTCGAGGAGCAGGGATTCCAGTGCGCGTTCTGCATGTCCGGGTTCGTCATGGCGACGGTCGGCTACCTCAAGACGAATCCCAATCCGACGAGGCAGGAACTGGCTCACGGCATCTCGGGCAACCTGTGCCGCTGCCAGGACTACGACAAGATCCTCACCGCGATGATGCGCGGCGCGGAGTTGAACCGAGGCTGATGCCATGACGAACAAGTTGATCGGGCAGAACTACACGACACCCGATCTCGTCGCGAAGGTTACGGGCCAGGCGAAGTACGCCGAGGACTATCGCGTCGACGGGATGCTGTTCTGCAAGCTGCTCCTCAGTCCTTATCCCCACGCGCGCGTCAAGCGGATCGACGCGAGTAAGGCACTCGCGATGCCCGGGGTCAAAGGCATTCTCACCGCCGACGAACTGCCGGCGCCAGCCGACGTCGTCACGGATCTTGGGCAGCGGCTCGCGGCCAACACCAAGGGCGAGAAGGCGCTGACCGGCGAGCCGGTGTATCAAGGCGAGCCGGTGCTGGCGCTCGCGGCCGTGGACGAGCTCACAGCGAGCGACGCGATCGAGAAAATCGAGATCGACTGGGAGCCGCTGCCCTTTGCCGTCGACCCGCTCGCGAGCCTCAGACCGGACGGGCCGAACGCCCGGCTCGAAGGCAACATCTGGGGACGTCCGAAGCCGCCCACACCCGGTCAGCCCGTCGCGCCGCCCGCGATCGAGGAACTGAAATGGACGGCGAGTGATTTCGCCGAATACGACCAGGGACGTCTGCCGATGGGCAAGACGCCGGACGAGTGGGCTTACGGCGACGTCGACGCGGGATTCAAGAACGCGGCGCTCGTGCTCGACGAAACGTTCGTGACGCCGAACACCAGCCACCAGACGCTCGAGCCGAGATCGGCGATGGCCTACTGGCAGAACGGCAAGCTCTACATCCACTGCTCGACTCAGAGTACCGTGCAGACCGTTGGATCGGTCGCGCGCTGGCTGCATCTCGATCAGAAGGACATCGTCCTGATCAGCGCGTACACCGGCGGCGGTTTCGGCAGCAAGGCCACGGGCACGATCAGCGCGATCATCCCGGCTCTGCTCTCGAAGAAGCTGAATGCGCCGGTGATGATGCGCATCGATCGCGAGACCGAGCACTACATCGGCGGCGCACGGCCGGCGATGCACGGCCGATTGAAGGTCGGCTTCGCCAAGGACGGACGAATCACGGCGATCGACATGTTCGTCGTCAACGAGAACGGGCCGTACGAACCGGTCGGCGATACCGCGCAGTCGGGCCGTCAAGTGTCGCTGCTCTTCCAGCCGCCGGCGATGCGATGGCGCGGCGTTTCCGTGCTCACGAACACGCCTCCGCGGCGCGCACAGAGTCAGCCGGGCGGGATGCAGGGCATCACGCTGATCGAACCGATCATCGCGAAAGCGTCTCGCAAGCTCGGCGTCGATCAGGTCGCCATCCATCGCATCAACGCGCCGGAGGGCAAGGCGAAGTTCGGTCCGGCCAACCCGCGCGGTGAGCGCCCGTTCGCGACGAGCGCCTTCGTGAAGGAGGCGCTCGATCGAGGCGCCGGACTGTTCCGCTGGGACGAGCGCAAAGCGCTCGGAGGAAAACGGCAAGGATCCAAGGTTCGCGGCTACGGCGTGGCCA
>DASSGK010000275.1:0-5846 GCA_035693505.1 Vicinamibacterales bacterium
CGCGACGTCATGCCGGTGTTCGAGCTGTACCAGCCGGCTTCCATCGATGATGCCCTCAAGCTGCTCGACAAGCACGGCACCGACGCGCTGGTGCTGGCCGGCGGCCTCGACAGCATGGACTGGCTGAAGGATCGCCTGAAGAAACCGAAGGCGGTCGTCGACCTCGGACAGATCAAAGAGCTCCGAGGCGTGAAAGAGGTGAACGGCGGCCTCGAGATCGGCGCCATGACGCCGCTCACCGAGGTGGTCAAGCACCCGGTCGTCCGCGAGAAGTTCAGCCTCCTGATGGAAGCCGCGGAGCTGGTCGCCTCCCCGCAGATTCGCAATCAGGGCACGATTGGCGGCAACGTGTCGCAGGACACCCGCTGCTGGTACTACCGCGGCGGCTGGACGTGCTACCGCGCCGGCGGCAACATCTGCTACGCCGACACGCCGACATCGGTGAACCGCGAGCACGCCATCTTCAACGCGGACCGGTGCGTCGCGGTGAACCCGTCGGACACGGCGCCGGCCCTCGTGGCGCTCGACGCGTCGATGGTGATCCGCAGCCCGAAGGGTGAGCGGGTCGTGCCGGCCGAGCAGTACTGGATCGGCCCCGGCATCGACATCACGCGGATGAACGTGCTGGCGCCCAACGAGATCCTCACCGCCATCCGGATTCCGTCGACGATGGCCGGCGCGCAGTTCTATTTCGAGAAGGTGCGCGATCGCCAGGTGTGGGACTTCCCGCTGGTCAACGTCGCCTCGGCGATGGTGGTGTCGGGCGACAAGATCGACAAGATCCGGCTCGTCGTCAACGCCGTCGCGGCCACGCCGCATCGGCTCGCCCAGGTCGAGACGGCCGTCATCGGCAAGACGCGCAATGAAGAGACCGCCGACATGGCCGGCAAGATGGCGGTCGAAGGCGCGCAGACGCTGCGGCACAACGCCTACAAGGTGCCGCTGATGCGGAATCTCGTGAAACGCGCCATCCGCGGCGGATCGGGAGCGACATGGACCTCCTAAGATGGGGACGGAGCCCGTGGGGTGAGTGGGTTCTCACCCACGTCTCGTGGAGCCTCTTCTGGGCATCGTTGTTTGCCGGCGTGCTGTTCTTCGTCGCGCACGCCAGCTACATGCTGTTCTCGGCGCATCGCAAGCGAAGCAGCGCCGAGACCGACGCGCTCGAAGCCCAGTTCAAGAATCTCCCGCAGAAGATCGAGCGGCACGGTGTCGCCGCGCGCCTCTTCCACTGGGTGATGGCGGCCGCGATGTTCACGCTGCTCTTCACGGCCTTCCTCCCGATCGCCGGGGTGAAGTTCGCGTGGGTACAGTGGCACTGGATGGCGGGGCTGGTCCTCATCGCCTCGATCCTCTTCCACATCGTGCACGCCACGTTCTTCCTGGACTTCTGGTCGATCTGGGTCGGCCCCAAGGACATCCCGGAGTTGAAGGCCGAGATGCTCCGCGAGTTCGGACACGACGTGCCCGGTCCCAAGTCGGGCAAGTACCCGCTCGGCAACAGGCTCTACCACCTGGCGATCGTGTTCACGGGCCTTGGCGCGTCCCTCACCGGCGCGCTGATGATCCCGCGCATCCGCACCGGACTGGTCGCGCGCAATCCGTACTACTTGAGCGACGCGACGTGGGGCATCACCTACGTGACGCACGGCCTGGCGGGCGTCGGCCTGGTCGGCCTGGTGATCGCGCACGTGTACTTCGCGGTCCGGCCGGAGAAGTGGTGGATCACGAAGTCGATGATCCTCGGCTTCATCACGCGCCGGCAGTATCTCGAGCATCATGAACCCAGCCGCTGGCCGGTCGGGCCCAAGGGCTCGAGCGCGAAGCCGGCGGGTCACGCGTGAGCCAGGCAGACACCGTCGCCGAGCTCGGCTCGCGGATCAACATCATCGAGGAGGCGTACGAGTTCATGCTCGCGTACGCCTCCCAGGGCCTTTCCTCCGATCGCGAGAACGACACCGGCCGTCAGGCGCGCGAGTACCTGAAGAAGTGCGACGCGGCCCTCACCAATCTCGGCGATTTCCTCAACGGCTTCACCGATCGCACCGGCGTTGATCCGGTCGCGCCGTATCGTGCCTTCATCGCGGTGATCGATCGCGACGCGCGCGACGCACAGGCGGCCATTCAGCTGGTGCTCGCGCAAAACGCCATCAGCTCCCAGCTGGTGGACAACCTGAACGCGTCGATTCACCTGCGCGCGCTCCTCACCGATCTCTTCCTGATCGACGAAGTCTTCAAGACGCAAAGCAGGAATTCCTAGACCTGCAGGTAGTGTCCGGCTTTAGCCGGACCCGCTCCTAGTCGAAAAGTACTTAGGTCAACGTGCTTTCGATTTTGAGTGGTCCGCCTGAAGGCGGACACTACCGATTGCAAGGACGACTCACGCGAAGAGCCCGACCTGGCCGCCCGTGTGCCAGAAGAGCACCGTCTGGCTTTCCAGGAACCTTCGCTCACGAACGTACGCGATCAAGCCGGCCATGGCTTTGGCCGTGTAGGTGGGATCGAGAAAGACCGCTTCCGTCCTCGCCGCGAGCTCGATCGCCTCGCGCGATTGGCTGGTGGGAATTCCGTAACCGTCGCCGACGAACCGATCGTCGACCTCGATCGCTGTTCCGGACGCCAGCATCGCGGGATCGATTTCGATCAATGCAGCGATGCCGTCGATGATTTGACCCACCTGCGACTGCAGAGACGATGACGAGTCGTCCGCGCTGATGCCGATGACCCGGGTCGGCAGGCCGAGCAGACGGCAACCGGCGACGAGACCGGCCTGGGTGCCGCCGGACGAAGTGGAGTGGACGATGACATCGGGCGCCGGCATCTGCTCGACGAGCTCCGCCATCGCGAGCGCGAATGCCAGCGCTCCGAGCGGTGTGGAGGCGCCAATCGGAATCGTGAAAGGACGCCGGCCTTCGATCGTCAACCGTTCGGCCACTTGCTTCATCATCGGCGCGCGAGCGTCGCGTGTTGGGACGTAGACAACCTCTGCACCGAGCAGCTGGTCGAGCAGCGCATTCGCGCTGAGCCGATCCAGGGCGGCGCCGTTGGCCACGAGGACCGCACGCATGCCGAGCCTGGCCGCGGCCGCGGCCGTCGCGCGCGCGTGGTTTGACTGCACGCCGCCGGCCGTGATCAGCGTATCGGCGCCGTCGGCAACTGCCCGCGCCGCGACGAGCGCCAGCTTTCGCACCTTGTTCCCGCCGAACCCGAACGGAATGGCATCGTCACGCTTGATAAACAGGCGAGGGCCGCCGCCCAGCGAACCGCGCAGGCGCGGCAACGGTTCGACGAGCGTCGGAGCCGGCACGAACGGCAGCGAGGGCAGGCGCGCGATCAGCTGGCGCAGCGCAGCCGGAGTCACCGGAATATAGTACCTTCAACGGATTCGCGTCCTCGATCAATCGGAGCAGCCGCATGAAGTTCACGTTGCCCATCGTCGCGCTTTTGGTGGCCCTGACAGTCTGCACGGCACCGATCCTGGCGCAGCCGCAGACGCCGCTTCAGCGGCTCGAAGCGTCCATCCTGCGAACCACGCGCAGCATCAACGCGACGTGGGGCATCTACATGAAGTCGCTCGAAACGGGAGAGCAGATCGCCGTCGACGCGGATCGCCAGATGGAGACGATGAGCACGATCAAGATCCCGCTGATGATCGAGGCGCTCGAGCAGATCAAGGCCGGGAAGTTCAAGCTCACCGACAAATACACGTTCGCCGAGAAGGACTCGCAGCCGGGGACCGGGACGATCCAGCGCCTCGACCCCGGCGCCGTCATGACGGTCAAGGATCTGATCACGATGATGATCATCGTGTCGGACAACACCGCAACCGAAGTGCTCTATCGCATGGTGGGCGGACCCGACGCGGTGAACGCGCGGATGCAGGCGATGGGTCTGAAAACGACGCGGGCGATGAACGTTCCGTCGAAATGGTTTCCGGCGCTGCGCGGGGCACCGACGACAGAGCAGTTCTATCGCGACGGCAAGTCGCCGTTTGGTTTCTCGACCCCTCGTGAAATGGGACAACTGCTCGAGATGATGGAGCGCGGAACGCTGGTGGACAAGCCGTCGTCCGACCTCATGCTGCGCATCATGCGCGGTCAGCTGTACCGCACACGCATCCCTCGCTACGTCACCGGTTACACAATCCCGCATAAGACCGGCGACTTCCTGCCGTACGTGGGAGACGACGTCGGAGTCCTGGAGGCGCCCGGCAAAACAATCGTCCTGACCGTCTTCACGGGAAACCACTTCGGGTCGGGCGAGGCGCTCGAGAACGCAATCGGTCTGGTCGCGAAGGAGGTCGCGGACTACTTCGCTTATCGACAGTGACACAGTGAAATTGCAGAATTTGAGGATTGCAGGATTGCAGGAAGGGAAGGTCGAAGGAATTCTCCCTTGAGCCCCTCCTCCTTCCCTTTTGCAATTCTGCAATTCTGCAATTCTGCAATTCTGCAATGTAAGTATCCTGCAATGTAGTATCAGAGCATGGCTTCGTATCTCGACGACGTTCCCTTCTCCGGCATCATTCGCATTCGCGACATGATGTATTCCGTTTCAAATCCGTACCGCCTCGATCAAGGCGATGTCAGCTTCGACGCGCCCGACAGCGTGAAAGCCGGCATGGCGCGGGCGATCGCGGAGAACCACTCGCACTACGTGCAGACCACCGGCATCCCGCGGCTGCGTGAGCTGATTGCGGCCAAGCTTCGCGACACCAACGGCATCCCGATCGACGATGTCGAAGATGTGCTCGTGACCAACGGCGGCATTCACGGCCTGTACATCCTCTGCCGATCGGTGCTCGAGCCCGGCGACGAGGTACTGATTCCGGATCCGGCGTGGCCGCCGGCGGCTGGCAATATCCTCGCGGCTCAGGGCGTGCCGGTTGGCTACAAGCTTCACGAGCAACGCGGATGGCAGCCCGATCTCGATGAAGTCGCATCGAAGATCACACCCAGGACGCGGATTCTGTATATCAACTCGCCAAGCAATCCGACCGGCGGTGTCCTGACGCTGGAATATCTCGAACGCCTGGCCACGCTCGCGCACACCCACAATCTGTGGGTCATTTCGGATGAGGCTTACGAGGACGTCGTCTTCGACGGCGAGCACATCAGCATCGCGTCGCTGCCGGGCATGTACAACCGCACGTTTCCGCTCTATACGTTCAGCAAGACCTATGCGATGACCGGCCTGCGATTGGGCTACATCGCGATCAAGAACCCGGCGATCCGCGACCGCGCGAAGAAGCTACTGTTCTACACGGCCAGCAACGTCGCATCGGTCGTGCAGTACGGCGGCATCGGCGCGCTGGAAGGATCGCAGGACTGTGTCGAGGCATTTCGAGAGGAGCTGCGGGCGCGGCGCGATCTGTTCTACCAGGGCATTCGAGAGTCCGCCGGCGACATCTTTTCGGGTCAGCCGCCGGCCGGTGCGTTCTACGCATTCCTCCGGATTGCTCCAGGGTGGCAAGCGCCGAGCGACGGCGGCTCGGTGTCGTGGCGGATGGTGGAGTACCTGATTGCGAAGGGCCGCATCGGCTGCGTCCCCGGCGTTGATTTCGGAGCCAACGGCGAAGGCTACGTGCGATTCTGCTTCGCGCGCGATCGCAAGGAACTGATGGGCGCCCTCGAGTCGTTGAAAGAACTGCTGTCGGTCACTGCGAGGGCCAGGTAGGTCACGCAGGTCAGGTAGGGCGGGTGGGGCTGGTGGGTTGGTGTCTCACCTCTAGACCAACCCGACCTAACTGACCTACCTGGCCCTACTTGACGTGGCGTCCGCCGTCGACGCGGATGGTCTCGCCGGTGATGAAGTCGCTTTCAATCAGCGCGAGCACCGCCTTCGCG
>DASSGK010000276.1:0-6937 GCA_035693505.1 Vicinamibacterales bacterium
CATGCGCCAGCCGCGGCACTTGTCCTGGTCGATGAGAACGATTCCGTCTTCCTCGCGCTTGTAGATCGAGCCGGACGGGCAGCTCGCGACGCACGTCGGATTGAGGCAGTGCTCGCACAGCCGCGGCAGGTACATCATGAACGTGTTCTCGAACTGTCCGTAGACCTCCTTCTGGACGTCGTCGAAGTTCCGGTCCTGCGATCGCTTCGCGAATTCGCCTCCGAGGATCTCTTCCCAGTTCGGCCCCCAGACGATCTTGTCCATCTGCTCGCCGGTAATCAGGCTGCGCGGTCGCGCGGTCGGCGCCGCCTTCATCTCCGGCGCCGACTGCAGGTGGTCGTAGTCGAAGGTGAACGGCTCGTAATAGTCGTCGATCTCCGGCAGGTTCGGATTGGCGAAGATGCGCATCAGCAGCTTCCACTTCGCACCCTGGCGCGGCTGGATGCTGCCGTCCGCGCGGCGCACCCAGCCGCCGTTCCATTTGTCCTGGTTCTCCCATTCCTTCGGATAGCCGATGCCCGGCTTGGTCTCGACGTTGTTGAACCACACATATTCCATGCCGGGCCTGCTGGTCCAGACATTCTTGCAGGTGACCGAGCACGTGTGGCAGCCGATGCACTTGTCGAGGTTCAAAACCATCCCGATTTGCGCGCGAACTTTCATAGGCTTTCTCCGTCCGCCTGCGTGGGTCGAACGAGCTCCTGGCCCACGGGAGTGTCGAGCCAGTCGACTTTCGCCATCTTGCGCACGACGACGAACTCGTCGCGATTGGTGCCGATCGTTCCGTAATAGTTGAACCCGTAGCTCAGCTGCGCATAGCCGCCGATCATGTGCGTCGGCTTGAGCACGATGCGCGTCACCGAGTTGTGAATGCCACCGCGCGTGCCGGTGATCTCCGAACCCGGCGTGTTCACGATCTTTTCCTGCGCGTGATACATCATGACCATGCCGGGCGTGACGCGCTGGCTGACGACCGCGCGGGCGGCAATTGCGCCGTTGATGTTGAAGAGCTCGATCCAGTCGTTGTCGACGATGCCGGCACGCTTCGCGTCGTCCTCGGAGATCCAGACGCAGGGGCCGCCGCGGCTCAGCGTGAGCATGATCAGGTTGTCGGTGTAGGTGGAGTGAATTCCCCACTTCTGGTGCGGCGTGATGAAGTTCAGCAGGATTTCGGGGTTGCCGTTGCGCCTCCGGTTGTGAATCCCCGCAGTGGTCTTGAGGTCCACCGGCGGGCGGTAGGTCGAGAAGCCTTCGCCGAACGCGCGCATCCACGGGTGATCGATGTAGAACTGCTGCCGTCCGGTGAGCGTGCGCCACGGAATCAGCTCGTGCACGTTGGTGTAGCCGGCGTTGTACGACACGCTCTCGCTCTCGATGCCGCTCCACGTGGGCGAGCTGATGATCTTGCGCGGCTGCGCCTGGACGTCGCGGAAGCGGATCTTCTCATCCTCGCGGTAGAGCGCGAGGTGCGCATGCTCGCGCCCTGTAACCTTTGAGAGCGCTTCCCATGCCTTGACCGCCACGTGGCCGTTGGTCTCCGGCGCGAGCTGCAGGATCACTTCGCACGCATCGATATCGGTCTCGATCCGCGGCATGCCGCGCGTCGGCCCTTCCGCCGTGACGACGCCGTTGAGCTCGCCGAGCTGTTGCACCTCGGTCTCCGTGTTCCAGGCGATGCCCTTTCCGCCGTTGCCGATCTTCCCCATCAGTGGGCCGAGCGCGGTGAAGCGTTTGTAGACGTTCGGATAGTCGCGCTCGACGACCGCGATCTGCGGCGCGGTTTTGCCCGGAAGGAGATCAACCTCGCCGCGCTTCCATTCCTGCACGTCGAGAGGCTGAGCGAGCTCCGCCGGGCTGTCATGCATGAGCGGCGTCAGCACGATCTCGCGCTCGAGGCCGAGATGGCCGACGCACACCTCGCTGAACTTCTTCGCAAAGCCCTTGTAGATCTCCCAGTCGCTCTTCGATTGCCACGCCGGATCGACCGCGGTCGACAGCGGGTGGATGAATGGGTGCATGTCGCTCGTGTTGAGATCGTTCTTCTCGTACCAGGTCGCCGTCGGCAGCACGATGTCGGAGTAGAGGCACGTCGTGCTCATCCGGAAGTCGAGCGTCACGAGGAGGTCGAGCTTTCCTTCGGGGGCCTTGTCGTGCCAGACGACCTCCGAGGGCTTTGCTTCCTCCGGTCCCAGGTCTTTTCCCTGCACGCCGTTGCTCGTGCCGAGCAGGTGCTTCAAGAAGTACTCGTGGCCCTTGCCGCTCGATCCGAGCAGGTTGGAGCGCCAGACGAAGAGGTTCCGCGGCCAGTTGCTCGGGTGGTCCGGGTCTTCGCAGCTCATCCGGAGCGAGCCGTCCTTCAGCGCCTTGACGGCAAACTCCTTCGGATCGACGCCGGCGGCCTTCGCATCGCGGACGACCTGCAGCGGATTGGTCTGCAACTGAGGCGCGGACGGCAGCCATCCCATGCGCTCCGCGCGTACGTTGTAATCGATCATGCTGCCGCCGTAGCGCTCCCGGTCGGCGAGCGGCGAAATCACTTCGCCCATCGTGAGCTTCTCGTAGCGCCACTGGTCGGTGTGCGCGTAGAAGAAGCTGGTGCTGTTCTGCTGACGCGGTGGACGGATCCAGTCGAGCGCGAACGCGAGCGCCGTCCACCCGGTCTGCGGCCGCAGCTTTTCCTGTCCGACGTAGTGTGCCCAGCCGCCGCCGCTCTTTCCGATGCAGCCGCACAGCATCAGCATGTTGATGATGCCGCGGTAATTCATGTCGGAGTGGTACCAGTGGTTCATCGCCGCGCCGATGATCACCATCGAGCGCCCTTCGGTCTTGTGCGCGTTCTCGGCGAACTGGCGCGCCACCGCGATCACCTGCGCGCGCGGCGTGCCGGTGATCCGTTCCTGCCACGCCGGCGTGTACGGCGTGTCGTCGTCGAAGCTCTTCGCGGCGACCTCGCCCGGCAGCCCGCGCGCGACACCGTAGTTCGCGACCTGCAGATCGAAGACGCTGGCAACGATTGCCTCGCGCTTCTCCCCCGCCTCGCCGAGCGCGATGCGCTGCACCGGCACCGTGCGCACGAGAACATCGGGGTTGCTGCCCGCCAGTGCGCTCGAAGGAAAGTGGTCGCTCGCGATGCCGCCGAAGTACGGAAAGGCCACTTTCGCGGTTTCCACGCTCTGGCTCGAGCCTTCGAGCAGCGACAGTCTGAGCTTCACCTCGCTGCCGGAGCGCGCCTCCTTGGCCTCGAGATTCCACTGATCCTTGTCGGCGCGTCCGTCGGGACCCCAGCGAAAGCCGATCGTGCCGTTCGGCAGCACGATCTTGCCGCTTTCGTCGAACGCGACGGTCTTCCACTCCGCGTTGTTCGCCTGGCCGAGCTTGTCGCTGAAATCGGAGGCGCGAACGTAGCGGTCGGGCACCAGCACCGTCTCCCCGGTCGGAAGTCGATGCTCCCTCAGCATCACCAGCATCGGCATGTCCGTATAGCGGCGGACGTAGTCGTCGAAGTACGCGCTCCGCTTTCGGTCTTCGGGGAAGTAGAACTCCTTGACGATCACGTGACCCATCGCCATCGCGACTGCGGCATCGGTGCCCTGCTTGGGATGCATCCACAGGTCGGCGAGCTTCGCGACCTCCGAGTAGTCGGGCGTGATCGCGACGGTCTTCGTCCCCTTGTAACGGACTTCGGTGAAGAAGTGCGCGTCGGGCGTGCGTGTCTGCGGCACGTTGGAGCCCCACGCGATGATGAAATTCGAGTTGTACCAGTCGGCCGACTCGGGCACGTCGGTCTGCTCGCCCCAGATCTGCGGGCTCGACGGCGGCAGGTCGCAGTACCAGTCGTAGAAGCTCATGCACACGCCGCCGATCAGGCTCAGGTAGCGGCTGCCGGCTGCGTAGCTCACCATCGACATCGCCGGGATCGGCGAGAAACCGATCACGCGGTCCGGGCCGTATTTCTTGATCGTGTAGACGTTGGCGGCGGCGATGATCTCGTTGACCTCGTTCCAGCTCGAGCGCACGAAACCGCCGAGGCCGCGCACGCTCTGGTAATCTCGCCGCGCCCCGTGGTTCTCGACGATCGACGCCCACGCCGCCACCGGATCGTGCGTACTGCGCGCCGCGCGCCAGCTCTTGAGCAGCCGCCCGCGCACCATCGGATACTTGACGCGGTTCGCGCTGTACAGATACCAGCTGTAGGAAGCGCCGCGCGCGCAGCCGCGCGGCTCGTGGTTCGGCATGTCCCAGCGCGTGCGCGGGTAATCCGTCTGCTGGGTCTCCCACGTCACGATGCCGCCCTTGACGTAGATCTTCCACGAGCACGAGCCTGTGCAGTTGACGCCGTGGGTCGAGCGCACGACCTTGTCGTGCGCCCAGCGGTTGCGGTAGACGTCCTCCCAGGTGCGGTCCTCGCCGGTGGTCACGCCGTGGTCGCCGGAGAAAGACTCCTTCGGATTCGAGAAGTATCTGAGTCGGTCGAGAAAATGGCTCATCGCGGATCTCCGCAGTTGCTGCGTCGAGGGCAGGGAATCAAGGGTTCTTCACATAGGCGTTCTTGCGCAGATAGAACCACCAGTTCAGCACGAGGCACACAGCGTAGAACGCCGCGAATCCGTACATCGCGTATTGCGGCGCGCCGGCATTGATCTGCTGTCCGATCACGATCGGCGCGACGAATGCGCCGTAAGCGGCGATCGCCGAGGTCCAGCCGAGCACCGGGCCCGCCTGCACGCGGTCGAAGATCACGCCGATCGTGCGGAACGTCGAGCCGTTGCCGATGCCGCTCGCGAAGAAGAGAACGATGAAGAGTCCTAGGAACGCCGCGAAATACTGTTCCGGCGTCGCCGAGTTGTACGCCTCCATCATCACGTAGCCGACGGCAACCGACGCGGCAACCATCACCACGGAGATGACCTGCGTGACGATCGAGCCGCCGAGCTTGTCGGAGATCCAGCCGCCGATCGGGCGCACCGCGGCGCCAACGAAGGGGCCGATCCACGCGTACGCGAGCACCGTCGGCGCGTTCGGATTGTTCGCCGTGTGCTGCATCACGCCGGCGGCGTTGGGCACGTGGCTCACGCCGAAGATCACCTTCATCGCGAGCGGCAGCGCCATCGAGAAGCCGATGAACGAGCCGAAGGTGACGATGTAGAGCGCCGTCATCGACCACGTGTGCTTGTCCTTGAAGATAGCGAACTGCTTGGCGATGCCGTCCTTCATCGTTCCGAATGCGGCGAGCCGCATGACGACCAGCGCGGCGATCACGTCGAGCGGAATCGCAACCCACATGCTGATCACGCCGAGGCCGGTCGGCTTCGGCAGATACAGGTACAGGCCGAGAATCGAGGGAATGAAAGCGAGCGTGTAGAGATACGTGATCTTCAGGAACGCGACGATCGGGTTGCCGGTCTCGGGCGAGACCGTCTTCAGGTTGTTCATGCCGAGCCAGCACAGGATCGACAACGGCACGAGCGAGAGCACCCAGGCGAAGCCCGCGTTCTGGATCCAGGTCGGTGTGCCGGCCGCGATCTTGCCGAAGATCCAGCCGCTGTCCTTGACGAGCGTCATGGGCTCGCCGCCGAGCGCGCCGAACAGCCCCACCGTCATGCACAGCGGTATCACGATCTGCATCGTGGTGACGCCGAAATTGCCGATGCCGGCGTTGATCCCGAGTGCGGTACCCTGCAGCCGCTTCGGAAAGAATGTGTTGATGTTCGACATCGAGCTCGCGAAGTTGCCGCCGCCCACGCCGGACCAGAGCGCCATCAGCTGAAAGGCCCACAGCGGCCAGTCCTTGTGCTGCAGCACGATGCCGGTGCCGATCGCGGGCGCGAGCAGCATCGCGGTGGTCAGAAAGATCGTGTTGCGGCCGCCGGCGAGGCGGATGAAGAACGAAGCAGGGATGCGCATCGTCGCGCCGGCGATGCCGGCGATCGCCGTCAGCGTGAAGAGCTCGGCCTGCGTGAACGGGAAGCCGAGGTTCAGCATCTGCACGGTGATGATTCCCCACATTCCCCAGACGGCGAACCCGCAGAGCAGCGCAGGCACCGAGAGCGCGAGGTTGCGGTAAGCGATGCGCCTGCCGGTGCGCTCCCAGAATTCGGTGTCCTCGGGACGCCAGTCGGCGATGTCGGCGCGCGGCGCTGTCTTCGGTGGAACGGCGGTCGCTGTTGTGACGGAGTCGGCGTCCATGGCTTTCCTTACGTGCTTGGCATCGGCGACACACTAACCTCCCTCGAGAGAGGGGGCTTGACGCCAGTCAAACTGCAATCGATCTTTGGGTCCATAACCGCGCGATTTTATATATCCATGGCCGCTGTGTGCCGCATTGTGGATAGACCACATCGAAAGAGGTAGAATTCGCGCCCGAATGCGCCCGGGGGCACAATCCCCGGAACGCGAGCGTTGCGGAACCTACCCCGTGTTCCGCGCGTCCCAAAAACACGATTTTTGCGGAGAAACGCGCCATGCCCCCTGCCGCCACCGCGCTGCGAGAGGTTTCCCTCGACGACAAGTACGCCCTCGAGTCGGGCCGCGTCTACCTGACCGGCGCCCAGGCGTTCGTCCGGCTCCTGATCCTCCAGCGCCAGCGCGACGTTCTCGCCGGCTTGAACACCGCGGGCTTCGTCTCCGGCTATCGCGGCTCGCCGCTCGGAGCGCTCGACCAATCGCTGTGGAGGGCAGCGAAGTTCCTCGAGCGCGCGCATATCAAGTTCCAGCCGGGATTGAACGAAGACCTCGCGGCGACGACGCTGTGGGGATCGCAGCAGGTGAACCTCTATCCGCGCGCGAAGTACGACGGCGTGTTCGCGATGTGGTACGGCAAGGGACCGGGTGTCGACCGCTGCGGCGACGTGTTCAAGCACGCGAATCACGCGGGTACCTCCAGGCACGGTGGCGTCATCGTTCTTGCAGGCGACGACCACGGCGCGAAATCCTCGAC
>DASSGK010000277.1:0-2436 GCA_035693505.1 Vicinamibacterales bacterium
GAGGTGAAGAACAAGCGTTATCGCGAGGGCCTGCTGGCGAACATGGAGCCGGCGCGGCAAAGCCGGGAGTTGGCGCGGATCCGGACAGACGTGCCGGTCGAGTTCAACGCCGAGGAGCTGAGATACCGCGCCGGATCGCGCGAGGCCGCGTTCGCCATTTTCAACGAGCTCGGCTTTCGCGCGCTCGCTAAGGAATACGCGCCGACCGCCGACACGATTGCGAAGAACTACCGGATTGTCAATACGGCCGAAGGTGTCCGCGCGTTGGCTGAGCGGCTTCGGGCCGCCGGCCGTTTTGCGTTCAGCGTCCTCCCTGACGGCCAGACCGCCATGCGCGCCGCCATCGTCGGCATGTCGTTCTCGACCTCGCCCCGCGACGGCGACTATGTGCCGATCGGCCATCGATCGCTCGACAATACCGAGAGCCTCGCGCTCAACGTCGCCCTCGATGCGTTGAGGCCCTTGCTCGAGGACGCGGCGATCGCCAAGGCAGGCCACGATCTGAAGTTCGACGCGATCGTGCTCGCCCGTCACGGCGTGACGCTGCGAGGCCTCGAGCTCGACACGATGCTGGCCAGCTACCTGCTCGACGCGACCCGATCGGGACATCTCATTGAGGATCTCGCCCTCGAGCACACCAGCTACAAGGCGCTGTCGGTCGAGGACGTCTGCGGACGCGGGGTCAAGGCGCTGTCCCTCGCAGACGTGCCGGTGGACGCGGCGGTGGTGTACGCGTGCGAGCGAGCCGATCTGGTGGGACAGCTCGCGCCGACGCTTCAAGACCTGCTCGCGAAGGAAGAGCTGACCCCGGTTTACCACACGCTCGAATTACCGCTCATCCCCGTGCTCATGGCGGTCGAACGCGCCGGCGTTCGCGTCGATACGGCCGCGCTCGCTGCACAGTCGCAGAAAGTCGACCAGGAGCTCGCGCAGCGGTCGGCGACGATCTTCGAGATGGCGGGCGGCGAGTTCAACATCAACTCGCCAAAGCAGCTCGCCGAGGTGTTGTTCGAGAAGCTGCAGCTGCCCGTGCTGCGGCGCACAGGCGCGTCACGGGCACCGTCCACGGCGGTGGAAGTGCTCGAGGAGCTCGCGCTCACGCACGACATCCCGCGTCAGATTCTCGAGTGGCGGCAGCTGATGAAGCTGAAGGGCACGTACATCGACGCCCTTCCGCAGCTCGTGCATCCGGAAACCGGCCGCGTGCACACGTGTTTCAACCAGGCTGTCGCCGCCACCGGCCGTCTGAGCAGCAGCGATCCGAACCTTCAGAACATTCCGATTCGCACGCCGCTGGGCCGCGAGATACGGCGCGCCTTCATCGCGGATCCCGGCAATGTCCTCATCTCGGCCGACTACTCGCAGATCGAGTTCAGGGTGCTGGCGCATCTCTCCGAGGATCCGGTGCTCATCGACGCGTTTCGCGAAGGCGCCGATTTTCACGAACGAACCGCGATCAAGATCTTCGGCGCGGACAGCACGCGCGATCCGCACCAGCTGCGCAGCATCGCCAAGATGGTCAATTACGCGCTGCTGTACGGCAAAGGCGCGTTCACTCTGGCGAAGGACATCGGCGTCACACAGCAGGCGGCTCAGGAGTTCATTGACGCGTACTTCGCCGGCTTCCCGCGCGTCCGGGCCTTCATCGATCGCACGCTCGAAGAAGCCCGCGCTACCGGCGTCGTCAAGACGATGTACGGGCGGAGACGGCTGGTGCCGGAGCTGAACAGCCGCGACTTCCAGAGGCGGGCGGCATCGGAGCGCGAAGCGGTCAACATGCCGATTCAGGGCAGCGCCGCCGACATCATGAAACGCGCGATGATCGACGTCCACGCCGCGCTGCTGCCGCATCCCGAGGCGCGCATGATTCTGACCGTTCACGACGAGCTGCTGTTCGAAGTGCCGAAGGCCCGCGCGGAGGAATTCTCGGAGATCGTGCGCGAAGGAATGCAAGGCGCAGCAGAGATGAAGGTGCCGCTGACCGTGGACGTCGGCGTCGGGGAGAACTGGAAGGACGCGAAGGCGTAGCCACTCGAAGCAAGGAAGGCGTCAGCCTATGGACAACGTCGAGATCGTGGTCCCTCTCGCAGGTAACATTACCGATCTCCAAGCCGACGCGATCCTGTTAAAGAACGTCGAGGAGGGTCTGTACGGCCCCGAGCTTGCGGTCAACAAGTCACTTGGTGGGTTGCTGGCCGTCCACCAAACGTCGGAGAAGACCGCCGTCGGGCATGCCGAGTTCATACGTGTCGACCGGGGCATCGCCGCAGGCGGCATTCTCCTGGTCGGCGTCGGATCCGGGCAGACGATCGGCTATCGAGTCATCGAAACCATGGCCCACCGCGCGATCGAGGAGATTGCGCGATTGCGGCTGCCGTGCCGCTCCCTCGCCACCGTAAGCCATGCAGTCGGGTTTGGCCTGGACCGCGAAGAAGT
>DASSGK010000278.1:0-3797 GCA_035693505.1 Vicinamibacterales bacterium
CACTCGCGCGCTGCGGTTGTAGCGCGAAGGCTTTAGCCGAGCGCACCGCGGCGACGTGGCACCCTTCTTAGCGTTCGTAAATCCCGAGCTCGTGAATCGACCAGAACCAGCGGCGCGTGCGGCCGGTCTGGCGGATCGTCAGCGTTCGCGTATGATTGCCCGGCAGGTTGACGACCAGCGCGGGCTGCGATCCCGATTGCGCGAGCGTACGGCCGTAGGGAATCAGCATCGGCGATCGATACAACACCGTGCGGCTGCCGTCCTCTCCCACGCTCTCCACCTCCAGCTCGCGCGGGTAGTCACCAAAACTGCGCGACGCGGTCTGCAGCTCGATCGCCGAGACGTCGCGCGTTCGATCGAACTCGATCGTGATCCATTCGTCGCCGTTCTGCGGGCGCCCCGTCAACCAGCGTGTGTCGACATCGCGATCGAAGGCGAGCGAGAGCCGATCGGAGGAATCCGAGGCGCTCGCACGAAGGTCGGTCGCGCGCAGCCGCTGTCCCACCGGCGCGGCCGGTGCCGTGAGCACACCGGTTTCCTTCAGCCGGAACGCGACGACCGCATCGGACCTGAACTCCTCGGCCGCCAGCGCCGGACTTGCGCGGATCGCCGCGACGGTGTCGGCACCCGTGTGCGGATCTTCGTAGTCGGCCGAGTGCACCAGCACGTAGCGAACGCCGACCGCTGCCAGGAGGTGCAGCGCGTCCTCCATGCGATCGAGATCGTTCAGCGGCGACGCGGCGCCGCCCAGAAATTCCTGGAGGGACGATCCGTATCCACTGTAGCCGTTGACGATGGGATGGGTGTGCGAGAGCGTCGCATACTGATAGGTCAGCGTCGGCGCAATCGCCCATTCGAGAATCGGCAGCTCGATCGCGCTTCCCTGCGGTTGCTGCGCGAGCCAGCGATACGCCGCACGATCGGCTGGCCGGCCCCGCGCGTCGAACGGCGCCATTCGCAACGGCACAGCCCAACCCTCTGCGACGATCGCGGCGCCCAGCAGAACAACGGCGACGGTTCGCGTGCGAGGTTGAAGCTGTGCGAGCAGCCGCGCAACACCAAGGGCCGCGAGCACGCACAGCGCCAGCAGCACGACCACGCCCAGGCGGGCGGGCACGCGCATGCCGTCCATGCCCGGAACGATTCGCGCGAGCCACACATAGGGTCCCGACGGCAGCAGCCGATGGGACCAGGCCGCGGGCTCGGGACCGAGCGACAAAAGCAGCGCCGTTGCCGCGAGCGCGCCGTACAGGACTGCAAGGCGTCGCCGCGCCTGACCTGGCCAGAGTGCCGCGGCCGCGGCGATCAACGTCACGAATCCTGGAAAGAGCTGGCGCTCCGGGAATTCGTCTCCGTGAAGGACGACGCCCCACAGACGCGACGTGTCTGGAGCGGACACGTACGACCGGAGGTTCGCGCTGAACATCGACCAGTCGTCGTACGGCCGGCGAAATCCGTACTGCCTGCGGACCGACACATACGCCCACGCCACGGCACCAAGACACAGAAGGATCAGCATCGAGGCAGCCGCGAGCCAGCCGAGGGTGCGAAGGCGAGCCGCGGGCGGCGTCGAAGAAACCGCCAGTTCGTAGACGAAGACGAACCCTGATGCGAGAGCGAGGTAGTAGATGAAGTAGCTGTTCGAGAACGCCTGAATCGTGAAGGCGCATGCAAACACCGCGAGCGCGGCGAGGGAATGCCGACGACGCTCGGCTAAAGCCTTCGCGCTACCAGCAGGGTCGGCTGAAGCCGTCGTGCTACCAGCAGGGTCGGCTGAAGCCGTCGCGCTACGGGGTCGCTGGCCCGCGAGGAATCGATGCAGACCCCAGAGCGCGATCGGCATCCATCCCCACGCGAGCACCTGCAGATGCGAAACGTGGAGCGCCCGCAGCGGCGACCAGGCGAACATCAAGCCTGCAAGAAACGCAGCGTCACGTCGTTCTGTCAGCTCTCGAGCGAGCAAGTACATGCCGCAGCCGGCGACGACGAACGTCAGGAGGAAGGCGACGTCGTAGCCGAGGATCGGATTGCCAGTCAGCCAGATGAGGGGCGCAACGAACATCGCGATGCCCAGCATGTGCTCCGAGAAGGCGACCGTATGCTGGCTCGGATACAGAATCGGCGCATCCCAGAACCCCCGCAGGCCGTGGCGAAGACGATCGGCGTCCCACCCGAGCAGCCAGGAGCTGAACAGCGGATCGCCCAGGTCGCCCGGCAGGGCCCGGCCGAGGTGAAGGACCAGCGGCCAGGTGGCCAACAGCGCCAGGCAGGCAAACGCCAGAAATACGACCGCAGCTTCCCTGGCTGTATCCCTCACATCCGGTGGCATATCGTCGCACGGGAACGATTCCCGTCGAATCGACGTATCCCACTGGCGGACACGTGACGCATCCAGAACAGATGGTTCAATGGGTCCGCTCGGCCTGCCGAAGCATCGCGCGCGACATGGGCCTGATCGAGTCTCCCTGGCGCAGGGTGCCAATGGATGTGCCCGCGACCGCATTCGGCCCGGGATCCCGGTGGAACTTCTCCCATTACTTTGAAGGCACGAGCGGCGTTCCTGCCCGCTCGATCGACGATATCGTGACGTGGCTTCGCGGCTGTGAGTACGTCTCGGACGCCGATCAGTTCCACGAAGCCGACTTCTGGCAGCAGCCGTGCGAGTTCGAGCGGCGTCAGCGCGGCGACTGCGAAGACTTCGCCCTCTGGGCCTGGCGGAAGCTGATCGAGATCGGCGTCGAAGCCGAGTTCTTCGTCGGCCGCATCATCTGCGGCCAGCCGGCAACAGGCCGGCAGCATGCGTGGGTCGTGTACCGGAACGGGCAGGAAGCGTTTCTCCTCGAGCCGGCGGAGCGTGACGTGCAGCGCATGATCCAGCCGTGGTCCGCCGTGAAGGAGGACTACGTTCCGCACTTCGCGGTGGACTGGCGTCTCGTGACATCCGCATTCGTCGGCTGTATTCAAGAGACGCTTTGATCTTTCAGATGTGGGGCGGGGCTTCGCCCCGCCTTCCCCGCAGGCCTGAAGGCCTGCACTACTTCTGCGGTCAGCTCTTCCTGCAGTCAATACTGCCGGAACGTCAGGTTGAAGCGCCCCGTCATTTCCAGCTCCGGCGGCGCCGTGCCCGGCACGATTCGCGACACGCCGTGGTAACACAGGCGCGCAGGTCCGCCGAACACAAACGCGTCGCCTGATTCGAGCATCCGCGGCTCGACCGGATCCTTCCGCCGCAGTCCTCCGAACAGGAACCTAGCGGTGTCGCCCAGCGAGATCGACACCACCGGCAGTCCGGCCGCGATCGACCGCTCGCTCTCGTCCTTGTCCTGGTGCAGTCCCATGCGCCCGTCGGCGGCGTCGTAGTAGTTGAGGATGCAGAGATCCGGCGCGAACGCCATTGCGACCGACCGCGCGATGCCCGCCGCGAGATCGGCGAGATTTCCGGGAAGCGGCGGCGCGGGTCGATCGTCGAAGTCGCTGCGGCGCGTCTCGTACTGATACGTCTTGCCGTTCCAGTGCCGTCCGAGGCACAGCATGCGGACGTGCATCTTGCCGCCGCCGCGCACCACCGGCACGTACGCCGGCACGTCGCCGTCGACGAGCGCGCGGCACTGGTCGACCAGCGCGCGCTGATCCGCGACGCTCAGGTAGCGCTGCAGCCAGAAGGCGCCTGGCGCGATCTCCACAGCGGTACGTTACCATTGCCGGTCGTGGAGCGACGATCCGGGGTCAGATCTCGCATTTCTCGTTTGAGGTCGGGCGACCATCCATCTGCGAGAAATGCGAGATCTGACCCCGCG
>DASSGK010000279.1:0-3509 GCA_035693505.1 Vicinamibacterales bacterium
GGCGATCCAGCCGGCCGGCGATGCTCGACGAACGCTGCTGCGCGCTGCCGGACCGGACATCGCCGCGTTCATCGGTTCCTCGGATCCCGCGATGCGCTACGCGGCCGTTCGCGTCATCGGACGGGTGTTCGCGAAGCGCGCGAAGGACGAACCTCTGGATTCGACGGTCGGCGACGCGGTGATCACGGCGCTGAACGACAAGGATCGGGCGGTCAAGGTCGCGGCGATGCTGGCGCTCGGCGCGATGCGCTACGAGCGCGGCGTGCAGGCGCTGACGGATCTCTTCTCGTACTACGGGAAAGGCGAGCTGGCTGAGGCCGCCTTGTATGGGCTGTCGCAGATCGCGCACCCGACCAGCGCGCCGCTGTTCATCGCGCAGCTGTCGAGCAAAACGGCGTCGCTGCGCGGGATTGCGATCGAGGGTCTTGCGCGTCTCGGCGATCGTGCCAACCTGAAGGCGATTCAAGACATGCTCGACAAGGAGCGTGAACAGAACGTCACGCTGGCGGGCGCCTTCGCACTGGTCCTGCTCGGGAACGGAACGACCGATCAGGTCGCCGATTCCCTGAGCCGTCCGAGGCTGCGCGATCAGGCGAAGCGTTATGTGATCGAAATCGCGCCGGGACGCACCGGAGCCTTTACCCACCAGCTGCTCGATTCCGATCCGCAGATTCGCATCGACACGATCGACGCGCTCGGCCTCGCCGGCGATCCGTCCGCGATCGCCGTCCTCGAGCCGTTGACGAAGGATGTCGATCCGCAGGTCGGCCGCGCCGCCGAGCGTGCCGTCGCGCGACTGGGGCAGCCCGCGCCGCAGCCGTGATCGGAACCGCGTCAGGCGCCGCCGGCCGCGTGCGGCCCGTGAAACTCCTCCGCGCCTTCTACGATCGTCCGACCCTCGACGTTGCCCGCGATTTGCTGGGCAAGGTCCTCGTCCATCGCCGCCATGGCGTCGAGACGAGCGGAGCCATCGTCGAAGTCGAGGCCTACATCGGCGAATCCGATCCGGCGTGCCACGCCGCGCCGGGCCCGACAGCTCGCAACGCGCCGCTCTACGGTGAGCCCGGTCATGCGTACGTCTACTTGAATTATGGGATTCACTGCCTGGTGAACGTCGTCACCGAATCCCACGGATCACCAGCCGCCGTGTTGATCCGCGCGCTCGATCCGATCGACGGGATTGCCGCCATGCGGCGCCGACGCGCGCGAGCGGCGAAAGGCCGGACGTCACGGACTGGAAGGACGTTCGCCGACCACGACCTGTGCCGCGGTCCGGGAAACCTGACGATGGCCTTGGGAATTACGTTGGCGGAGAACCGTCTGGATCTGCTTGGCAGCCGACTCTGGATAGAGGACCGACGCCTCGCGGTCGGCCCGATCGCGTGGGGTCCGCGCATCGGGATCCGGGTCGGCGTTTCAACACCATGGCGAGCGTGGATCGCCGGGCACCCCGCGGTGTCCGCGACGCAGATCGCGATCTCTTCGCAGACCTGAAGGTCTGCACGATCGAGCCCACGGTTTTAACAGGAGGAACGAAGCAGCGGAGGACGAACGGGGCTGCCAGCCCATCGGAACGCGTGCGCCAGATCCGTCGCGGTTCGGCGGGCGCCGCGAAGCGGCCGCGCGGCTCTCGGGCCGTGCACATGGGCCTGCTCCGCAGGCCCGCCCGCCGGACGCCGAGCCAGCCTCTGCGCGTCCTCGGTTTCTCTGTTTCTCCGTGTGAGCTTTTGTTTCCAGCAGGGCGCACGCGGCTGACGAACCAAAACGGCCGTAGCGTTGCGAAAGCCCGTAGCGATCACTCCCCAATCATCTTCAACACATCGGCGCATCCGTGAAACCTTGCCCACCAGAGCGCTTCGCGGCCGGCGATCGTGTCGGGCAGGCGCAGCGTTGGGTCGTGCTTCAACAGGGCACGCACGCTGGCCGGGTGGCAGCCGCCGAGCAGCGGACGATCCAGATCGGAGAGCGCTCCGCCCGACACCGCGACCGATAGCGCGGTCGATCCGCCGATCCCGCGCGCGTGCGGATCGGCTCCGTGCGCGAGGAGCAGTTCGAGGATCGCCGGGTCGCGATCCGCGGCGGCCATCGCCAGCGGTCTCAATCTGCGCGCCGCGGTGTTGGGATCGACGCCGCGCTCGAGCAGCAGTCGCACCGCGCCGGCCTGACGCTTGTGGATGGCATGAAACAGGGCCGTCCATCCATTGATCGCATCGCGAGCACCGTGGTCGGCGCCACGATCGAGCAGGATCGTCATCGCCTCGATGGAGCCGGAGCGAGCGGCCCACATCAGCGGCGTCAGCCCGTTGGGCTCCCTCTCGTTGGGATCGTGATGCTGGAGGAGCAGCGTGCGAACCAGGTCGGTGGCATTCCGCGCGGCCGCGATGGCCAGCGGCAGCGCCGGCTCCGCGCCGCAGGCGGATGCTGCAATCATCGAGATGCCGATGCCGAGATGCAGCATGAAACGGTGCATGACGCCTCCGGGGAAGCATCATACGAAAAGAACTCTCTAATGTAAAGTTATCTGCTCAGCAGGACATCTTCGCATCGCAGGCCTGAAGGCCCGCACTACAGGAGCGGCTGACGCGTCAACGCGCCGCGAGCCAGGCGGTGACCGCAGGCGTCTGCTTGTCCCGCAAGGCGATGCAGTTGTTGATCTGCTCGAGCGTCTGCGTCAGCGTCCGCGCGGCACCCGGCAGCGGGTGCGCCGCAAAGAACGCCTTGATGTCGTCGCGCGGTCCCGCCTCGCAGAACGCCCCGAGCGACCGGGTCAAATTCACGTCGCCCAGGGAAATGACGACCTTCGGTTCGAGCGCCGACCAGTGTTCCTTGACGAACGCCCAGGCCCGGGGACGCGAGGCCGGATTCACGAGGAACTGCGCGAGATAGATCGCCGTGTCCTGACTGCGCAGCTGCGGCGTCAGCGATCGCTCGAGGGCGCGCTGGATGAGCGCCGGATCCTGGAAGTTTGCGAGCGCGAACAGGTAGCGGTACTGCTCTTCGGGCGAAGAGGCGCGCTCGGCCGCGGCCACGAGCGCATCGAACAGCTTCTCGTCGCCAGACTGTGAGGCGGCCTTGACGATCGCCCCCGCGACGGTGGACTCGAGCGCCGGCCCGCCAGCCAGCGCGCGGTCGAGTGCCGCCCGCGACTTCGCCGCGACATCGGCGTCGCGGCCGAAGGTGCCAAGCGTCCCGATGAGCACCGCCCGGAGAGACCGGCGCTCGTCGGTGTCCGCAGCGGAACCGGCAAAGCCGACCTCCTCGAACAGCGGGTGGAGCAGTGACCTCGTGAACGACTCCAACTGCGGACGGGTCGCGTCCGTCGTCAGGTCCTCATGAATGGCGGCGAGCCGGCGCGTGACTTCCTCCAGCACCCCGCTCGTGTGCTCGCGGCCGTAGCCGGCGGCGAGCGTGAGGTAGTCGCCAGCCGTATGACGGTTCGCGCGGACGAGCGCCCACTCGTCGTCGAGCAGCACCAGCCGTTCGGGCGCCGTCAGCTCGGTGCCGACGCG
>DASSGK010000280.1:0-4473 GCA_035693505.1 Vicinamibacterales bacterium
ACCGACTGAGCAAGCCCTAAGCCCTTAGCCCTAAGCCCGTAGCCCTGAGCCCAGAGCCCTGTACAATTCCCTTATGGCGCGATACACCCTGGTCTACGGCGTCCGGCTGATCCCCGAGGGCACGCTGAAAGGCGTCGAAGAAGCGACACTCAAGATGACTGACGGCGCGACGGCCGGCCTGACGTTGCATACGTTCGACGGCACCATTCCTCAGCTTCGCCGCTCGCTCGATCGCAGCCTCGACGCGTTCTTCGATCTGCTGCCCGGCGCGGACGACGAAGACGTGGAAAAGTTCGGCGACTAGCAAGCCTGCACGCCTGCTGACGGCTTGCGTCCATGCTGCGCGCCATCGTCTCGTCGCCACTCAACCTGTTGCTGATCGCGGCGCCCGTATCGTGGCTGCTGGCCTGGGGGTCTCATGAGTCGCCGTGGGTGTTCATCACGGCGGCCGCGTCGCTAATTCCGCTGGCCGGTCTGATTGGCCTCGGCACTGAGCAGCTCGCGCGACGCGCCGGTCCTGCCCTGGGCGGCTTCCTGAACGCAACATTCGGCAACGCCGCCGAGCTGATCATCGCCATCGTCGCGCTGAGAGGCGGCCACGTCGCGCTCGTGAAGGCGTCGATCACCGGCAGCATCATCGGCAACCTGCTGCTGGTGCTCGGGCTCTCGTTCTTTATCGGCGGCCTTGGCCGCCGCTCCCAGAAATTTCACCGTACGTCCGCGACCAACACGTCGGCGCTTCTTTTTCTGGGCGTCGTCGCGCTGGTGATGCCGGCGGTCTTCGACCTTTCGTTGTATGGAAACCTGAGCGCGAGACCTGCCGCCATCGATCGATTGAGCTTCTGGAGCGCGTTGATCCTGATCGGGGCGTACGCGGGCAGCCTCATCTACGCGTTCAGCGTGCAGCGCGATCTCTTCCGGCCGACGCAGGACGGCCGCCACGAGCACGTCTTCCCGATGGGAACGGCGATTGCCGTTCTGGCTGCCGGCACGTTGTTGACGACGATCCAGGCGGAGCTTCTGGTCGGCGCGATGGGACCGGCGCTCGCGCGCTTCGGGTTCACCGAATTGTTCGTGGGCGTGATCGTCGTCGCCCTGATCGGCAACGCTGCCGAGCACTACTCCGCCGTCACCGCCGCGCGGCACGACGAGATGACGCTCGCGGTCGAGATCGCCGTCGGGAGCAGCGCGCAGATCGCGCTGCTGGTCGCGCCGGCGCTGGTGTTGTATTCGTTCGCCATCGGCCAGCCGATGTCTCTGCTGTTCAACGCGTTCGAGATCGCGGCCATCGCGTTGTCGGTCCTCGCCACCTGCTTCGTGGTCGTGGACGGAGAAAGCAACTGGGTGGAGGGCCTGCAGTTGCTCAGCGTGTATCTCATCCTCGCCCTCGCGTTTTATTTCGTGCCCCACGTCGGCTGAGGCGCGGCCGATGCGATAATCCTCCGAATGGGAGAGCTGAACGAACGCCTTATCGCCGAGCTCGTGGATGCCGTTCGCGCGCAGCTACGCAAGGAGGCAGGCGATCGGCTCCGCGACGTGTACCTGATTGGCGACATCGAAAAGGACACCGCGCGCGTGTGCATCGAGCGGCTGCGCGAGCTCGCGAGCGACAACGGCAAGCCGATCACGCTGTTCATCAACAGCGCCGGCGGAAACGTGACCGACGGCCTCGCCATTCACGACGTCATCCGCCACATCATCAGCCGCGGCATCGAGATCCGGATCATCGTCCAGGGTATGGCCTACTCGATGGGATCGATCGTGCTGCAGGCGGCCAGCGACGGCCAGCGCTTCGCGTTCCCGCATTCCTGGATCATGATTCACGAGCCGGCGAAGTGGGCCGGCTGGCAGTCCACGAGCGCCGCCGCACAGCATCTCGAACGACTGAAGCAGATGCAGGATCAGATCTATCGAATCCTGTCGTCGCGGTCGGGCAAGCCGTTGCGCCAGATCATCCGAGACACGAAGCGGACCGACTTCTATCTCGACGCGCAGAATGCGCTCGACTACGGTCTGATTGACGCGGTGGTGGCGGGCGAACTGCCCAGGCCCGTATCGCAGCCGGCCGAGGCACAAGAGCCGCAGCCGGCCGTCGAAAAGGTTGCCGCGCGGGAACGGGCGGCGACGGAACCGGGCGGAGCCGAACAGGCCGCGGAACGCTAGTTCCTGGCCGCGCGCCACTCTTCGAGCAGGCGTGCGGCGTTACCAGCCACCGAATGCAGCGTCGGCGTCCAGCCCAGCGCGCGTGCGCGCGGGCTGCGGACCACCTGGTCGAGCGCCAGCGCATCGGCGTACGCGCCCATCTTGTGGCGCGCTTCCTCGATCGGCACGTACCGTACGTCCGGCTTCACCGGCAGATACGGCTTGATCGCGCTGACGATGTCGTTGACCCGCTCGTCGCCTTCGTCGTTGGCGTGGTACACGCCCGTCGCGTCGGCGCTCGCGGCAAGGCGGGAGTAGAGATCGCCGAGATCGCGGTCGTAGACGAGCGGCCAGTGATTGTTGCCGTCGCCGATGACGCGCACGAGGCCGTTGCTCGCGGCTTTGAAGATGTCACCGATCAATCCGTTGCCGCCGCCGTAGACGACGCCGGGCCGCACCACCATCGTTCGCAGCCGGTCGCTGCCGGCGTCGAGCACGAGCTTCTCGTGCGCCGGACGGAAGGCAACGAGCGGAATCGGATTGATTGGCGCATCCTCCGCCACCGGTTCCGGCGCCTTCCCGAGCACCCAGACACCCGACGTGTAGATGATGAAACGCTGGGCCGGAGACGTCGCGCCCGCCGTCCGCGGCCGCTTCGCGGCGGCAATCAGCATTTCGAGCACGGGAATCTCGACGGCGGGTCCGCCGCCGGCCGAGGAATCGAACGCCGCGTGGATGTAGCCGTCCTGCGCCTCCGCGCTGCCGCGGAACGATTCGAGATCGGCCAGGCTGCCAATCACGGGATGCCCGCCGCGTCTGGCGACGTCGCGGGCTTTTTCGTTGTTTCTGACGAGCGCGGTGACGTCGTGTCCGCCGCGCACGAGCGCGTCGAGAACGGCAGCACCAACGTAACCCGTCGCTCCGGTCAGAAAGATCCGCATCGCGGCTGTGTATCATAGTTCACTCGTGGCCCGCGATACGCTCATTGACTTTTTCGCCGATCTCTCGGAGGCGCGCGGCGAATTCCTGGTCTACGACGACGGATTCCGAAGCCGCGGCTATTCGTACGGCGAAATCGCGACCGCCGCACGGTGGCTCGCGTCCCGCCTGCACGCGATCGGTTTACAGAAAGGCGACAAAGTCGTTTTCTGGAGCGAGAACCGCCCCGAGTGGATCGTCGCGTTCTGGGCGTGCCTGCTCCGCGGGATCATCGTCGTCCCGATCGATTACCGGGCGTCCCCCGATTTTCTCGCGCGCGTCGCGGCCATCGTGTCGACACGGCTGATTCTGATCGGGCAGGATCTGCCGCCGTTCACGCCGCCGGCCGGCATCCCGGTGTGGAAACTGCACGAGCTCGAATGGCCGAACGATGCGCCGCCTGTCCTCACGGACGTTCCGGTTACGCGCGACGATACAGCCGAGATCATCTTCACGTCCGGCGCCACGGCCGAGCCAAAAGGCGTCGTCATCACCCACCGCAATATCCTCGCGAACATCGTCCCGGTCGAGAAGGAGGTCCTGAAGTACCGCAAGTGGGGCAAGCCATTCTTCCCGCTGCGCTTCCTGAATCTGCTGCCGCTCAGTCACATGTTCGGCCAGGCCATGGCGACCTTCATCCCGCCGATGCTGCCGGGCACCGTGATCTTCATGCGCGGCTACAACCCGGTGGAGATCGTCGAGCAGATCAAGCGTCGCAAGGTTTCGGTGCTCGTATCGGTTCCGAAAATTCTGGACGTGCTGAAGGAGCACGTCGAACGTGCGTATGGCCCGCCTGAAACGCTGACGCTCCAACCCGGAGGCAAGAAAGAGCACGTCGCTCGGCGATGGTGGAGGTACCGCGCGCTTCATCGCGCCTTCGGCTTGAAGTTCTGGTCGTTCGTCGTCGGCGCCGCGCCGCTCGACGCGGCACTCGAGGCGTTCTGGGGCCATCTGGGCTTCGTCGTCATTCAGGGCTACGGCCTGACGGAAACCGCGCCGATCGTGACGCTGAATCACCCGTTCGGCACGAAGAAAGGATCGGTCGGCAAGGCAATTGCCGGCGTCGAGGTCAAGGTCGCGCCCGACGGCGAGATTCTCGTGCGGGGCGACAACGTGACGAAGGGCTACTACAACGCCGACGCCGAAAACGCGCGCGCGTTCGAAGACGGATGGTTCCACACCGGCGACATCGGCGAAATCGGGGAAGACCGTCAGCTGTACATCCGCGGCCGCAAGAAGGAAATGATCGTGACGCCCGAAGGGCTGAACGTGTTTCCGGAGGACGTCGAGCGCGCGCTCAACGTCATTCCCGGGGTGAAGGACTCGGCCGTGGTCGGCGCGCCGATCGGGTCG
>DASSGK010000281.1:0-3515 GCA_035693505.1 Vicinamibacterales bacterium
ATCAACGCGATGGTTCTCGGCGGGTTGGCGCTGGCGTTCTCGCGCCTGATTGATAACTCGGTCGTCGTTCTCGAAAATATTTTTCGCCACCTCGAACTTGGCGAAACGCCGGAAGTCGCCGCCGAACGCGGTGGCCGCGAAGTCGCACTGCCCGTTTTAGCGGCAACGCTCACGACGGCAGTGGTATTTTTTCCAGTCACATTCCTCTACGGCGTCAGCCGGTTTCTGTTCTCGGCCCTCGCGCTGGCCGTGGTGCTCGCACTGTTCGCGTCCTACTTCGTGGCCATGACAGTGGTTCCACTGTTCTGCGCGAAGCTGATCAAGGCACCGCATCACGCCAAGCCGAAACACGAGCCAGGCGACGAGGATCACGAGGATGCCGAAGTCACGGGACCTGCACCGAACTGGATGGAGCGGTTCAATGCCGCGTTCTCCGTGCAGTTCGAGCGGATGCTGGTCTGGTACGAGCAGCGCGTCCGCGGTGCCATGCGTCGACCAGGCCGCGTCCTCGTCGCGGTCGCCGCGCTGTTCTGCGCGAGCCTGATGCTCTATCCCTTCCTCGGCGTGGCGTTCTTCCCGCGCACCGACGCGGGGCAGTTCGTGATTAACCTGAAGTCGCCATCAGGCACGCGGATCGAAGTTTCGACAAAGGATGTTCAGAAAGTGGAGGCGCTCGTCCGCCGCATCGTCGAGCCGAACGATCTCGAGCTTGTCGTCTCCAACATCGGCGTCACCGCCGACTTCTCGGCCATCTACACCAGCAATGCCGGGCCGCACGCGGCGACGATTCAGGTGGCGCTCAAGGAAGACCACCGGATCGGCAGCTATGAGTACATGTCGCGGGTGCGATCGGCGATTCAACAGGAGCTGCCGTACCTCAGCGCGTACTTCCAGTCGGGAGGGATGGTCGATGCCGTGCTGAACCAGGGGCTGCCCGCGCCGATCGATGTCCAGGTCAGCGGATCGAATCTCGAGACCGCGTTCGACACCGCGACCGAGGTGGCCGCTAGCATCCGGCAGCTGCCCGGCGTGAGCGACGTCGACATTCCTCAGGACGTCGACTATCCGTCGCTTCGCCTCGACATCGACCGGGAGCGCGCCGGCGAACTGGGACTCGATCAGCGCGAGGTCGTGAACAACGTGATCACCGCGCTGACATCGAACCAGATGATCGCGCCCAGTTTCTGGGTCGATCCAAAGAGTGGCAACGACTACATGCTGACCGTGCAGTATCCGGAAAGCCAGATCCAGAATCTGCGCGACCTGCGAGGGATCCCGCTGCACTCCGGACGGCTCAAGGATCCGACGATGCTCGACGCGGTGACGCGGATCACGCCGCTGAAGTCACCGACTGAGATCGATCACTACCAGATCCAGCGCATCGTCGACATTTACGTGAATCCCGCCGGCGAAGATCTTGGAAAGCTGGCCGACGGCATCCGCGGTGTGCTCGCTGCCGCGAAGATGCCACCCAACATTCGAATCGCGATGCGCGGCATGGTCGAGGGCATGCAGGCTTCGTTTCGAAGCTTCGGCCTCGGCCTGATCCTCGCGTTGCTGCTCCTGTATCTGATTCTTGTGGCGCAGTTCCGCTCGTTCGTCGATCCAATGCTGATCCTGCTGGCGGTTCCGCCGGGACTGACCGGTGTGCTCCTGGCGCTCTATGCCACAGGCACGACGCTGAATGTCCAGTCGCTGATGGGCATCGTGATGATGGTCGGCATAGTCGTGTCCAACAGCATCCTGATTGTCGAGTTCACTCACCGCCTCGAGGACGATGGGATGCCGCTGCTCGATGCGGTGGTCAACTCGTGCCGGATCCGGCTGCGGCCGATCCTCATGACGTCGCTGGCGACCATCTTCGGATTGATCCCGATGGCGCTGAAGCTCGGGACGGGCAGCGAGGCGTACGCGCCGCTCGCCCGTGCCATCATCGGCGGCCTTGTCGTTTCCGTGATGGTGACGGTGTTCGTCGTGCCGGCGGCATACCTGATCGTCTATCGCCGAAGGACTCCTGCCGTTGCGCGGGAGGGGCGGTCATGATGCGCACGGTCTGCCTCGTGGGTGCATTGCTGGCCGCGGCCCCTGTGGCGGCGCAAACAGGACCGGCGCTGTCCCTGCGCGATGCGGAGGCACGGGCGCTGCAGAATCACCCACAAGTGCTCGCGGGCCGCTATCTCGCGCAGGCCGGTTCGGAAATGACCCGCGAAGCACGCTCGGCGTACTTCCCGACCGTCTACGGCAACGTCACCGGGGCTGCCGCGCAGGACAACAGCCGGATCACGGCGGGCGGCTTGAATAACCCGATCATCCTCGACCGTGTCGCTGCCGGCGTGTCGTTTGCGCAGCTGGTCACCGACTTTGGCCGGACCTCGGATCTCGTGCAGACCGCATCGCTGCGCGCGCAGGCGCTGGAGCAGGGCGCCGTGACGGATCGGTCGGACGTGCTGCTGCGCGTCGATCGGTCGTATTTCAACGCGCTCCGCGCTCAGGCGATCCTTCGGGTGGCGGTGGAGACGGTGAACGCCCGTCAGCTGGTGGCCGATCAAGTGAGTGCGCTCGCCGCCAGCAACCTGAAGTCTGGACTCGACGTCAGCTTTGCGAAGGTCAACCTGAGCGAGGCGCAGCTGCTCCTGCTCCAGGCGCGAAACGACAGCGCCGCCGCCCTGGCGGGGCTCGCCGCCGCGCTGGGGCAGGGCGATGCGCCGGCCTACGTGCTGTCCGAGGAGCCGCTGCCGCCGCCTCCGCCGATCGACGAAGCCGCGTTGGTCGCGCAGGCTCTACGCGACCGGCCCGACGTTTCCGCCGAGCGGTTCGCCAGCGAATCGTCGGCGAAGTTCGCCCAGGCAGAGCGTGCCTTGTGGTTTCCCACCGTGTCCGCGATCGGTGCGGCTGGCATCACGCCGATCCGGCAGGACACACTCGCCGCTCAGTATTCGGCGATCGGCATCAACGTCGCCGTGCCGCTCACCAACGGCAACCTGTTCGGCGCGCGGCGCGCCGAGGCCACGCTGCGTGCGCAGGCGGAGAGCGAGCGATTGCGCGATCTCGAGAACCGCGTCAGCCGCGACGTGCGGGTCGCGCTGCTCGACGCGCAGACCGGATTTCAGCGGCTCGATCTGACGAACCAGCTGCTCGACCAGGCGTCACAAGCGCAGGATTTGGCGGAGTCACGCTACAACCTGGGCCTCAGCTCCATCGTGGAGCTGACGCAGGCGCAGTTGAACAAGACGCGCGCCGAAATCGAGCAGGCGAGCGCGAGGTACGACTATCAGGCGCGAATGGCGGCGCTGCGATATCAGACCGGTGATTTGAAATAAGTTGAAGTAGTGCAGGCCTTCAGGCCTGCATCGGCAGCGCACGACGAAGAAACCGCCGAGACCGCTAAGCAAATCACTCTCTGCGTGCTTTGCGTTCTCTGCGGTTTCTTCTTTTCGTCCATCAGCTCCCGTCGCGAATCACCCGGCAATTCGCATCGTCGACCGTGAGCGCGCCGACGGTCGCCAGTGTTTGAT
>DASSGK010000282.1:0-17069 GCA_035693505.1 Vicinamibacterales bacterium
CAGGAGAGGCTGGATGGGCAGGAGGGGCTGGACGGGTCGGAGGCGTTCGATTGGTAGTGCGTGAAAGCGCTAGTGCAGTGTCACCGCTGTTTCAGTACCGGAGTTCGAACCGCCACGAAAAACACGAAAGACACGAAAAAACACGAAACCAAAACGTTTTCGTGAGTTTCGTGAGTTTCGTGGCTGATTCACGAGATGCTGCACATGCCGCAACTGGTCCCGAAACAACGCGTAGAGGCCACTAGCCGACGCGGACGGATTCTCCCGGCGCGATCGCACTGAACTGCTCGGCCGTCACGCCGTTCGCCCGCCGCGCCTCGTCGAGCGCGCGGACCGGCTCGTCGATCGCTTCCGTCGTCAGCTGGAACGTGCCGTAGTGCATCGCGACGCTGCGCGATGCCTGCAGTTCCAGGTGCGCCTGCACTGCCTCGGCGGGATTCATGTGCACGGCGCGCATGAACCAGCGCGGTTCATAGGCGCCGATCGGCAGCAGCGCGAGATCGATCGGGCCGAGGCGCCGGCGGATGTCGGGAAAGAACGGCGCGTAGGCGCTGTCACCCGCGAAGAAAATGCGGACGCCGTCCGCGACCAGCACGAACCCGCCCCACAGCGCGCGATTGCGATCGAACGGCGTGCGCGCCGAAAAGTGATGCGCCGGCGTCACGGTCATCGGCATCGCGCTGGTTCGCGCTTCCTGCCACCAGTCGAGCTCTTCCACCCGGCGCATGCCAGTGGATCGGAGCAGGCCGCCGTTCCCTAGTGGTGTAATGACCACGGGATCCTGCGGCGCAAGGCGCCTGAGCGTGCTTCGGTCGCAATGGTCGTAGTGATTGTGACTGAGGAGGACCGTCGAAATCGGCGGCAGCGCGTCGAACGGCACGGCGGGCTGCCGGACGCGGCGCGGCCCAGCGAGATTGAACGGTCCCGCCCGCTGCGAATAGATCGGATCGGTGAGGATGTTGCCCGCGGCGGTCTGAATCAGGAACGTCGCGTGGCCGATGAAAGTCACGATCGCGGCAGCGCCATCTCGCGCCGGCGGCGTCCGCGGCGTCACATCGACCCGAGCGGGCCATCGCGCCCGCTTCTCGCGGAGCATCCGCGGCACCGCGGAGAACGGTTGCTGCGCCGGCCCCTCAGGATTGAAGAAGCGCCGGCCGTCGAAATGATCGCTCGTAGACGCCATCGCCGCTCGCGCGCCGCCTTTCCGATGAAACGAAAAGAGGCGGGCCGATGGCCCGCCCCTCCTGGCTATCCCGCCCGTCCTGCCTATCCCGCCTATCCCGCCCTTCCTGCCCTTCCTGCCCGTCCCGCCCCTATTTCTCGATCGTCGCCTTCTTGACGTAATCGAGCTTCGGGAACTGCGCCTTCAGGTAGGTGTTGCCCTGCGACTGGATCTGTCCCTGATCCGGCTTCTGCGCGTACTGAGACGTGATCTTCTCGACGACGTCCATGCCGGTGGTGACTTCGCCGAACGGCGTGAAGCCCTGCTTGTCGAGCCCGGCGTTGTTCGCGTAGTTGATGAAGATCTGCGTGGTGCGCGTATTCGGTCCGCGCGTCGCGAAGCTGACGAAGCCCTTCGTGTTGCTGTGGCCCGTCGACGGGTCGTCCTTGATGCTCGCGTTCTGCCACGGCGCGGCAACGGCCGGATCGCCGCTGATACCGAACTGCACCATGAAGTCGGGGACCACACGGAAGAAACGGGTCTCGTCGTAGAAGCCGTTCTTCACGAGGTTATAGAAACGGTCCGCGCCATTGGGCGCCCATGCGCGGTGAACGGTGATCACGAACTTGCCCACCGACGTGTCGAACGACGCCTTGTAGGTGGCTGGCGCCTGTTCGGTGAGCGACGCCGGGTTCTTCAGCGACGCCGTTCCACCCTGGCCGGCAAACGCCGCGGCAGCCGCAAGCATCGCCACGGCCGCAAACATCGATTTCTTCATGTGTTCTCCTTTGAGATTTGAGATTTGAGATTTCAGAGTTCAGATTTCAGATTGAGAATTCTAATTCTGAATTCTGAATTCTTAATTCTGAATTCTAAGTGATGTACAGCGTGCCTTCCCCCGCCAGCACAGCTTCGCCACCGACGCGGACGCTCGATATTTCACCGTTGTCCAGGCCGATCGAGATGTGAACGTGGCTCGGGCGGCCCATCTTCACGCCCTGCAGGCTGATCATCGATTCCGACTTGCCCGGCGGCACGACCTTGTGGCGCACCAGGTAACAGCCGAGCGGCCCGCTTGCGGAGCCGGTCGCCGGATCTTCGGCGACGCCGAGTTCAGGCGCAAACATACGGCTGTAGACAGTTGCCCGCGGCTCGCCCGGCTCGGCGGAAAAGACGAAGACGCCGTGCGGCGACGACGAGGCCTCTGCGAACAACGCGTCGAGAGCCTTCGCGTTGACGACGACGTTGTCGACGGCCATTCGTGAGGTCAGCGGCACGAAGAGAAACGGCACGCCGCACGACACGACCTGAACCGGAAGGCCGGTGCCGGCGACAGCGGCCGGAGACAGCGACAGCGCCGCCGCCGTACGCGCCGGATCCGGAATGGCCGCGCCAAACACCGGCAGCCCCTGTGTCATCCACGCGAACCCCAGATCTCCGCCGTTCCAGGTCATCGCGACCGGCACGGGCCCGATGTTGCAGCCGAACACCAACGTCTGCCGCCCGCGATCGATCGCTCCGGTCCTCGCCAGCGCGAACGTGGTGCCCACCGTCGGATGGCCGGCCATCGGCAGCTCCTGCGCCGGCGTGAAGATTCGCATCCGCACGTCCGTGCCCGGCGTCTCCGGCGGCAATACGAACGTCGACTCCGAAAAGTTCATCTCCTTGGCGATGGCCTGCATCGTGTCGGCGGCGAGGCCCCGGCCGTCGAGGAACACCGCAAGCTGGTTTCCGCCGAACAGATGATCGGTGAAGACGTCGTAGTGAAGGTAGCGGTATGATCGGGCCATGTTGTTTGCGCATTTTACGACGAGCGAAGGCAAGTTCACGATCCAGCTGTTCGACCAGGAAGCGCCGAAGACCGTCGAGAACTTCGTCGGACTGGCCGAGGGCACCAAGGAGTGGACCGATCCGCGCACCGGCAGGAAGGGCACCGGGCCGTACTACAACGGCACGATCTTCCACCGTGTGATCGACGCGTTCATGATTCAGGGCGGCGATCCGCTGGGCCAGGGCACCGGCGGCCCGGGCTACAAATTCGCCGACGAGTTCAGCCCCAAGCGGCGGCACAACAAGGCCGGCATCCTGTCGATGGCCAATTCTGGCCCCAACACCAACGGCGGACAGTTCTTCGTCACGCTGGTGGCGACGCCGTGGCTGGACGACAAGCACAGCGTCTTCGGCGAAGTCACCGAGGGCATGGACGTCGTCAGCAAGATCGGCAAGACGCCAACGAGCAAGCCCGGCGACCGGCCGATCAAGCCGATTACCATCGAGTCGGTGACGATCGAACGAAAGTGAGAAGTGAGAAGGAAGAAGTTAGAAGTTGAAGTGCCAACTTTCCCTTCTCACTTCTCACTTCTAACTTCTAACTTTCCTAAGCGCCGTGGCGTCTCAGGACCGCAGCTGCCTCGCGATAATTCTTCTCGGTCGCGAGCGAGAGCGCGGTCTTGGCTTCGCCGTTGGCGGCATGGACGTCGGCACCTTGCGCGATCAGCGCCTTGATCGCATCCATGTTGTTGTTCGCAGCGGCGAGATGCAGCGGCCGCCAGCCCTGTGCGTCGGTGGCGTTGACGTCCGCACCGTGGCCGATCAGCAGGCCGGCGACGAACTTGTGATTGCCGGCGAGCGCGGCGTGGAGCGGCGTGTTGCCGTTGGGGCCGCGCGATCGCGCGAGCACGTCCGCGTCGTGCGCGAGCAGCAGCTCGGCGATCTTCGCGTGGCCGAAGAACGAAGCCAGATGGAGCGGCGTCCATCCGTCGGCGCTGTACTCGTTCACGGCGTCCGCGCGCTCGCGCAGCAGGCGCTCCACGCGCTCGAGCTCTCCGGCGGCGCAGGCTTCGAAGATCGAGAGGCTCGCGCCGCGCGACACCAGCAGGTTCACAATTTCCTTCTGGCGATGATAGACAGCCGTTAAGATTGCGCTATCGCCAGACCGGCTGCGCGCGTCGATGAGCGTCGGCTCCGCCGTCACCATCGCCTTCACGCGCTCGAATTCCCCGGCCTTAATCGCGTCAATGAAGGCGGCGCTACTGGAAGTGGTTTCCGGCATGCACCGATTTTATCCCGGTTGCGGAGCGGCCGTCGCCGTGGCGATGCTCGTCGCCGGCTCCGCCCGCGCACAGGAACAAACGTCGTGGCCGTCGAACGGACGGCCGCCGCTCGGCGCCTCGTTCACCGTGGACGCGCTCGGAACGCTGCCCTCCAGCGCCAGCATCTTTCCGCTCCTCACGTCGATCGCCGACGTCATCGGCGACCGCATCGACACCGGCGGCATCAGCGCCGGATCGCCGGCACGCGTCGGCGCGCACGGCAGCACGTGGACCCAGACGACGTACCGGGTCGGCGACGCCGACATCACGAACCTGAGCGGAACCGGGACACCGCTGCTCATGCCGGGCGTCGACGTCTGGGAGCGCGTCGACGTCTCCACGGGCCTCATGCCGATCGATGTCGACGCGCCGGCGATGGCTGTGACGCTCACGCCGCGCCGTCCGGGTTCGACCACGCTGCGCTCGATCGAGCTGTTCGGATCGCCGCCGTTCGCCAACGCCGGCAGCGCCACCGACACGCCGCCGTCCATCGCGCGGTTGAATTCGGGCGCGCGCGCAAATCTCTTCATGGGCGGCCAGTTGACGCCCGATCGACTCAGCGGACTGGTATCAGCGACCTGGATCCGATCGTCGTATTCCGAGCGCGACAGCACGAAGGCGCTGACCGGTACCCTCGGTTCGGTCTTCGCAAACGTGACGAGCACGCCCAAACCGGGAGACGAAATCCGGATCATCGGCTGGGGACAACGCGCGAGCGACGCGGCGCCGCACCACGTGGTGTTCAACAGCACCGACGACCAGCATGTCGCCGGACTGCACATGCAGGCTGCCTGGCAGCATCAGATCGGCGATTCTGACGGCCTGCGAGTCTTCAGCGCGTACACGCTCGCCCATCGCTCCACCGATTTGATTGCCCCCAGCGTCGTCGTCGTCGATCGCCTGAAAGATGGCCCGGTACCCTCGCTGCTCGATCCCGGCATCGGCACCGACCGCACGTGGGCGCTCGGTGCGCGGCTGAATCGAACACGCGGTATCCACAACCTCCTCGGCGGCGTCGATCTGTCGGGCGGTACCTCGAGCGCGCAATCGGTCTTCACGGGGCGCGTCGGCGAGACACTCAATGGCCTTCCCGCGCGCGTGTGGGACTTCACCGATCCGGCGCAGCCGTCCAACTGGAGCGAGCATTCGTTCGCGGCCTTCATCAGCGACCACTTCGCGGTCGGATCTCGCGTGACGGTGGACGGAGGCCTCAGGCTGGAAGCGATCAACGGCTCTGGCACCGGAAACGACACGTCGATCAACTGGCTGAGCCTTCTTCCGCGCGCAGGCTTCCATTGGACGATGCTGAACTTCTGGGAGCTCGGGGCGTTCGGCAGCTACGGTCGCTACGGCCACCGGTTGCCGCTGAACGATCTCGCGTACGGCGATCCATCGGCCCCGACCGCGAACATCTACCGCTGGAACGCCACCGTCCCGGGAATACCGCAGCCAGGCCAGATTGGACCGCTCGTCCAGCGTCTCGGTCCGGGCACGGGCGGCGTCGCGGGATTCTCGTCGATCGATCCGTCGCTGAAGCGGCCGTATCTGGACGAACTGGTCCTGGGGTTCGACGCGCGTCCGAGCCCGCGAACGTTTCTGCGCATCGCGGCCATGGGCCGGCGCGAGACGAACCTTGTGAGCGTCTCTGATATCGGCGTCCCCGAGTCGACCTACAGCACGATCCAGGTGCCCGACATGGGCATCGACGTTGTCGGGACGCAAGACGATACGGTCATCACCTTTTACAACCGATCGCCGTCCACGTTCGGCGCCGATCGCTATCTGCTGACGAATCCGGCGGGCGACGACGCGAACTTCGTGGGCGCCGACCTGATCGGGACGGTGCGCACGGAGAAATTCTTCTTCTTCCTCGGACTGACCGCGGGCCGTTCCGAGGGCATCGCGGCCAACCGCGGCTTCGGCCCGCTCGAAAACGACGACGGCCTCGTTGGAGAGGCATATGTGAATCCCAACGCGCTGGGGCACGCGCAGGGGCGAACGTTCACCGAGCGTGGATACACGATCAAGACGGCGGCGACGTATACGTTCCCTCACGACCTGACGCTCGGCGTCATCGGCCGTTATCAGGACGGGCAGCACTTCGCGCGGATGGTCATCTACCCGGACCTGAATCAGGGAGCCGAGGCCGTGCGGGCATTCCGCAACGGACGAACCCGCTTCACGTTCGAGATGACCGTCGACACACGGCTGCAGAAGGGATTCACCGTCGGCGGCCACCGCGCCGATGTGTTCCTCGAGGCATATAACCTGTTCAACGAGTATCTCGAGGTCGAAGAGGACACCGTCTCCGGCCCGACGTCGCGCATGAAGACCGCCAGCCAACCGCCGCGCGCGATCTACTTCGGGGTCCGGGTCCCCTTCTAGTCGAGCTTCCAGCTCTGCGATAACGTCTCGAAAAAAACCGCCGAAAACCGGCGAATGAAACGTCTTCGCCGGCGCGTTCACCAGACTCGCGTGAAGAAGTGCGGGGCGGGAGGCTCAGTTTCGCCTCCCGGCGTTGGGGTGGGATTTTTTTCATCCCGCGGACGCAGGACGAGGAAGTTACCCACCTTTTGAGCAAGCGTGATGCCAGCGACCCGCGCTGGCACCTGAGTTGTATTGTTCAGTGAGCGTGAAGAAAATGGCCAGAAAACATCGCACGATCCGCCTTCTGCGCTGGGTATTTCAGAAAGACAATCGCCTGCTGACCTGCCAGCTCGATCGCGAAGGTCAACGCTCTGCCTACACTCTGTCGCTGGTTCCACACTGGGATCTGCGGCAGGCCGCGTCGGAAACCTTCGATGCCGGAGTCAACGCGTTCAGGCGCCACGCGGCAATCGCCGAACAGCTGCGCAGTCAGGGTTGGACGCTGGCGGCCTACAGCGTCGTTCGTTAGATCACGATCAGAAGGAACCGCGGAGACCGCGAAGCTCGCAGAGAAATAACTTTTTTCTCTGCGGTCTACGTGAACTCGCCGGCCGACGCTACTGCGCTTTCGTCAGCGCGAGCACGGCATACGCCGTCGCCGCGTCACTCATGAACTTGCCGGCGTCGGACGCCGGATCGCGCTGCTTGTTGAGCGACGAGGCGAACCAGGCGCCGGTCGCCGGATCCTGATGCGCCGTGAGCCACGCGAGACCGCGCTTGATCTGCGGTTGCGTGCGCGCACTCGCCGCCGATTCGAGTGCGAGCGTAACAAGACCTGTCGCGTAGCCGTCGCTTCGCGTATCGAGCGCGGAGCCGTCGGCGCGCTTCCACGATCCCATCGACGCGGTGCCCCACCCGCCGTCTTCCTGCTGCGCGCGGAGCAGCGCATCGACGATCCCCTGCTGCTGATCGGCCGTGAGCATCGCGGGCGACATCGTCGACGCCCACAACAGCATCGCGCGGCTGACCAGCGCCTGCTGCTCGTTCCCCTTGCGAAGATAGTCGTGCAGCGCCTTCACGCGATCCGCGTTCTCCGGGGCGGCTGCGTAGCCGCCGGGAGCGGAGTGAATCGCGATCGCCGCGAGCGTCGCGCCGTGAAACGGCGAGCTGTCGCCTTCCCACGGCTCGTTGTGGAACTGCAGCCAGGTCCACGCGCCCGTCTGCTCGCCGGTCTTCATCTGCAGCGCCCACATGTTGTCCAGCGCGCGGCGGCCTTCCTCGCTCAGCGATCCGGCGCGCGCGTCGCGGCGCGCGAGGATGACCGCGTTGAGGATCGCCTCGGTGGCGCGCGACTCGCTCGTCTTCGGAACGCCGCGCGTCTGATCCGGATAGAAGGGCTCGACGTCGCGCCACATCGTCACGCGCTTGGTAATGTTGGCCAGCAGCGCCGCTTCGCCCGCGGGCGGCGCGGACTCGCCGAGCGGCTGACGGAGAGCCGGGCGCGCGAGCGCGTACGGCAGAGCGGTGTGGCACGACACGCAGAACGTGCCGTGATCGCGCTGCGCGGTCGGCCAGGTGGTCCACCAGGTCGCGCGCTGATCGAGGTACGCGGCTGCAGCCTTCCGGTTCCACGTCGCGGACGGGTCGGCCTCCGCCCGCGGGCGCGTTGCGGACACCGAGGCCACGAGGCCAAATCCGAGTGCGGCACAGATGATGTACTTCGTCATACGCGACCATTCTAAACGTGTCGCGATGCGCCGGTGCTGGCTTTATTCGAGGCCCTCGCACGGCTAAAGCCGTGCGCCACAACTGACTTGCGTTGTGTGGCGCAGGGCTTTAGCCCTGCGAAACGGCGATCCGTTATGAGGGCTTACGGTCCTCCGGACGCTTGTGCTCGTCCTTCCGGTGCTCCTCGTGGGGACGCTCGCCGTGCTGCTCCTGTTGTCGCTCGCGAGCGGTGGGCGGCACCACGCGATGCGGTTCCGGCGGCCGCGGCGCCGCGTATCGCGGCACGGCCGTATAGGGATGCACGTACGTTACGGCGTTGGCACGCACGCGCCCCCACCTGACGTCGTTGATAATCACGGCATGGTTGGTCCAGACGATGCGGTTCGCGCCCCATCCCCACGGACGATAGTAAACGCCGACCGGCACGGTGTATCCGTACCGGATGGCCACGAGCGGGCGGTAGCCCGGAAGCGGCCGAGCGAAGACGACCACCGGATCGTAGTAGGGCACGACGATGAAGCTGGGCGACGCCGGGAGGATCTCGACGTACGGCCCGCTGCTCACGGTCACCTGGGTGTTCGTGCGAAGGTATCCGTAGTCGCGCGCCTGGAGACGAAGCCGTTGCGCAGCGTCGGTCACGTCGTTTGGTTGATCGAGGAACGCGTTGCCCAGGCTCGTCGTCCACGGCATGTCCGCCGCCATCATGTGCAGCACCGACGGAAACGGCAGCAGCGCCTGAACGCTCGGATCGAACGGCAGGTGGTCACCGGCTATCGCATTGGCGAGCGGCTGGCCGGTCAGATAGTGATGGTCGTCTGCCCATCGGGAGGCATCCGGTATCTGTTCCGGAAACGTGGACGCGGCAAGAACCTGCGCGAGCAGCGGATCGGGATACAACGCGATGCGCGACACGAGACGATCGAGTTCAGCCGGGGGATACTGTCCCGGCGCCTGCGCGAACGATGGTGAAGCGCACAGGCCCAGAGCGATGATGAAAGCGGCGAGCGGAATTTTCATGACACCTTCTTTACGAGACGTGAAGAAGTAATATTCACGTCGCAGGCGCGGAGTTCTCCCATGATAAACCACCGTCTCGTCCTCGTCGCGTTCACACTCGCCGCTTCGACGATCGCGCGCGCGCAGAACGCGCAGAACGCGCCGCATGCCGCCGAACATCACGAGTTCGCGATCGAACAGTTCCACACGGAGAGCGGCGTCACGCTCCCGAGAGCGCGAGTCGTCTATGGCACGTACGGACATCTGAACGCGGCGCGCGACAACGTCGTGCTGCTGCCGTCGCACTACATGGCCAATCACCACGGCTACGAGTGGCTGATTGGCGCCGACCGCGCGCTCGATCCCGCGAAACTGTTTCTGGTCGCAACCGAGTTGTTCGGCAACGGGTCCTCTTCATCGCCGAGCAACACGCCGGAGCCGTTCCACGGTCCGCGATTCCCGGTGATGACGATCCGCGACAACGTCGAGGCGGTCCACCGCCTGCTCACCGACGATCTGAAAGTGACGCACGTGCGCGCGATCATCGGATTCTCGATGGGCGCCGAGCAGGCGTTCCAGTGGGCGGTCAGCTATCCCGCCTTCGCCGATCGCATCGTCGCGACCTCCGGCACGGCCAAGGCGTGGCCGCACGGCATCGTGCGCCTCGAGGGGCAAATCACCGCGTTGACGACCGACCCCGCGTTCAAGGGCGGCGACTACACCGAGCCGCCACGCAAGGGGATTGAAGCCTACGGGATGGTGTGGCTCGGCTGGCTTTACTCGCAGGAGTGGTGGCACCGCGAGATGTGGAAAACCGCGAACCCGAACCGGACGCTCGAGCAGGAGATCGAGAGCCGGCGCAAGACGTTCTTTCAGAACAACGACGCCAACGATTTGATCCTGCAGGCTCGCACGTGGCAGCGGCACGACGTCGGCACGACGCCAGGCTTCAACGGTGACGTGCAGCGTGCGCTCCGCTCGATCGCCGTGCCCGTCTTGTATATGCCGTCGGAAACCGATCTCTACTTCCCGGTCACCGACGCGAGGTTCGAAGCGCAGTTCATCCCGCACGTCTCGTTCGTCCCCATCCCGTCGCTGTGGGGACATCCGGCTGGCGCAGGCGGCAACCCGACGGATCGCGCGTTTCTCAACGAGAACATCGGACGTTTTCTGGCCGGCGAGCCGCTCGCGACCGCACAAAAGCCGTAGTTGACAACCGACCGGCAAGCGGGAGAATTGACGTATGCGTCATAAAACATCTGCACTCATCGGTTCTGTCGCCCTCGCGACAGCGGCCATGGCCATGTCGGGCGGACGGCTGCACGCTCAGGCGCCGCAGAAACCTGCGCCGACCGCCGCCGCTCCTGCCGCTCCGGCCAGGGTGTCGACGATCAAGCGCACCGCGGACGGCCACCCGGATCTCCAGGGAACCTACGACGTCGCCACGATGACTCCGGTGGAACGGCCCGCCGGCGTGAAGAGCCTCACGATGACGAAGGAAGAGGCCGCGGCGCTGGAGCAGTACGAGGCGGCGCGCCAGCAGAAGAACGACGCGCCCCTCGACGGCGATCGCAAGGCGCCTCCGGTCGGCGGTGAAACGACCGGCGGCAAATCGTACCTGGAGTTCCTGGAGCGCGCCGGCGGCGGCGTGGTCGGCGGCTACAACAACTTCTGGCTCGCGGGCGGCACACAGCTGATCACGGTCGATGGACAGAAGCGGAGCTCGCTCGTCATGGATCCGCCGGATGGACACGTCCCGCCGATGAAACCCGACGCGCGCAAGCGCAACGCGGCGTTCACGGCCGGCGGCGCGGTCGCACCGGACGCGAGCGAGTCGGCGGCATCCGGACCTCCCGGAGCGTTCGACGGACCGGAGCTGCGCCCGCTGGCGGAGCGCTGCCTGCTCGGGTTCGGATCGACGTCAGGACCGCCCTCGCTGCCCAACTACTTCTACAACAACCTCAAGCAGATCGTGCAGACGAAGGACACCGTCCTCATCCTGAACGAAATGGTGCACGACGCGCGCGTGGTCCGCATGAACGCGCAGCACCTGCCGGAGTCGATCAAACGCTGGAACGGCGACTCGATCGGCCACTGGGAGGGCGACACGCTGGTCGTCGACACGACCAACTTCACGAACAAGACACGGTTCAACGGATCGGGGGAACAGCTGCACGTGGTCGAGCGCTTCACGCGCGTGGATCCCAGGACCGTGCTCTATCGCTTCACCGTCGAAGATCCCAGCACGTGGGATCGCTCGTGGACCGGTGAGTATCCGTGGCGCGTGACCGACGAGAAGCTCTACGAGTACGCGTGCCACGAAGGCAACTACTCGCTCGGCGGCATGCTGCGCGGCGCGCGACAGAAGGAAGCAGAAGACGCCGCGAAGACCGGGAAGCAGCAGTAACCCGACGCTCGGCTAAAGCCTTCGCGCTACATTGGCGTGCGTGGCGTTCGAGTTCACTTGTAGCGCGAAGGCTTCAGCCGAGCGAGTTCGCTGGAGCGCGAAGGCTTTAGCCGAGCGTCTATTTCAGCGACGCGCACACCGTATTCACCGCCCGCACGAGCTGCGGCGTGGTGAACGGCTTCGCCAGCAGCGGCGCGCCCGAATCGCGGATCCGCTGCTGCGCCTCGGGGACGGTCGTATAACCCGACATGAAAATCAGCGGCAGGCCGGGGCGCAGCTCGCGTGCGGCCTGCGCCAGATCGATCCCGTTCATCTCGCCCCCGAGCACGACATCCGTCAGCAGCACGTCCGGTGACGCCGGTCCCTGAAGCAGCAGCAGCGCCTCGGTCGCCGCTTCGGCGACCAGCACGCGATGACCGAGGCTGACAAGCTGACGCCGCAGGCTCGACCTCACGTCGGGCTCGTCCTCGACGACGAGAATCGTGCGCGGAACGTTGGCGAGGATCACGGGGGCCGCGGCGGAAGCAGTCGCCTGCTGTTCGCTCCCGGCGAGCGGCAGAAACAGGCTGACCGTCGTGCCGACACCGGCGGTCGACGTCACCTTCACCGCGCCGTTCGATTGCTTCGCGAAGCCGTACACCATGCTCAGCCCGAGACCCGTCCCGCGGCCGCCTGACTTGGTCGTGAAGAACGGCTCGAACACGCGCGCGAGCACTTCCGGCGGCATGCCGGAACCGCTGTCCTCGAGCGCGATGCGCACGTAAAGCCCCGGCTCCAGATCGTCTTCGGTCTGCCGCGGCTCGGTGACCTTCATCGTCGACGTATGAATGGCGAGCGTGCCTCCATCAGGCATCGCGTCTCGTGCGTTGAGCGCGATGTTCAGCAGGGCCGCCTCCAGCGCCGCCGGATCCGCGTACGCCATCCCCGCGTCCGTGCTGGTCGACGTCGTCACCTGAATCGTCGCGCCGAGCGTTCGTCCGAGAAGCCGCACGATTTCGGCAACGGCCATGTTGATGTCCACCGCCTGCGGGTTCAAGAGGCGGCGGCGTGAGAACGCCAGCAGGTGCGACGTGAGATCCTTGCCGTGCAGCGTCGCGCGGTGCACCGCTTCGACGATTTCGTCGGTGTACGGATCCTTGGGCAGATACCTTTTCAGCAGCTCGACGTTGCCGAGGATGATCGCCAGGATGTTGTTGAAATCGTGCGCGAGGCCGCCGGTCAGCTGTCCAACGGCTTCCATCTTCTGAGAGCGGAACAAGGCTTCCTGCGTCCGTTCCAGGTTCTCGTGCGCCTCGCGCAGCTCGGTGATGTCGTGCGAGATGCCGAACACGCCGAGGTTCCGGCCGTCCTTGTCGCGATAGACGCCCTTGGACACGAGATAGGTCTGAGGCTGGCCATCACGCCCCGTCGCGACGCCGTCGAACACCTGCGGCCGGCCGGATGCGAGCACCTGGCGATCCGCGTCGATGAACGCCCGCGCATCCGCCTCCGAGTACAACTCGTAGTCGTTCCTGCCGACGATCTCCTCGTGCGTCTTCCCGATGAAGCGGCAGAACGCTTCGTTCACGAGGACGTAGCGTCCTTCGAGGTCCTTCACGAAAATGGCGTCGAGCGTCGCTTCGATCACCGCATGGAGGATGTCGAAGCTGTTCGGAATGGCCATACGAGCACCATTGTGCACCCGGTCACTCCGTGCCGAGAGCGCTTAGCTGGCCTTAGACTCTGAGGATGCTCACTGTCGTCTTGCTGCTCGTCTCGAATGTCTTCATGACCTTCGCCTGGTATGGTCACCTCAAGCATCGCTCGGCGCCGCTCGTCGCCGTCATTCTCGTCAGCTGGTTGATTGCGCTCGGCGAGTACTGCTTCCAGGTGCCGGCCAACCGCATCGGTTATGGGCAGTTCACCGTCTACCAGCTGAAAATCATTCAGGAATCGATCACCCTCGTCGTCTTCACGGGGTTCGCGTACTGGTACATGGGCGAAGCGCTGCGGTGGAACACCGCGGCGTCGCTGGTCTGCCTGATGGGCGCGGTCGCGTTCGCGTTCTGGCACGCATGACGCCGGATCCGCGACGCGACGTGATGGTCTACCAGGTCGCCATGGTCGACGCCCTCGGCGGCGCGCCTCTCGGCGATCGCTGGACGGTGTGGCTCGGCACCGAGAGCCAGGGATCGTTCGACAGCGAGGCTGAGGCGATTGGGGTCGCGCGGGAACTCGCTACGGCCGAACGCCGACCGGCGTGGCTGGTGCCCGAAGATGGGCGCGCGATACGGCTGTTAGATTAATTGGTTCCAGGCCTGCACATCGTGACAGAGCACGGCCTGGACGCGGCTTCGCGTCAGTTGTGCGAGCGAGGCGTATCGTCGGAAGGCGCTGAAGCCGTCGGAGTCTGATCGTCGCCGAGCGGAGAAGAAACGATCGGCGGTAGTTCGTTCTCGTGCTGCGCCGCGACTGTCGCCGGCGCCTGCTCTTCCCGCGCCTGCGCCATGGCCTGGCTCTTTCGATGGCGGGCCAGACCGCCTTTGCGGCCGGCTGCCTGCGCTTCCTCGCGTGTCCACTGGTGGGCGGCGCCTTTCTTGTGCGCGGCCCGACCGCCCTTGCTGGCGATCTCGCGCTGCCTGTTGCTGTCCATGCTCGCGAAACCGCGGTCCTCTGTCGCCATTATGGGGAGCCTCCGGACGTGTTGCGTGCAACCCCCACTCCCACACGATTGTGTCGAAAATATTCGAAAAAATGGCGAGGAGCTCGACTGCCCATCGTCGGCTGTCCGCTTTGGCGATGTAAAAGCTCCACGGTTCACGCGGGATGACACAACCATACGACACAACCGAGATTCCATTCACAATTTTGCACGCCGCTCTCGTCGCTGCATCTGACGTACATGAGAGGAATCCAGCGTCACTGCGGCGGCGCCGGTCGATCGGCGCTCGATGACTCGGGAGCGATCGGCGCCTGGAGGTAGACGAAGTCGATCCCCGTCCGCAGGTAGTTCTCGATCCGATCCAGTACCGCGGCGCCGGTCAGCCACGGCGGACCCTCCAGGCGCACGCGATCCTCGATCAGCGTCGAGAGGAACGCGAAGCCGTCGGCCACCGCCCGCTCGCGGATCGACTCCAGCAGGCGATGCTCCAGTTCGGCGGTGTTGCGCACGGCAGGCTGCGTCGCCAGCGCCTGTAGGAAGAAGGTGTTGTTGTCGCCGTAGTGCGGGTCGGCGCCCACGCCTTCCTCGTCGTGGTTTTCCAGCGCGCTGCCGAGCGCATAGCCGATGATGCGGCCTGACACACGGTCGCGCAGGGCGACGCCGATGGCGTGCGGGTTGGCCATCGTCGCTTCGAGCGTCGCGAGCGCAAACTGCACCAGCGGACGCCCGTCCACACGGAGCACGTCGGAGGGATACGGGCCGGCGCCGTAGCGATCCTGCTCGACGGCCAGGATCTGCTGCTTGTTCGCCTCGAACTCGGCGGATGTGAGGATGAGCGTGTCGATCGTCTCGAGCGGGATGTCCAGGGAGCCGACGCGGATCTTCGGCGCGACCGCCGTCCCGCCTTCGGCGCTTTGGCGCGAGAGGGCCGCGGGGCTGGACCCGCCGGCGAAATCCTGGAGCGCCGCTCGCAGGATCGACAGCGCATCGTCGATCGCGGACGCCGACATGTCGTACCGCGGATAGAAGCGAACCGCGCGCTCGCCTGCCGGGAGAAGGATGAGGCCGCGGCGGAACGCGCGATCGAGCAGCGCTTCCCGGAGGTCGGCACGCACGACGTCGAACGCCAGCATCACCCCCGCGCCGCGGACGCTCTTCACGATCTCCCGGTGCTCGCGCGCGATTGCGTCCAGGCCGTGGCGCGCCAGATCCCCGGTCCGCCGGACCTGCTCGAGATCCAGGTGATCGAGCAGGGCGAGGAGCCGCACCATTCCCCCGGAGTCGCCTTCCCACGTGGTGTTGAACTTCTTCTCCTCCTGGAAGAACGTGGCCAGCGCTTCGCTGACGAAGAGGATTCCGTTCTGCGCCTTCTTGGCCCACGTCACGACGTCGGGCGGACACGGCAAGTCGAACAGCTCGTGCGCCCACAGGCGGCCGGTCATGCCCCAGCCGGTCTGCACCTCGTCGAAGACGAGCGGCACGTCGTAGACGCGCGTGAGCAACCGGAGTTTTCGCATGAAATTCGCGCTCGCCATGCGCACGCCGCCTTCGCCCTGAATCGGCTCGACGAGCACGGCGGCGACGCGTTTCGAGCGGCGCACGACGTCGGGTGTCAGGGTCGCACGCTGAGCGGAAACGAACGCGTTCAGATCCTGGCCGGGCCGCGAAAGAAAATCGTCCAGCGCATCGATTTCACGCCGGTAGGTGTCCTTGTTCTTCTCGGCATTCGGGATCCGGCCGGACACGAGCAGATCCCACAGCTGCTTCAGGCTGCGCTCTTCCCGGCGTGCCGTCTCCTTCGGCGAACGCGCATCGTCGACCGGAAACGGGATGTGAGGCCAGTCAAACGTGGGAAAGCCGAGCCGGGCTTTCTTGCGATGCGTCACGGCGAGCGCGCCCAGCGTGCGGCCGTGAAACGCCCCTTCGAACGAGACGATGAACCCGCCATCGCCATCCGAGGAGGTCATCACCCGGTTCATCAGCACGGCCTTGATCGCATTCTCGACCGCTTCAGCGCCCGTATTGACGACGAAGTGGCGAGGCGTCCCGACCGGGGCGATGCGATTCAGCTCCGCCTTGAGCCGGAGCGACAGCACGGTCTGGTATTCCGAATGCGCGTAGCGCTCGACCACGAACGGCAGCGAATCGAGCACGGCCCTGACGACGGCGGGGTCGTTCTCGCCGAAGGCGTGCGTGGCGATGAGCGCGCCCATGTCGAGGAACCGGTACGGCTCGCCAGCTTCGTCACGATCGATGACGGCGAGATACGGGCCGACCGATTCGCCCGGATCGAAGGCCACCGGCAGCGAGAAGAACAGGCTGCTGGCCGCGCCGTCCAGCGCGCGGTGAGAGTCGGGAAAGAGCCGCGCGACCAGCGCTTCGAGATTCTGGTCGCCATCGCGAAGTTGTTCGGGCACGTGCGCGCGGATGTCGCCGGCGCGGTACCGCGTGTCGAGACGCGTGATCCGCTCGAGAAACGCCGCCGCTCGATCGACGCCGGGAGCCGTCAGTTCCATTGTCCCCATCGTAACCGTCAAGCGGTAGTAAAGTCTGCCCGAGGAGATCGACATGACCCATGTAAACCGGCGCCGCTTTCTCGAGACGGCAGCGGGAGTTGGAGCGCTGGCGGCGGGCGTCTCGCCAGCCAGTGCCGGCCAGGCGGGCGCCGCTCGGGCC
>DASSGK010000283.1:0-27145 GCA_035693505.1 Vicinamibacterales bacterium
CGACGCGATGGCCGCGGCGGCTACCCCCGCGGCCGAAGCCTTCGCCCGCCTCGCCGTGGAGGAGACCGGCTACGGTGTGGTCGAAGACAAGATTCAGAAGAATCTCTTCTCGTCGCAGAAGGTGTACGAATTCATCCGGCCGATGAAGACGGTCGGCGTGATCGCACGTTACGAGGATCGCCGCGTCATCGAAATCGCCGAGCCGTTTGGCGTCGTCGCGGCCATCGTCCCCTCGACGAACCCGACGTCGACCGCGATTTACAAGATTCTCATCGCCCTCAAGGCGCGCTGCACGATTGTGCTCAGCCCGCATCCGTCGGCCGTCAAGTGCATCACGCGCGTCGCTGAGGTCATGGAGGAGGCGGCCCGCAGGGCCGGCGCTCCGTCAGGATCCATCAACTGGATGACGACGGTGACGATCGAGGGGACGCAGGAACTGATGAAGCAGCGCGACGTCGCCGTAATCTTGGCGACGGGCGGCATGGGCCTGGTTCGTGCGGCGTATAGCGCCGGGAAGCCCGCCTACGGCGTCGGTCCGGGGAATGCGCCGGCGTTCATCGAGCGGTCGGCGAACGTGAAGAAGGCCGTCCACGACATCATCACGGGCAAGACGTTCGACAACGGCGTGCTGTGCTCAACGGAAAACGCCGCCGTCGTCGAAGAGGTCATCAACGAAGAGGTGAAGCGCGAGTTCCAGGCACAGGGCGCGTACTTCATGAACGTCGCCGAAATGGATGCGGTGGCGCGTGTGCTCGTCACGCCTCAACGTCTCCCCAACCCCGCCCTCGTCGGCAAGTCGGCGGTCTACATCGCCGGCAAGTGCGGCATCACCGTTCCGTCGGAGACGCGGATTCTCGTCGCGCCGCTGGCAGGCGTGGGGCGCGACTACCCGCTGTCCATCGAAAAACTGTGTCCGGTGCTGGCGTACTACGTCGTGAAGGACTGGCGGGAGGGGTGCGAGCGCTGCAAACAGATCCTCCGATACGGCGGCATGGGACACACGATGTCGGTCCACTCGCAGAACGACCAGATCATCCTGGAGTTCGGACTGCACAAACCGGCCTTCCGCATCGTCGTCAACTCGCCCACGACCCACGGATCGGTCGGCTTGTCGACCGGTCTCGATCCGGCGATGACGCTTGGTTGCGGCGGGTACGGCGGCAACATTACGTCGGACAACATCTCGCCTCGTCACCTGCTGAACATCAAACGAGTCGCGTACGAGCTGACGCCGACCGTCAGCCGGTGGGAACGGCCGGCAGGTGCGTCCAAGGTCGATCAACCTCGCCTGCCGAGCGCCGCTGTCAAAACACCCGCGTCGGCCGGCATCAGCGCCGAAATCCTGTCCCGCCGAATCGACGACTTCCTCGGCTCGCGTGGATTCAGGTCAGACCCAGGTCAGACCCAGGTCAGACCCAGGTCTGACCCTGACGCGATTTTCCCTGGCAAAAATGAGCCTGGGGTCAGACCTGGGTCAGACCCAGGTCTGACCCCGATGGATTTCGTCTGCGAAGAGGACGTCAGGCTGGCGATCAAGACAGGGCGGAAACTGGTAGTTTCGGAGCGCGCGATCGTGACGCCGTCGGCGCGTGATCTCGGCGACGCGAACCGCGTATTCACCGTCGCCCCCTGGCGCGGTTAACGATTCTGCACCCAATTGCTGAGCCGACTGGACTTATTGTTGACCAGCATATGGTCGTTTGCTAGACTGACTCGGCCATAGAAGCGGGGCGGCGATTGTCTGCCCTGTGCGAAAACACGGAGCCCCCACCGTGGGGGCGACTTACGACACGATCGCCCAGGCCATTTGGTCCCCGGTCGTCGTCGCGGAGCGCCCAGATTATGCTCAGAACTGACTGGCGGCGATTTGCCTTCGTCGCGTTACTTCCGGCAGTCACCGCATGTAGTTCGAGCCTGAAAACTCAGGGCACTCAGGTCAGACCGACGCCCCCGGCCGCAGCGACCCCTTCAGTCAAGACGCCTCCTCCGGCACCCGCGGTTCCCATCGAAGATCCCGTTCTGACGCTCATCGATTCTTCGGATCGCGCCTTCAAGGCCGGACAGCGGGAGCTCGAACAAGGCCACGTCGAGGCGGCCAAACAGGAATTCAACCGCGCGATTGACGTGTTGCTCGAATCGCCGTACGGCGCGAGGACCGAGCCCCGAATCCGCGAACATTTCGATCGCCTCGTGGACCGCATCAGCGCCTACGAGGTCCGCGCGCTCGCCGCGGGAGACGGTTTTACCGAGAAGAAATACGAGCCGGCGTCCATCGACGAGTTGCTGGCGCAGTCGGCAACCCTGACGGCCCCTTCGGACCCCAATCTAAAAGACGCCGTTCAGTCTGATCTTTTGGTCGGCACCCACGACATCCCGATTCCGTTGAACCAGCGCGTGCTGTCGTACATCAGCCTGTTCCAGGGACGGCTCCACGATTTCATCGAAGAAGGCATGAAGCGCGGCAGCAAGTACCTGCCGATGATTCAGAACGTCTTCCGCGCCGAGGGACTACCCCTCGACCTGGCGTACGTGCCGCTCGTGGAGAGCGCCTTCAAGCCCAACGCGCTTTCGCGGACCAACGCGAAGGGCGTCTGGCAGTTCATGTCGGGAACGGGCCTCGAAAACGGCTTACGGCGTGACTGGTACATCGACGAGCGGTCCGACCCGGAAAAGGCAACAGTCGCCGCTGCCAAGTATCTCCACACGCTGAGCAAGATTTTCGGCGGCGACTGGCATCTGGCGCTCGCGTCCTATAACGGCGGTCCCGGCCGCATGCAGCGCGCGCTGAAGACCGCGCGGGTCGACAACTTCTGGACGCTGGCTGAGAAGTCGAAGATTCTCCCGCGCGAGACCCGCGAATACGTCCCGATGATTCTTGCGGCGATCGTCATCGCCAGAAACCCGTCGCAGTACGGCTTCGACTTCGAGGCCGAGGAGCCGGCGACCTTCGAGAAAGTGACGCTGCCCCGGCCCGTGGATCTCCGCCGGATCGCTGAATGGACCGACTCGTCCATCGACGAGATTCAGGCCCTGAACCCAGAGCTTCGCCGTTGGACGACGCCCGTCCGCGACACGAACTACGAGTTGAAAGTTCCGGCCGGGAAGGCCGACGCGGTGTCCGCACGACTGACGGACGCGCCGTCAGTGGATCTCGCCTCGCTCAAGTACTACACCGTCAAGCGCGGCGACACGCTCCCGCTCATCGCCAGGAAGCTGCACGTGAACAAGGCTGACCTGGCGGAAGCCAACTATCTCCCGGCGGCCGCGCGCGTCTCCGTGGGTCAGAAGCTCATGGTGCCGCACGAAGCCACTGTGTTGATGGCGGCTCAAACCGACGGCAGCGCGCCGGCGACGGAAGCGCGATCGACCGTGGGTGAAGCGGGTCAACTGGCGCAGGCAGCGGCGACGTCGAACCGGGTCAAGGCCAGCTACGCCGTCAAGAAGGGCGACACGCTCGTTTCGATCGCGCGGCTGTACCAGACGACGGTTGCGTCGATCAAAACCTGGAATCCTCGGCTCGCGAGCGAACGTCTCGCCGCCGGCCAGCGTCTGACCGTGTATCGACTCGCGAACTGACGTTCGCCTTCCCTACCGTCTAGGGCGCGGGTCGGTTCAAAGTGTGAACCGATGGCGCGCGTCCCGGTACTTCTTGCGCTTCTTGCCGCCGCGTCACTGAGCGTCGTCGCTCAATCCCCCTCCGCCGCAGTCATCCACGGCACGGTCGTCGCCGAAGAAACCGGTCAACCCGTCAGGAACGCACGAGTCCGCGACGACGACAATCCCGATGCGGCTGGCGCGGCGACGGATGCGGAAGGCCGATTCGCTCTTGGTTCTTCTTCAGCTCGTCACCACTTGTCCGTTGCGAAGACAGGCTTCGTCGGTGCGTCTGCGACCGCCGAAGACGGCGTCGAAATCCGTTTGACGCGCGGCGCTGCAATCACCGGCCGGGTGTTCGACGATCTGGGTGCACCGATGCCCCTGATGAACGTCGCCGCTCAGCGGATGCGTCGCGGTCCGGATGGCGCGAGCAGCTTCGAGCGCGTGGCGGTCGCCGAGACCAACGATCTCGGCGAGTACCGCGTGTTCGGCCTTCCAGCAGGTGACTACGTGATCGCCACCGCGCCGGGACGCCTCGTAACCGCGACTTCGTCCGTTCCACTCTCCCCGGAGCGGCTCGTCTTCCGAACCTTTTACGGCCCGGCGGACACCCCGGCACGCGCGCGTCGCGTGACCATCAGCCCCGGAGCGGAAGTGCCGGGCATCGATATCGCGTTTGCTCTTCCGGCTTTTGATGCGCTGCGTCCGGCGTCACCGCCGCCTCCCGCCGGTCCTGACGCAACGGCCTCGATTCGCGGGAGGGTCCTGCGGGCCGACGGACTCCCGCTGCGTCGCGGCCGCGTGCAGTTGTCATCGGGCGACGATCTCTTTTCTCCGTACGCGACCATGACCGACGACGAGGGACGTTATCGGTTCGGGAACCTTCGACCCGGCGCCTACCTGCTGAGCGCCTCGACGTTGGGTAACGAGCGCGTCGTCTACGGACAGGAACATCCCTTCGATCCTCCGGCTCCGGTGACGCTCCGGGCGGGCGAAACGGCCGATTCGATTGACATGACGCTCGGGCGCAGCGCGGCGATCGGTGGGCGCATTCTGGATGAGTACGGCGACCCGCTCGAAGCGGCCGTCGTCTATGTCGAGCGGGTTGTGGTGGCGAGAGGACGACGTCAACTCGCCCCCGTGCAGGGCACGACGATCAGCCGCACGGACGATCAGGGACGCTATCGGCTGTTTGATCTTCCACCAGGCCGCTATGTCGTCAGCGCCCTCGTTCCAGGGACCGAAACACGCTCCCCGAAGGCTGACCCGCTGGGGTACGCCCATACGTACTTTCCCGGCACGCCGGTCCCGATCGAGGCCCAACAGCTCGACGTCGCTCAGGGTCAGCAGGCGTTGGCGATGGACTTCGCCTTGTCGCGAGCACGCGTGTTTCGAATCGCGGGCCTCGCGCGAACGGCGGACAACGCGCCTTTTCATGGCGCGATCGCGCTGTCGGAAAGCTACCGATCGGGTGCACTGGCAACGGCGTCGCAGTCGGTCAAAACCAGCGAGGATGGCCGCTTCGAGTTCGATCGACTTCCTCCCGGCGAATACACCCTCCAGGCCGCAAGCGCTCGCTCAGCGGTGTCGACTGAGGGTGAGTTCGCCCTGCAATTCGTTACCGTCGAAAGCTCCGACGTTCCGGGACTCAACGTATTGCTCTCGAGAGGCTCGACCATCGAAGGCCATCTCACCTTCGAGGGCGCCGATCCTCCGGACGATCCAGACTTTCACATCACCCCGGTCCCCGCTGATCCAGATCTCGCATCGCTCGTCGGCACGCTGCCGGCGCGGGCGGAGATCCACAGTGACGGGACGTTCGAGATCTCTGGCATCAGCGGATTGCGTCGACTCGAGCTGACGCACGCGCCAGAAGGGTGGGGTCTGAAAACGATCCGCGTCAACGGGATCGACGCCGGCGACACGCCGTTCATGTTCGGCACGGCCGAACAATCGCTGCACGACGTCGAAGTGGTCGTGACGGACAAGATCACGCAGCTCGATGTGGTCGCGAGCGCGGCGAACCTGGCGCGGATTGGTGCCCTTGCGCGTGTGGTCGTCTTCTCCACCGATCGCGAACGGTGGTACGAGCGCTCGCGGTTCGTCGCCGTCGCGCCGATGTCGGCGCAAAAGCCCGCCCAGTTCCACGGCCTTCCACCGGGCGACTTCTACGTCGCCGCCGTCGATCGTCCGCCGAACCCCGAGGACCCGCAGCCGCAGCTCGGCCCCGCGTTCTTCGAACCGCTCATCGCGGGCGCGACGAAGATCAGCCTGGCGCCGGGCGAGCATCGTTCCGTGAACGTCGCGGTACGCTGAGAACCAGGCGTCCGCAGCAGAAATCGCCACCCGCGCTGGACTGAACGGTGCACGAACTGCACTCCGCTTGGTCGAAAACGGTTCTAACCTGTTGATACGCGCCCCCTGTCCCGGCGGGGCTCGACTTGCATCCACACGTGTTCATGCTCGCCAGCCTGCGGAGCGCGACGCTCTTCGGGGTCGACTCGTGCGCGGTCCATGTCGAAGTCGACGTCGGATTCGGCTTTCCGTCTTTCACGATGGTAGGGCTGCCCGACGCGAGCGTCCGCGAGAGTCCCGACCGCGTGCGCAGCGCCATCCGCAATTCGGGCTTCGAGTTTCCACCGCATCGCGTCACGGTCAATCTCGCGCCGGCCGACGTGCGCAAAGCCGGCGCGTCGTTCGATCTGCCGATTGCGCTCGGCATCCTCGCCGCGTCAGGCGTGGTGGAGCGCAGGCTGATTGCCGACATGGTGCTGCTCGGAGAGCTGTCGCTCGACGGATCGATCAACGCGACCCGGGGCGTGCTGCCGATCGCGGCCGCCGCTCGCCGCGAAGGCCTGCGCGGCATTCTTCTCCCAACCGGCAACGCGAGCGAGGCCGCGATCGTAACCGGCCTCGAGGTCGTCGCCGTGTCGAATCTGCCCGAAGCCGTGCGCGCTTTGAACGATCCGATTGGCTTCACGTCTGGCGCACTGATGACGAACCGCGCGGCTGATCGATCGCGTCTACAGATCGCCTCGGCGGCCGGTCGATCCGAGGCTGTCGCGCCGGATCTGGCGGATGTTCGCGGTCAGCTGATGGCAAGGCGGGCGCTGGAGATCGCGGCGGCTGGCGGCCACAACCTGCTGCTCGTCGGACCTCCCGGCGCCGGCAAGACGATGATGGCGCGGCGAGTCTCGGGCATCCTGCCGGAGCTGTCATTCGAGGAAGCGCTCGACGTGACCGCCATCCACTCGGTTGCCGGGCTGCTCCCCGCGGGAGCAGGACTCATCACCGATCGTCCATTTCGCGCGCCGCACCACACGATCTCGAACGCTGCGCTGATCGGCGGCGGATCGCAGCCTCGTCCCGGAGAAGTCAGCCTCGCGCACAACGGCGTGCTCTTTCTCGACGAGATGCTCGAGTTCAGCCGCCATGTCCTCGAGGTCCTGCGTCAGCCACTCGAGGAAGGACGCGTGGCGATCGCGCGAGCGGCACGCACCGCGGTGTTTCCCGCGCGCTTCATGCTCGTCGGCGCAATGAATCCGTGTCCGTGCGGATTCGCCGGCGATCCCTCTCGCGAGTGCCGGTGCGCGCCGCCGTTGATGGCCCGCTATCGCGATCGTCTGTCGGGCCCGCTCCGCGATCGCCTGGACTTGACCGTCGATGTACCGGCCTTGCCGCTCGAGGCGCTGAGCGGCGATGCGGGCGGCGAATCAACCGCGGATGTGCGGCGCCGGGTGGTCAACGCGCGCAGCCGCCAGGTTCAGCGTCACGCCCGCGACGGCATCTTCACGAACGCGGAATTGACGCCGGCGCTCCTCGCGCGCTACTGCCAGGCCGACAAAAAGGCCCTCCGCCTCTTGAAGGCGGCGATCGCGCGCCTCTCCCTCAGTGCGCGAGGGTTCGACCGCGTGCGGAAGGTGGCGCGAACCATCGCCGACCTCGATGGCGAGGATCGGGTGTCGGCCGACCACCTGGCGGAGGCGCTCCAATTCCGGATGACAAACTGAAAACCGGCCGCGCCGGGTCCCTACCGCCGGTCGAGCGCGTTACTGTCTGGAGGCAGCGGTCACGCGAATGCCGCCGGGATCGTTCGGCCGCAGCGGATCGGTGAACGTCATGCCGGCCTTGCTCAAATCGCCCATGACTTCGTCTCCGGCCGGTTTGGTTCCTTTGTGTACCCATGCCGTGAGATCGTCGAACGCCTTGATCATCTCGGCCTGGCTGAACCCGCAATGCCCCGCGATTCGGTAGACGCGCTGCGTGAGCAGCGACTCCTTCCCTGACGCCACGACGGCGCGCTTCAACGTTTGCTCGAGAAAGATCGGCACGAACAAATCTCCGGTGCCGTGCATGGTCAGCGTGGGACGTTCGAGTTTTCCATCGAAGGGCACGAGCTCGTCGTACGGGCCCATCGGGTTGCGGATCTCGGCGTCCAGCGCCTTGCGCCTCGCGCCTTTATTGAGCGCATCGGCCGTCAAGCCGAGCGTCTCGTCGATCGCATACTTGATTTGCGTCGTCATGACGGCACGGTTCGCCGGCGTCGTGCTGCCCGCGAGCGCCGCGGGGTTGATGTTGCCGGCGAAGCGGCCACCGGCGGCGAGTCCTTCCATCGCGAATGGACGCGGGCCTCCGCTGATCTGAATCTCCACGCTCGCCAGCTGTCGCCCTTTGTCCGTGTAGTCGGGCGGCTTGCCGAGCAGCTCGTTCATCTTCGCCACGTCAGCCTGCATCGTCTCGAGTTTGGCCTGCACGCCCGTGATTACTTCGGCGGCGCCGGCCGTCGCGGCGAAGAAATCGAACAACTCCGGACCCGCCGGACACATCGCGAGACCGCCGGCAAACGTCGTGGGGAACTCGTGCATCCCCAGCAGCGTCACGTGCCCGCCCATCGACGTGCCGGTGAGAAACACACGCTGCGGCGCGCGTCCGCTGTTGAACTTCGTGAACAGGTCGGTGAGCGCCATCGTGTCGACCAATCCCTGCCCCGGCACATAGCCGTTGCAGCGGTAGCTGGAGGCCGCCCATGCGTAACCGGACGTGATCAGGTGCTCGCGGATCGGCGAGTTGCCGACGCGAAGCGCCGATCCCTGCGCGCCGCCGTTGGAGACGAAGCCGTGCGCGTACAGCGCGAGCTCTCCGTTCCAGTTATCCGGGATCTCAATCCTGTAGATGCCGCCGTCGTATGGCCCGAAGAACGCCTTGGCGCCGGGAAGGGCGTCGAACTTTGGATCGCCCACCTGCCATTCCTGCGTCGGACACGGGACCGGAGTGACACCGGGCCGCCCGACGGCGAGAGTCTGACGAGTCGAAACCACGGCAAGGCCGGCCGCGACGGCCGCGCAGACAAAAGCTCGCACCCGCATCAGACCTCCTGAGAAGGTCGAACGTTCATTTCGGCAACGCAAAAGCCGTCAGCGTGGAGCCCGACGGCATGACGACGTACTGGCGGCCATCGACCTGGTAGCTGGTGGGCGGCGCGTAGATCGCGGCACCGGTCTGATATGAGTACAGCTTCTTGCCGGTCATCGAATCGGCCACGAAAAAGATCCCCTCGTGATCGGCGCTGAACACGACGCCGCCCGCTGTCGCGAGAACGCCCGCCCATCCGGCATCCTCGTAGGGAATCTCCCACTTGCTGATGCCGGTCGCCGGATCGATCGCGCGCAGCGCGCCCGAGGATTTCACCGGCTCGGACACGAGCGCGGCATTGCCGCCAAGCGTGAGCGTGCCGACCGCGGGCGGCGTTGCCGCGGCGGGCCGGCGGATATACCGCATGCACGTCTCGCGCGCCGTCACGAAAAACAAACCACGGCCCATGTCGAACGACGGCGACATGAAGTTCGTGCCGCCATAGAGGCCTGGACACGTCACGGTGCCGGCTTCAGTCGGCTCCTGACCCTGATTCAGCACCGGCCGCCCGTCCCGTCCGATCTCGTTCGACCAGGTCGTGTGGACGAACGGTCGCGCGCGGATGAACTCGCCGGTCACGCGATCGTTCACGTAGAAGAAGCCGTTGCGGTTCGCCATCATGACGACTTTGCGTGCGCGGCCGTTGACCGTGATGTCGGCGAGCACCGGCACTTCGTTCGCGTCCCAGTCGTGCGTGTCGTGCGGCGTGTACTGAAAGTGCCACTTGAGCTTTCCCGTGTCCGGATCGAGCGCGACCAGAGAGCCCGTGTAGAGGTTGTCTCCCGGACGGCTTTCGCCGTCCCAGTCCGGGTTGGGATTGCCAACGCCCCAGTACAGGAGATTGAGTTGCGGATCGTAGGTGCCGGTCAGCCAGGTGGGACCACCGCCGCGCTGCCAGACTTCCCCCTTCCACGAATCGCTGCCGGGCTCTCCAGTCGCGGGGATCGTGTAGAAGCGCCACAGGCGCTCGCCGGTCGCGGGATTGTAGGCGTCCAGGAATCCGCGATTCGCGAACTCGCCGCCGGCGATGCCGGCGATGACCTTGCCGTTGACGACGAGGGGCGCGCCGGTGGCCGCGAATCCGTCCTTGGCGGGCGCCATCTCGATGTCGTAGATCACCTTGCCGGTCTTCATCTCGAGCGCGACGAAATGCGCATCCAGGGTGCCCATGAACAACCGATCGCCGTAGACGGCAAACCCGCGGTTCACCATCCCGCAGCACACTTTGAGTCCCTGCGGCAGCTGACGCTGGTAATGCCAGATCTGTCGTCCGCTGCGGGCGTCGATGGCCCACGCATGGTTGAGAGGACCGGTCACGTACATCACGCCGTCGATGACGACCGGCGTCGCCTCGAACTTGTTGACGACCCCGGTCTGAAACGTCCACTGCGCGGCCAGCTGCCCGGCGTTCGCGGGCGTGATTTGCGTCAGCGGGCTGAAGCGACGCCCGGTGTAGTCGCCTGAATAGGTCAACCATCGCGACGGGTTCGCGAGCCCGTCCAGGAGATCCTTGGTGGTGATCTCTTGAGCGCCCAGCAGGGAAACCGATGCGGCTGCCAGGAGCGCCGCCACCGACGCAGCAATACGTGCTCTCAAGGTCATGTCCCTCGTTCGTAAAGAAATGTGTCCGCGAATATTAGCGCGAAGCGCGGCGATTCATTTTCGCCTTATGTTCTCTATCGAGACTTCACGCTTTGGGCCGACGTTACCCGTGTGATACAGTTCCGAACTTCGGGCGCGCGTGAAGTTGTCGCGTCCATCCCCTTTACGAGCAAGGAATAGCGGTCATTCGGGGCCTTCCGCCTGCTGACCGCGCCCCGGGAGGCTATGCGCGGACGACGGTATACGGTGTTGATTGCGGACCGCTCCAGCGGCGTGGTGCGCCAGCTGACGGTCAATCTGCGGCTGACGGTGGCCTCCGTCATCGGCGTCATGGCGTTGCCGGTGCTCATCGGCCTCGGCGCGAAGTGGAGCTCCCGCGCGGACATCGAGCAGTTGAAATCGGCCAATTCGTCCCTGTCTGTTGAAAACGGCAGCTATCGCGCGGCGACCGGCGAGCTGACGGCGCAGATTCAATCCCTCGAAAGTGTGATCGACGACCTCGGCGCCCGCGCCACGCTGGATCCCGCGCAGGCGAAAGCGATCGCCAAGCTGCCCGCTATCGTGAAGACTCGCGCCGCCGGAGGCACCAACGTTCCGCCCACCGCCGCGATGACGGAAATGGCGACCGCGGTCCTCTCCTCGCCCGAAGACACGTTTGGCGTGCTGCGCAATCTCCTTCAGGGCCTCGAGAGCCGCCTGCGGTACGTGCGGCGCGACGTGGAACGGCGGGAAGCGCTCGCCGCGTCGACGCCGTCCATCTGGCCGGCGCACGGCTGGCTGACAGGCACCTTCGGCGGCCGAAGCGATCCGTTTACGGGCGAGCCGGGCTATCACCAGGGCCTGGACATTTCCACCGACAAGGGACAGCCGGTCTTCGCGACCGCCGACGGCGTCGTCGAGTCGGCGTCCTACAGCGGCGACTACGGCAACCTGGTCGTGCTGAAGCACGGCTTCGATCTGATGACGCGATACGGCCATCTGAGCGCCTTCGCGGTGAAGGCCGGCCAGAGCGTGAAGCGCGGCGCCGTCATCGGGTATGTGGGATCGACCGGACGCGCCACCGGGGCGCATGTCCATTACGAGATTCTGGCCAACGGAAAACTGATCAACCCGCTCCAGCTCCTCACGCAGCCCGCCGTCACGCACTGACGCGGGCTGAACCGCTGACGCCGTCCTGAGCGTCTGCTACAATCAGGGGATATCTTTTCTGCGTCATCCCAAGTTGTAGATGCTCGATACCTTACTCGCCAAAGTCGTCGGCACTCAAAACGACCGTGAACTGAAACGCCTGCGCCCGATCGTGGCCGAGGTGAACGCGCTCGAGCCCGAGATTCAGGCGCTATCCGACGCCCAGCTGCGCGCCAAGACCGCTGAATTCCGTCAGCGTCTCGGCAACGGCGAAACGCTCGACGATCTGCTGCCGGAGGCCTTTGCGGTCGTCCGCGAGGCCGGCCGCCGTGTGCTGAGCATGCGGCACTTCGACGTTCAGCTCATCGGTGGCGCCGTCCTGCACAAGGGCAAGATTGCCGAGATGAAGACCGGCGAGGGCAAGACGCTCGTCGCGACGCTGCCGGCCTATCTGAACGCCCTCGAAGGCAAAGGCGTCCACGTCGTCACGGTCAACGACTACCTCGCCCGCCGCGACTCGGAGTGGATGGGCAAGATCTACCGCTTCCTCGGGATGACCGTCGGCGTCATCCAGCACGACCTCAACGATCAGGAACGCCAGGTCGCCTACGCCGCCGACATCACCTACGGCACGAACAACGAGTTCGGCTTCGACTACCTCCGCGACAACATGAAGTTCGAGCTCGCGCACTACGTGCAGCGCGGGCATCACTTCGCCATCGTGGACGAGGTCGACAGCATCCTCATCGACGAAGCGCGGACGCCGCTCATCATCTCGGGGCCGGCTGAGGAGTCGACCGACAAGTACTACAAGGTCGACCGCATCATCCCGAAGCTGAAGATGGGCGCGGTCACGCAGGGCGACACGAAAGCCGAGGATCGCGAGGCGCTGGAGGCGACCGGCGACTACATCAAGGACGAGAAGCACAAGACCGTCACGCTGACGGAAAGCGGCATGGCGAAGGCCGAGGAGCTGCTCAAGGACGAGCTCGAGCCGGGCGGCCTCTACGATCCCGCCAACATGCCGCACCTGCACCACATCAATCAGGCGCTGCGCGCGCACGCGTTGTTCCATCGCGACGTCGATTACATGGTGAAGGACGGCGAGGTCATCATCGTCGACGAGTTCACCGGCCGCCTGATGCCGGGACGCCGCTGGAGCGATGGCCTGCACCAGGCCGTCGAGGCGAAGGAGAAGGTCAAGATCGAGCGCGAGAACCAGACGCTCGCGACCGTCACCTTCCAGAACTACTTCCGCAAGTACAAGAAGCTCGCCGGCATGACCGGCACGGCCGACACCGAAGCCGAGGAGTTCGGCAAGATCTACAAGCTCGACGTGGTCGTCATCCCGGCCAACCGCCCGCTGCGGCGCCTCGAGAATCCCGATCTCGTGTACCGCACCGAGAAGGAGAAGTGGGACGCGATCGTCACCGAGATCCTGGCCGAACACGAGAAAGGGCGGCCCGTTCTCGTCGGCACCGTGTCGATTGAGAAGTCGGAAAAGCTCTCCGCCATGCTCGATCGCCGCGGCCTGAAGCGCGGCACCACCACGGGCGGCGGCGCCGACAAGCACGTCGTGCTCAACGCGAAGTACCACGCGCAGGAAGCCGAGTTCGTGGCGCAGGCGGGCCGAAAAGGCTCCGTGACCATCGCGACGAACATGGCCGGCCGCGGCACCGACATTCTCCTGGGCGGGACCGCGGAATTCATGGCGCGCCAGCAGTGCCTCGCTGAGCAGATCGCCGAGCGGCTGCCGAAGGGCGAAGAGCGCTTCATCGAGGACGAGCAGTTCGCGTACTTCTATCATCTCGACGCCTTCTACCGCGTCCCGAAGGCGGAATACCAGCGCATCTACGAGCACTTCAAGAAGCAGTGCGACGCCGAGCATGACGAGGTGATCGCGCTGGAGGGCCTGCACATCGTGGCGACCGAGCGCCACGAGGCGCGGCGCATCGACAATCAGCTGCGCGGCCGCGCCGGCCGCCAGGGCGATCCGGGCGCTTCGCGCTTCTACCTCTCGCTCGAAGACGACCTGATGCGCATTTTCGGGTCGGATCGCATTTCCGGCCTGATGCAGAAGCTCGGCATGGAAGAGGGCGTGCCGATCGAGCACGGCATGGTCACCCGGGCCATCGAGCGCGCGCAGAAGCAGGTCGAAGGGCAGAACTTCTCCGTCCGCAAACATCTCCTCGAGTACGACGACGTGATGAACAAGCAGCGCGAGAACATCTACGCGCTGCGGAGGCAGATCCTCGAGGGCAAGATCCGGTTCCAGGACGAGGACGGCCAGGAGACGACGTTCGGCACGCGCGAGTATCTGATGGATCTCGCCGAGGACATCCTCGATTCGCTCGTGGAAACCTACGCGGCGAAGCAGGCCGACTTCGAGCAGTGGGACCTGGAAGCGCTGAAGCTCGAAGTCAGCCGCATCTTCGCGATCGACACCGGCGATCTCGACTTCGCCGAGCGCACGTCGGACGAGATCCGCGATCTCGTGTGGGAGCGCATCCTCAAGTCGTACGACGAGAAGGAAAAGCTCGTCGGCCGCGAAGTGCTCGAGCGCGTCGAGCGCGACATCATGCTCCAGATCGTGGACAGCCAGTGGAAGGATCACCTCTACAGCCTGGACCACCTGAAGGAGGGCATCGGCCTGCGCGGCTACGGTCAGCGCGATCCGCTGATCGAGTACAAGAAGGAAAGCTTCGAGCTCTTCCAGGCGATGAAGGATCGCGTCGACGAAGAGATCGTGCGCTATCTGTGGTGGCTGCGGCCGGTGCTCAACGACGAGGCGGCGATACCGGTCCCGCGGCGCCCCGCGCCGCGCCGCGCCCCGCTGATTCTCAACGATCCGTCAGCGGAGTCGAAATCGCTGCTGAACGGCGCGCCGCGGGCGCAGCAGGCCGAGCAGCAATCCAGCCCCTTCGGCCCGGCGCACGACAAGCAGCCGGCACGCGTCGGCGGCGACGATGCGGCGGTCAAGACCGTCCGCCGCGACGAGCCGAAAGTCGGCCGAAACGATCCCTGCCCGTGCGGCAGCGGAAAAAAATACAAAAAGTGTCACGGGGCAGCCGCGTGAAAACCACGGAAGCACCTTCACTCCTCTCCATCGAGTCCGGTCTCGCCACTGCTCTGACATTCGACGACGTCCTGCTCGTGCCGCAGCATTCCGACAGCGACTGCGTGCCGACGGCCGTGGACGTGTCGACGCAGCTGACGCGCAACATCAGGCTGAGCGTGCCGCTGGTCAGCGCGGCCATGGACACGGTCACGGAGTCACGCCTCGCGATTGCGATGGCGCAGCAGGGCGGACTCGGCGTCATCCACAAGAACCTGTCGATCGAGGAACAGGCCTCTGAAGTCGACCGGGTGAAGCGGTCAGAGAGCGGCATGATCGTCAACCCGATCACGCTCTCCCCCACTCACCGGATCTTCGAAGCGCTCGAGCTGATGAAGAAGTACAGCATCTCGGGCGTGCCGATCACCGAGGACGGCAGCAAGGAAGGCCGCCTCGTCGGCATCCTGACGAACCGCGATCTGCGCTTCGAGACGAACGTCAACCGGGCCATTGCGGATGTCATGACGCGCGACCCGCTGTTCACGGTCCCGGTGGGAACGACCCTCGATGCCGCGCGCGAGATTCTGCACCAGCACAAAGTCGAGAAGCTGCTCGTCGTCGATCGCGACTACCGGCTCAAAGGGCTTATTACCGTCAAGGACATCCAGAAGGCGGTCAAGTACCCGAATGCGTCGAAGGACTCGCTCGGCCGGTTGCGCTGCGGCGCGGCGATCGGTACCGCGCGGGATACGATCGAACGGGCCGACGCGCTCGTCGCGGCCAGCGTCGACGTGCTGGTCGTCGACACAGCGCATGGCCACTCTCAGAACGTCCTCGACATGGTCCGCACGCTGCGCCGGCGCTTCCCTCAAGTCGATCTCGTGGCCGGGAACGTCGCGACCGCTGAAGGAACCGAAGCGCTCATCGCGCTCGGCGTCGACGCGGTGAAGGTAGGCATCGGCGCCGGATCGATCTGCACCACGCGGATCATCGCCGGCATCGGCGTGCCGATGATCACCGCCGTCATGGAGTGCGCGAGAGCCGCCGCCAGCCACGGCATCCCGGTGATCGCCGACGGCGGCATCCGGTTCTCCGGCGACATCACTAAGGCCATCGCCGTCGGCGCGAGCACGACGATGATCGGCAACCTGTTTGCCGGCACCGACGAAAGCCCCGGCGAGATCATTCTGTATCAGGGACGCAGCTTCAAGGAGTACCGCGGTATGGGCTCCATGGGCGCGATGCGCCGCGGCAGCCGCGATCGCTACTTCCAGGACGAATTCGATCTGAATGCGCCTGGCGGCACCGAGAAGCTCGTGCCCGAGGGCATCGAAGGACGCGTCGCCCATAAGGGCAGCGTCGCCGCGATGGTGCATCAGCTCGTCGGCGGCCTGCGCGCCGGCATGGGCTACTGCGGCGCGCGCACGATCCCCATCCTTCAGCGCGAGGCGAAGCTTATTCGCATCACCCCGGCCGGCGCCCGCGAGAGCCACGTGCACGACGTCGCCATCACGAAGGAAGCGCCGAACTATCGGTCAGAGTAAGTTAGAAGTTAGAGGTTAGAAGTTAGAAGTAGAGGTCAGAAGTTGGAAGCTCTCGTACTTCTAGCTTCTACCAGACTTCTGACTTTTCAACGGTAAGCCTGCGCTGAGCGTCCCCCGCATGCTGAATGTGGACGGACACGTAGCGCGAAGGCTTTAGCCGAGCGGGAAAACGCTCCGCCCATTCGATCGCCAGCACGCCGTCTTCAGCGATCTCGTCCAGCCCCAGCTCGTCGAATTCCCGCGGATCCTCGATGCGATAGAGATCGACATGGAAAAGCGGAAGGCGTCCGCCGCGATATTCCTGGATCAGCGTGAACGTCGGACTGGTCACCTCGTCGCGGGGGATGTTCAGTCCTTCCGCCAGCCCGCGCACGAACGCCGTCTTCCCCGCTCCCAGGTCTCCGTACAACAGCAGGACGTCGCCGGCAGAGAGAGTCGCGGCGAGGTCGCGCCCGACCGCAGCTGTCTCGTCCTCGGATTGTGTGGTGACCGTTCGAGCCATCTGCCGAGTGTGGCGCCCGATCAGCTGGCCGCCCCGTCCTTGTTGACCACTTTTCGACGTGCGGTGAGTTCCAGCATGGCGTCGCCGAGATGACCCGCCACGTCGGCTGACGTCATTGCGACCTCGCCCTCGTCCGCTTCCGCGAGATCGCCGGCCAGGCCGTGGAGGTAAACGGCCAGCCGGCATGCCGCCTCGGCGTCCAGGAGCTGCGCGAGCCATGCCGCGATCATCCCCGTCAGGATGTCGCCGGTTCCGCCCGTCGCCATGCCGGGGTTGCCGGTGGGATTGATGAACACCTTGTCGTCGGGCGTGGCGATGAGCGTCCGATGCCCCTTCAGGACGACGAACACATGATGCGCCACGGCGAAGTTGCGCGCGATCTCGAGGCGGCTCGCCTGCACTTCGTCCGTGGACATGCCGACCAGCCGCGCCATTTCGCCCGGATGCGGCGTGATGATGACGTCCCGTCCTTCGCGGCCGTTGAGATGATCGGGATTCTCGGCGAACGCGTTCAACCCGTCCGCGTCGATCACCAGCGGCATCGTCGCGCGATCGACGAGCTGGCGGACGAACTCTCGCGTGCCCGGCGCCGTGCCCAGACCGGGGCCGAGCGCGAGCACGTCGCGCGCCATCTCGATGACGTGGTCGACGCCATCCGGATGGAGGCCGTCGGCCGTCTCGTGAAGGGCCTCCGTCATGTATTCGGCGCCCATCGCGGCGACGATCGGCTGACACGCCGCCGGCGTCGCGACCGTCACGAGACCGGCCCCCGATCGCAGCGCGCCGATCGCCGAAAGATGCGCGGCGCCGGTCTTTCCCATCGACCCGGCCACGATCAGCACGCGGCCGTAGTCGCCCTTGTGACTGTCGGGCTCGCGCGGCGTGATGAGCTCGCGCATCGACGCCCGGGTGAGCAGATCGAGGTGCAGGCCGTCCAGGTTCTCGAGCACATCGCCGGGAATCCCGATGTCGGCGATCACGATGTCACCCGCGCGTGTTTCAGCCGGAGGCAGCACCAGGGGAATCTTCGGCGCGGCGAGCGTGACGGTGAGCCCTGCCTCGATCGACGGCCCGATCGGATCGGGCGAGTCGGCCGACAGGCCCGACGGCAGATCGATGGCGACCACCGGAATGCCCGAGGCGTTCACATCGGTGACCACCGACTCGATGAACCCGGAAATCGGCGCGTTGAGGCCGGTGCCGAAAATGGCGTCGACGATGAGCGTGCAGTCGCTGACTTCCGAGAAGTGCAGCTCCCAGGCCTGGCTGTCCGCGATTTCGACGACGGTGAGGCCGAGGCGGCCGAGGATCTCGAGATTGATGCGGGCGTCGCCGCGCACCTCGGACACGCGCCCGATGAGAAACACCGACACATCCACGCCGCGCTGCAGAAGCGTCCGCGCTACGACGAAGCCGTCGCCGCCGTTGTTGCCGCGCCCGCACAGGACCGCCACCTGTCGCTCGAGCAGGTCGCCGTGGATTGCTTCCATCGCCGCCACGGCCTGGCGGCCGGCGTTCTCCATCAGCACGAGCGACGGGATGCCGATGTCATCGATCGTTCGGCGATCGGCCTCGCGCATCTGGGCGGTGTTCAGTACTCGCATTCGGTCAAGGACACAAAGGGGAACGAAGGACACAGAGGATATATCACACCCTTTGTATCCTTTGTTCTCCTCTGTGCCCTTGATGTACTCTCTCCCTATGGCAGCCACGGTAAACGTCAACGGCCGCGTGTCCGATCAGGAGCACGCCGTCATCTCCATCTTCGACCATGGATTCCTTTACGGCGAGGGTGTGTACGAAACCTTGAGGACGTACAACGGTGAGCCGTTTCTGTTCGGCCGTCACATGCGGCGCCTGCGCAACTCCGCCGGAATGCTCGCGCTTTCCATTCCGCTGACCGACACGCAGATCGATGCCCGCTTCCGCGAGACGATGCAGGCCGCCGGCCTGGGCAGCGCCGAGCGGGAGGCGTACATCCGGATCCTCGTCACCCGGGGCATCGGCGAGCTCACCTACGATCCGGCCGCGACGCCGACGCCGTCCATCGTGGTGATCGTCAAGCCGAACGTCGACCCGCCGAAGGACGTGTTCGAGCGCGGCGTGAAGGTCTCGCTCGTGGGCGTCGTCCGCAATCATCCGGCGACGGTGAATCCGCTCATCAAGTCGAACAGCCTGCTGAACAATGCGCTCGCGATGCAGGAGGCGCTTCGACGCGGCGCGTTCGAAGGCGTGATGCGCAACTACAAGGGCGAGCTCGCCGAGTGCACGCAGTCGAATCTGTTCATCGTGAAGGACGGCGCCGCGCTCACGCCCCCGATCGACGCCGGCCTGCTTCCGGGTATTACGCGGGAATTCCTGTTCGAAATCGGCGCCACGGCCGGCATCCCTGTGCGTGAGGCCGTCCTGAGAGACGAGGACCTCCTCGGCGCCGACGAGTCGTTTCTCACGAGCACGACGCGGGAGCTCGTGCCGATCGTGCAGGTCGACGATCGGAAGATTGGCAAAGGCACGCCTGGACCGATCACCCGCGCGCTGCTCGAGGCGTTCCGCCTCGGCGCGAACGCACTCACGGCGAGGCCAACGACCATTCCTTAGACACATTGCAGGATTGCAGGATTGCAAAAGGTCAAAGGGAAGGTCAATGTGCCTTCCCTTCCTGCAATCCTGCAATCCTGCAATCCTGCCATGTCAGGAATGCGACGCCGTCATTTGACCGCGAACACCCAGACCGCTCCCCCCTCGGGCACCTCTTGATAGTCGGCCGGCGCCAGCCGCATCAATCGCCCCTGCATCGTCTTCGCATCGACGCCCCAGCCTGACTGGACCGCGATGTACTGGCGGCCGTCGAGCATGAACGACGATGGCTGTCCGACGATGCCCGAGTTGGTGGGAAACTGCCAGAGCACCTTGCCGGTGGTCGCATCGAACGCACGGAACAGGCGATCCTGCGTGCCGCCGCTGAACACGAGGCCGCCGGCCGTCGCGAGCGTCGGTCCCCAGTTGCTCGACGTGGGAAACGTATGCGTCCAGACGCGCGCGCCGGTGTCGACGTTCCACGCCTGCACCTCCCCGATGTGGTCGGCGCCAGGCGCAACGAATAACCCCGGGAGGCCGCCGGTGAATCCTCGACCCGCCGTGTAGGTGACCGGACGCCCGGCCATTCGCGCGCACAGGTTTTCGTTCGCGGGGATGTAGATCATCCGCGTCTTCGGACTGAAGGCGATCGGCGGCCAGTTCTTCCCGCCCCAGTGCGACGGACAGAACTCGACCTCCTTGCCGGTGCCCGGGTGCCGCGCCGGATCGACGTCAGGCCGCCCGGTCTTCGGATCGAGGCTCCGGAAGACGTTCTGCTTCACGTACGGCTTCCCCTCGACGAAGTTGATCGCGCCCGCAGTGCGCTCGAGAAACCAGAGATAGCCGTCGCGCGCGACGTTGATCAGACCTTTGACGGTCTTGCCTCCGCGCGTGTAGTCGACCAGGATGGGCGGCGACACTTCGTCCCAGTCCCACGAATCGTTCGGGTCGTACTGAAAGTGTCCCTTGATCGCGCCGGTCGCCGCGTCCAGCGCGATCGTCGACGAGGTGAACAGATTGTCGCCCGGCCGTTGATCGCCCATCCATGGGCCGCCGTTGCCGGTGCCCCAGAACGCCAGGTTCGTCGCCGGATCGTACGCTCCGGTGACCCAAACCGAACCGCCGCCGGTCTTCCACTGATCGCCTTTCGGCCACGTCTCGCTCCCCGGTTCGCCAGGCGCAGGAACAGTGTAGGTTCTCCAAAGAGGCTTGCCGCTCTCGACGTCGTACGCCGCGACGAAGCCGCGCACGCCCATCTCGCCGCCGGAAGCGCCGACCATCACCTTGCCGTCGGCGATCAACGGCGCGACCGACATGTAGTAGCCCTTGCGGTTGTCTTCGACAGTCGCCGTCCACACTTCCCGTCCTGTCCTCGCGTCGAGGGCGACCAGCACGGCTTCAGCCGCCGCGAAGAACACCTTGTCCCCTGATAACGCGACACCTCGACTCGTGCCGTGCAGCAACACGACGTCTTCGGCCAGGGGCCGCTTGTACCGCCACAGAACGGCGCCGCTCTTCGCATCGAGCGCGATCACCTGGTTGCCGGGCGTCGCAACGAACATCACACCGTTGTTGACGATCGGCGGCGCCTCATGACCATTGGTCACGCCCGTCGACACGACCCACGCGGGCTGCAGCGTCGCGACGTTCGCCGGCGTGATTTGCTCGAGCGGACTGTATCCCCACCCGTCCCACGTGCGCCTGACCATCAGCCAGTCGCCCGCATCAGGATTCTTCAGTCGTTCGGCGGTGACCGGCTTGTAGTCCCGCAGGACCGCCGGCATTGGCGCAGCCGGCGTGGCTGCGGGCGGCGTTGCCGGCGCAGGTTGCTGCGTCGTCGGGGGCGACGAGGACGCCAGGCTGCCCAGGCCGACGACGATGACCGCGGCGGCGAGCGATCGTGTGCCTCTCATCTCACCCTTTCTCGAAGGTGATTGGTGCCGTGAACGAACGCGCGGCCGCAAGCTTACCTTCGACGATCGTCAGGGGAAGCGCCGGCAAAGGCCGCGGCGCGGGGCCATCGACGACCCTGGCGCCGTCCTTGGGATCGAAGATCGAGAAATGACACTGACAGCCCACCAGGCGCTCGGCAGGCTGCCAGTCGTCGACGTCGCATCCGGTGTGAGGGCAGATCGACGAGTAGGCCACCACACCGTCAGCCGCTCGTTCGCGTGTGTCGCCGCTCAACGTCTGTGGATCGAAACGAAGCAGGATCACCTGATTCAGCCGCGATCCGCTGCGGACGGTTCCGTCCGCGGGATCCATCGGCCACGCCAGCGTTTGCGCGGCGCCGATCGCCACGTCGCGCGGCGTCAACGGCGTCTTGGTGGAATCGCCCGCCTTGACGAACACATCGCCTGCCCGGGGCCGGCTCGACGCAGCGTCGCCCTGCACCAGGACGAGGCCGAGCCCGCCCATCATCACGCTGCGCCGGCTGACCCGCGTCACGGTCATCGCAGGATTATATCCACGGCTTCCGCCGGAGGCTGAGCGCGGACAGTCCGTAGAACAGCAGCGCCAGCACGCCGAGGTTGTTGAAGCCGATCAGCAGCGACAGGTTTTCGCTCAAGCCGCCGAGAATCGCGCCGCCGACGTTCGAGCCGAGCGCAAGATCCGGCGATTCGGCATCGCGAAACGTCGTCGCGAAAATCACGCCGGCGAAGAAGACCGGCACGAACACGACCGCGCACGAGACGATCACCCGCGCGGTTCCCGGGAGATTGAGGAACGTGTTCATCGGCACGAGGATCGCCGCGGCCAGCGCGGCAGCCAGGAACAGATAGTACGGCCAGAGGCGCGCGGGCCGGAACGCGAGCACCCAGAGGTTGCTGAGCAGAATCATCACGAGAATCGCGAAGAACACGATGGAGTTCACGATCCACGTCGAACCAAACAACAGCGCGAGGTGCACGACGCCCTTCGTCTCGATGAGCATGAAGCCGGCGCCCATGAAGAACATGTGCCAGTTCGGGCGCACGCGGCGATCCGGGACGAAGGGCAGAAGAATGACGAGCGAGAGAACCGCGAGCACGACGGCTCCGCGCACGTTGAGGGCCGGCACCAACCGATCTCGCAGATAGAAGAAAGGCCAGTTGTCGGTTGCCTCGAGATCGCGCGGCCGCCCGCGTACGGTGGCCAGACCGATTCTGTGCCAGTCGGGATCGTCGCTCGGTCGCTCCGGCCCGAATCCGTTGATGCCCTGGTTTTTCGGCGTCCGCTCGTTCAGCCAGAACGACTGATTCCCGGCAAACGTGCGCTGAATCCGCGACGGCGTGATCCCTGCTCCACTCAGGACCATCGTGAATGGAACCGAGTCCTGATCAGGCCGCACCTCGGCCTGGTACGGCAGCGTCACCACCAGCGGCGGCCGCCCAAACGTGTCGCTCATCATGGCCTGCAGGCGCCCGACAAGCCATGGCTGGCGATAGTAGTTGTAGGCGACGAACACGCCGTCCGGCTTCAGGACGCGCCGGATGTCCGCAAACGCCTCGCGTGTAAAGAGGAAGCTCTCGAGACGGATGCTCGAGAAACCCGAGTGCAGGACCAGTGAGTCGACGAGCGCGTAGATCACCAGGTCGTACTTCCGGTCCGTTCGCCGCACGAAGCTCCGCCCATCGTCGATGTGCACGGTAACGCGTGGATCCGAATACGGATGGTCCGGATGATAGCGGCGTCCCAGTTCTCTGATAGCCGGATCGATCTCGACGGCGTCCACGTGCTGCACGCCCTGGCGCAGCGCGGCCGCCACGTCGTTGCCTGAGCCGGCCCCGATGACCAGCACGTCCGCGAACGCGCCGCCGCCGGAGTCCCGGTTCAGCAGGTGCGGCAGCGAGTACGCCGGGCCGGACTGATCGATGTCGACGATCACTTGATGCCCGATGTTGTTGGTCGCGATCAGGCGCGACGCCGGCTCGTAAACAATCTTGTAGTACGGCGACCAGATGGTTTGCGCCACCGGAACGGCAGTGTCGGCGAGCGCGAGCAGCACCAGGATGGCGATCGGTCCGCAGACCTGGCGCAGCGACAGTCGCGGCAGAAAGTACAGCACGAGCGTGCATGTGATCGCGAACCAGACCGGCGGCGGAGCGCGGAGGTAGCACACGAGCGCAAAGCCCGCGATACCGGCGAGGCTGCCCGCGATGTTGACCGTGTAGGCCATCACCCGGTTCGTGATGGCGCTGAAGGCGCGGCCCATCACCTGGCCGAGGCCGATGAACGCCAACGCGATCAGAATGAAAAACACTCCGGCAACCGCCTCCAGCGGCACGACGAATCGCGTGAGATCGCGGGCGCGGTATTCGGTGCCGAAGAAGACCTGCTGCGGGGACCCCTGTCCGCCGACGTCGATCATCACGTCGCTGAACTTGGTGAAGACGTACAGCACCGCGCACGCCAGCGTCATCGCCACGAGCAGCGTCGGCAGGACTGTTTCGATCAGGTTGCGGCGATGGGCGGCGGCCAGGCAGCCGACTGAAATTCCCAGGAACGCGGCCAGCAGCGCGGTGTTCGTGAAGAACGTGAGATACACCACGGTGCTGCCGAACCAGCGGATGCACGCCAGCTCCATGAAGAGGATGAGAAAGCTGACGAGAAACAAGTCGGCATGACGGCCTGAAGCCGGACGCTCGAGGTCCGTCACCGTTTGTCGGCGCCGGCCGTGGACGGCGCCGCGGACGCGAGGTAGTCCCAGTGGCGGGCTGCGTTCCGCACGACCGCCGGCACATCGTCGGCGAGCAGGAAGCCCTGGCTGACGAGCGTGTTGGCCGCCTTGCTGACGAGGGCGACGTACTGATCCTTGTCGTGATAGCGCTCTTCAATCGACAGGCGCGGGTCGCTGGAGCGTTTTCGTTCGGCGGCGGTGCGTGCGAGCGGAATGTAGGAGCCCTGCATGCTCGAGAGCACGTCGGTCGGTCCGGAGCGATCGTTGAACAGGTTCCATCCAGTATAGGTGGCAAGCGGCACGGTCAACTCGGGCATGCGGATGCCCGCGAGGCCGTTGCCGTCGGCGTCCACTTGCGGCACGAGGATCGGGAACGCGGTTCCGATGCGCGGCGGTTCGAGGGTGACGATGCCGTCGGATGCGAACTTCGGCCCGTAGTCAGCGTGATACGCGAGGTGGACGGCTGTCGACGTCGTGACGCCTGGCACCTTCGGGAATTTCAGCTGCGCGGGCCGCACGAGCGTTCCGTCGCTGATGCGCGGGTACTGGCTCGGCGGCGGAGCGGTCCCGTTCGCGGTCCAGCGATCCATGGCGACCAGCAGCGCTTTCATCGCCCAGCGGTAATCGAGTGGATTGTTGCGCTGCTGGCCGATCGTCTGCACCGGGGGGAACGCGCCGGGACCGTGCTGTCCCGCGGACAGGAGATAGATTCTGACGTTGTCCATCAGCGGTGCGTCGCTCGCACCGTCGACCGTGGTGTGAATGAGCGAAGCGGCGCGGCCCCAATATTCGTATTCGGAGTTCGTGTAGAAAATCTTCGGCAGCAATTCCGGCGAGCCGGCGTGCGTCAGCAGGCCGTCGGTGACGCCCGACTCCGGATCCCGCTGTGCGACGTCGGTAAACGGAAAGATGTCGGTCGGGTAGAAGAAATTGAGGTACGGGTGGCCATCTCTCGATGGTTGCGCGAAACGGTGATTGAAACTGCCCCGTCCGGCGCCGGCAACCTGCGCGATGACGCCGTCGAACACCTTGCGATTGCCCTCGTCCTTGTTGAACCCGTAGTACAGATAGGTGCGCAGGAAGCGGCCGCTCTGCGAGATGCCAAACGCCAGCGCACGGTGAATGGCGCCGGCGGGAATCGACCACGGATCGGCCGACGAGTACTTCAGCATCGAGATCACATCACGGATGGCGGCGGGTCCGAGGCCGACGAGCGGCGGATTCTGGGCCGTATACACGACCTCGTAGATCTTGCCCGGCTCGAACTTCGCGGCCATGTACACGCGCGTGGGATCGGCGGCGGTTCCGGCGCCTTCGGCTCGCGCGAACCTCCACTGGTTTCGCGGCACGATGCGGCGCGCGCCATCAACCGTGTCGCGAACCGTCATCACGTTGTCGGGCGACTCCGGATCGACCACCGCGTAGGCGGCGTGATCGCGATCGGCGAGCGAGTGATCGACTTCCTTCTCGGTCACGACGAAGTCGCTGCGGACGAGGCCGCGAATCGGCCGGCCGTTCTCGGAGGCCGTCGGCGGATAGACGCGCACCAGGCCGGGGCGCTGCGGCGTGTCGAACTGCCAGCCCACCCACAAGAGCGTGAATCCCTGGTTCATCAGGAACCCGTCGCCCAGTTCGGCGTCCGAGGCTGGATCCACGCTTCCGGTCGCGTGATTGAAGAATCCCAGCATCCCCTTCCCGCCGCGATTGGACACCTCGTACAGGACCGCGCCGTTGCCGCGCGCGACGTTCTTTGGCTTGATCAGGAAAAAGTCGGAAGAGAATTCGACCTTGCCGGCGCCGTTGCGCGGAGCCCTCTCAATGTCGGTCACGATCCGGTTGGCGGGCAACGATGGATCGACCGCGAAGAAGATCTTGCCGGCGATCTTCTCGTAGCTCCCTGCCGCGCCAAAATTGCGGCCGCCTGCCAGATCGCTGCGCGACTGGACGTCGATGCGCACGACCTCGGAGGCCGCCGGCACCGCGAAGAGCCCCACCAACGCGATCGCGCTCGAGAGCTTCGAGAGGACAAGGCGCATACCGACTCCTCCGTTTCAGGCCGAACCGCTATTTCGCCGACAGGTTCTCGTAAATCAGGTGCTCGAACCGCTTCATCACGTCCATGCTCGTCGCGTTATAAAACGGCAGCACCTGCGTCATCATCACGACGCCGATGCCGTTCTTCGGATCGACCCAGAAATGGGTGTTGTTGATCCCGGCCCACGTGTAGCTACCGGAGGCGCGCTCGTGCACGGACGCGCCATCGGTCGTCGTGATCTGGAAGCCGAGGCCGAACTTGTCCTTGCCCGCTCCGAACGGGAACGCATCCGACGTGCGTGGCAGCACGGCGGGCATGGTTTCGACGACCAGCTCGCCGATCTGATTGGATGTCATGAGCCGGACCGATTCAGGCCTGAGCAGGCGCGTGTTGTGCCAGCGTCCTTCGTTCAGCAGCATCTGCAGGAATTTTGAATAGTCTCCGGCAGTGGAGATGAGACCGCCGTCACCTCTCATCCCCGGCGTATAGGACGCGGGGTTCGGCGTCTCGACCAGACCCGCGGCCTCCCGCTGATGAACCGTCACGAGGCGCCGTGCCTTCTCGGCGGGGAGAAGATACGACGTGTCGACCATTTCGAGCGGCCGGAAGATCGCGGCCTGATCGAAATCCTCGAGCGATGTGCCGCCAACCTTCTCCACGATGGCGCCAAGCGTGGCCGTGGCCGGCGAATAGTTCCAGCGCGTGCCGGGATCGAACAGGAGCGGCATGTCGCGGTTGTCGATCCCTTTTCGCTGAAGCGCGAGGGCCGTCTCGTTCGTGAACGAATACGCCAACCCTGAGGTATGCGCCAGCAGCTGGCGAATCGTGACCGGGCTCGCCGCCGCTCGCGTCGTGTAGCTGGCATCGGCCTTGTTGAACGTCGCGATGACTTCCCGGCCTTTGATCGACGGCACGTAGTCGCCGGCCGGATCGTCGAGCTTCAGCTTCCCCTGCTCGTAGAGCAGCATCACGCCAACCGACGTCACCGGTTTGGTCATGGAGGCGATCCGGAACAGCGTGCCGGTCGTCATGG
>DASSGK010000284.1:0-4901 GCA_035693505.1 Vicinamibacterales bacterium
AAAACAGAGAAGCTCGTGAAAGACTTCTTCGTCAGACTGCAGCGCGACGTCGAAGGATGGATATCTCTTGGGACGACCAAGACCGGATTGGTCTATCGGCTGAATGGCCATGCGATCGCCAAACATGAATGACGAGTCCACGGCCACACGCCTCGCCAAAATCTTTGTCGCGTTCCTTGTCATCGGCGCCACGAGCTTCGGCGGCGGCGTTGTCGCGCACCTGCGCACCAGCATCGTCGTCAAGCGTCGCTGGATGGACGACAAGACGTTCATCGAGCTCCTGACCATCAGTCAGACGCTGCCCGGGCTGAAGGCGGCGAATCTGGCGATGCTCATCGGCGATCGCCTGTCCGGCGCTGCTGGAGCCATCGCCGCGATCGCCGGCATCTGCCTGCCGGGCGCCCTGCTGATGTACCTCGTTGGCGTGATGTATCAAGTCGAGCGGCAGCGGCCCCTCGTCGAGGCGGCGCTCACGGGCGTGGCGCCAGCCGCCGTCGGATTGATTCTGGCGACGACGGCGAAGCTTGGGCGCGCGTCGCTGTCGTGCGTCGCCGATCTGATGTTCGTCGCGCTCACAGTCGTATGCGTGAACCGGTTGCACGTGCCCGTGCCGCTCGCGTTGATTGGCGTCGCCGTCCTCGCGATTCTCTGGCACGCCTTTACCGGCTCACCGAAAGAGCAGTCGGTATGATCGAGGACCTCGTTGCGCTCGCTCGTGTGTTCGCGTACCTGTCGCTGATGACGCTCGGCGGCGGCATCGCGATCTACCCGGAACTGAGCAAGCTCGTGGTCGACGGCCATGGCTGGTTGACGCTGCCGCAGCTCGATTACTTGTACGGAGTGGGACAGGCGGCTCCCGGGCCGAATCTGATGATTGTGTCAATCGGCGCGCTCACCGCGGGATTGCCCGGCGCGCTGAGCGTCCTCATCGCCTTCGTCGGTCCTCCGGCGCTCCTCGCGTTGGTGGTCGGGCGAGTGTGGTCCAAGCTCCAAGGACGGGCGTGGTTCGTGGCGTTGCAGCGCGGCCTCACGCCGGTGTCGATCGGACTGCTCCTCGCCGGCTGTCTCACGTTTGCGAAAGGCGCGTTGACGGGGTGGACCACGGTGCTCATCGGCGCTGCGGTGTTCGTCGTCGTGCTCCGTTCGAACATCAACCCGGCAGTGATGGTGCTCGCGGGAGCAGTCGCGGGCATTTTGGCGTTTGGTCTGAATTAACCGGCGGTCGTAACCGTCGTATCCTTGCGACATGCACCGAGTGCTGCTTCTGGGAGCGGGCAAAATTGGCCGGGCGATCGCGCGGCTGCTCGTCGATTCGGGCGACTACGCGGTCGTGGTCGGCGACGTGAGCAGTGACGCGCTCGAGCGAATCGCCAGTCGCGTGCCGGGCGTAGAGGTCCGTCAGGTCGATGTCGGGTCTCCGCCACAGCTGTCGTCCGCGCTCAACGGCTGTCAGGCCGTCGTCTCGGCATTGAGTTACTTTTTGAATCCGGCCGTGGCCGAAGCGGCGCTCGCCGCCGGCGTCAGCTATTTCGATCTGACCGAGGACGTTGCGACCACGCGCCGTGTGCGTGAAATCTCCGCGCTCGCAACGGACGGCCAAATCTTCATGCCGCAATGTGGTCTGGCGCCCGGGTTCATCTCGATTGTCGCGCAGCACCTCACGAAGCAGTTCGACGGGCTCGACGCCGTGAAAATGCGCGTCGGCGCGCTGCCGCTCTTTCCGACGGGCGCGTTGAAATACAACCTCACGTGGTCGACCGACGGTCTCATCAACGAGTACTGCAACCCCTGCGATGCGATTCAAGGCGGACGCATCGTGGAACTGCAGCCGCTCGAAGGCTACGAACAGTTTCTGCTCGACGGGGTACGCTATGAGGCGTTCAACACGAGCGGCGGGCTCGGCACGTTGTGCGAGACGCTCGACGGGCGCGTGCGCGAGCTGAACTACAAGACGATTCGATACGTCGGCCATTGCGAGCCGGTGAAGTTGCTGCTGAACGAGCTGCGCCTGGCGGAGTGCCGCAAGGTACTCAAGGACATGCTCGAACGTGCGGTCCCGGTGACGTTTCAGGACGTCGTCGTGACATTCTGCACGGTGGTGGGCGCGCGCAACGGCCAGCTCGTGCAGATCACCGACGGCCGCAAGGTGTATCACCAGGACATCGGCGGGCAGCACTGGAGCGCGATTCAGATTACGACGGCGGCGTCGGTCTGCGCGGTCCTCGACTTGTTCGTCTCCGGGTGCCTGCCGCGTCGCGGCTTCGTCCGTCAGGAGCAGGTCGATTTCGACGCGTTCATCGCCAACCGGTTCGGGAAGTATTACGACTCGCCGTCGTCCGCGCGTCTGCACGACGAGTGGCCCCGCGATCGCGGCGACGATACGATGTCGCAATGAGCGCGTCGATTCGCCAGCATCTGTCGCGTCTGGGCGTCGGCGAGCCGCTGCGCGCGGTGTCGATCGACGGCCGGTGGATCGACGGCGGTGGCGCGCCGCTGACGTCGCGCTCGCCGATCGACGGCGCCACGCTCGCGACGATCGCCGCCGCGACTCCCGCACAGGTCGACGAGGCTGCGGCACGAGCGTCGGACGCGTTTGGCGTCTGGCGCCTTGTTCCGGCGCCCGTTCGTGGACAATTCGTCCGCGCATTCGCCGAACGGCTGCGGCGCCACAAAGCGGACCTTGCCGCGCTCGTGACGCTCGAAGCGGGGAAGATCACGCAGGAAGCACTCGGCGAAGTCCAGGAAATGATCGACATCTGCGACTTCGCCGTGGGCTTGAGCCGCCAGTTGTACGGCAAGACGATCGCGAGCGAACGACCGGGTCACAGGCTCACAGAGCAGTGGCATCCGCTCGGTCCGGTTGGCGTCATTACCGCCTTCAATTTTCCGGTGGCGGTCTGGGCGTGGAACGGCGCGCTCGCGTGGGTGTGCGGCGATCCGGTCGTGTGGAAGCCCTCCGAGAAGACGTCGCTGTGCGCGATCGCTTGTCAGACGCTCGTTCAGCAGACGATCGCCGAAGTCGGTGACGTCCCAGCGGGGATCTCGTCGCTCGTGGTCGGCGGGCGCGACGTGGGACAGGCGATGGCCGCGTCGACGCGCCTGCCGCTCGTCTCCGCGACCGGCTCGATCCCGATGGGCCGTGCCGTCGCGGCGACGGTCGCGCAGCGTCTCGGTCGATCGCTGCTCGAACTCGGCGGCAACAACGCGATGGTCGTCGCGCCGTCAGCGGATCTCGATCTCGCGGTGCGGTCGATCGTATTCGCCGCGGTCGGCACGTGCGGACAGCGATGCACGACGCTGCGCCGGCTCATCGTCCATGAATCCATCGCGGGTGCGTTGCTCGATCGGCTCCTTGCTGTCTACGGTCGACTGCCGATCGGCGACCCACGTGTGGACGGCACCCTCGTAGGTCCGCTCATCGACGATCATGCGGCCGAGGCCATGCACGGCGCGCTCGCGGCGGCTGCGGCGTCCGGCGGGATCGTGCACGGAGGCGAGCGCGTGAGCGCCGGCGCGCCCGACGGCGGCTGTTATGTGCGGCCGGCTATCGTCGAGATCGATCATCGCGCCCCGATCGTGCAGCAGGAAACCTTCGCGCCGATTCTGTACGTCCTTCGCTATCGGACGATGGATGAGGCGATTGCGATCCATAACGGGGTACCACAGGGCCTGTCGTCGGCGATCGTCACGAGCGACGTCCGCGAAGCCGAGCTCTTCTGCTCGCCGGGCGGCTCCGATTGCGGCATCGTCAACGTCAACATCGGCACGAGCGGCGCCGAAATCGGCGGGGCGTTCGGGGGCGAAAAAGAGACCGGCGGCGGCCGCGAGTCCGGTAGCGATGCCTGGAAACAGTACATGCGCCGCGCCACCAACACGGTGAACTACTCACACGAGCTGCCGCTCGCGCAAGGCATCCGTTTCGATATCTAAGAACCAGGCACTCGCCTTGCACGGCTACAGGCGGAACTTGTTCGAGGGCCAAGAACATGACGTGCACAATCATCGGCCTCGTCGTTGCCTGTTCAGGCGCTCCTCTCAATACGACTCCAGCTCAGTCGCTCGCGCTGATGAAGCAGCAGGCAGCGGCAGTCGTCGATGTCCAGATTCCCGAGCGACCCGCCAACGCGACAGGACCGGATTCGCCGGAACGCGCGCTTGCGATCATGAAGCAGCACGAACAGAAGATCGTCCTCGTCGCAATTCCTGACAGCGAATTCGGCGTGAGCCCTGATGTCTCGACGATCCAGCAACCGCGACGACGGTTCGGCGAGTCACCGTGGTGGTGGCGACTCTATGACCCGTGGTGGTACGAACCGTGGGTGGCGCAGCCGTGGCAGCTCGAGCCGACGTCTGATGTCTTGACGGTCCCGCAAGGGCCACGACGGTTCGGCGAATCGCCGTGGTGGTGGAAGCTGTATGACCCGTGGTGGTACGAACCGTGGGTCGCGAAGCCGTGGCAGCTCGAGCCACGTCCAGAACCGCCTCCTCGCCCCTGGTGACGTCGCCGCCGCGCCTCTAGCTCTCTCGCTCGAGACTCTCCAAGCGATTCAACTCTTGCGAGACGGCAGAGCCCGGTGTATACAACCGGCATTCAAACTACTCTGAGCAGGCGCAGCCATCCGTCCGCTTTCGGCCGTCGCGTCGTCGAAGCAGGATGGCTGGCGGCGATTGTCGTCGTTGCTCTCTATTTCGGTCTCCATACCAGTCATCAGTTCGATCCCGACAAGATTCTTCTTCTCCGATGCATCGTCGTCGTCATGCTCGTCGCTGAGGTGTGGTCCCAGACCGGCTCCGACGCAACGAACGTGCACGACTGGCGACAACGCGTGCGTCGATTGCGCGATCGGAATCCGCTGTTCATTCCGTTGGCTGTTTACTTGGCGGTATGCGCGATCGCAACC
>DASSGK010000285.1:0-2745 GCA_035693505.1 Vicinamibacterales bacterium
CGCAGCCGTTTCGATGAGGCGTTGCCCTACTTCGAGCGAGTCGTGGCGATGCGTGACTTGAGCGATTGGACTGTGTATGCGGCGTCGTTGAGCAATGCCGGCTCGTGCTACCAGCGGCTCGGCCGGTTCGATCGAGCGGTCATCGTCCAACAGCGGGCGCTTGCCGTTCAGGAGCATCGTGGCAAGCGGGAATCGCTGGTCCAGGTTCTCGGCGAAATGGGGAACCTCTACTATCTTCGTGGTGAGCCGGACCAGGCGCTGCCGTACCTTCAGCGGGGATTTGACGAAGCAAAGACAGCAGGCCTTACCGGCGAAGCCGCCCGCCTTGCCGGCAACCTGGCCAGCGTGGAAATCGATCTTCACCACTGGGATGACGCGGAGGCGCACAACCAGGAAGCGGAAAAACTCTGGATGGTCAGCAATCCCGCGCCGTCCGTGTATCACGTTCTGAATAGGGCACTGATCGCCAAAGGCCGCGAGCGGTTCGACGAGGCGAACGAGCTATTTACGCGTGTCCTCTCGGCGCCCGGCGTCCCGCCGTCCGTGCTCTGGGATACGCATTTCAACCTGGCCAACGTGGCAATCTCACAGAAGCAGCCGGATCGCGTGGCCGCCGAATTCGAGGCTGCGCTGTCGGTCATCGAGACCACGCGCGCGGGATTGGTGCGGACGGACTACAAGGTCGCGTACCTGACCAGGCTGATTCGGTTCTACCAGGAGTACGTGTCCGCGTTGATCGCGCAAGGGCATACCGATCGCGCGCTCGAGGTCGCCGATTCGAGCCGCGGGCAGTTGCTCGCCGAACGCCAGAGGACGGCAGGGCCTGGACGCGTCAACGCGTCCGCGTTTCAGCGTGTCGCTCGCGAGTCTGGCGCCGTCCTGCTTTCGTACTGGCTCGATCCTGACCAGTCGTGGCTCTGGGTGCTCTCTGCTCGCGGCGTGAAGCTCCTGCCCCTGCCTCCCGCCAGGCAGATCGAGACGCTCGTGCGCCAGCATCAAGCGACGATTGCCGATGCGATGGCGGATCCGCTGGGGGCAAACCAGTCCGCGGGCGCCAAGCTGTATCAGATGCTGGTGGCGCCGGCTTCCGAATGGATCGCGAAGGACGCCCGGGTCATTCTCGTTCCGGACGGGGCGCTCCACGAAATCAACTTCGAAACCCTCGTCGTCGACGCGCCGCAGCGACATTACTGGATCGACGACGTCCAGGTGGAGATCGCGCCGTCGCTCGCGACGCTGACGACCGAAGCCGTCCCGGTGGCCAAGGGCGCGTCGCGAATGCTGCTGGTCGGCAACGCGCTGGCGCGCGAGCCCGAATTCCCGGCGCTCGCGTATGCCACCGACGAGATGTCGCACGTGGCAGCGCACTTTGGCCCTGATGCCGTCACGAGACTCGAGCGCGAGCACGCGTCTCCAGCGGCGTACACCGCCGCGAAGCCCGACTCCTTCACCTACGTCCATTTCACGGCGCACGCGACGACGAACCTCGATAGTCCACTCGACTCGGTCGTCGTCCTGTCCGGTCCGGACGATCGGTTCAAGCTGTACGCGCGCGATGTGGCGGCCCTGCGGCTGCACGCGGAACTGGTCACCGTATCCGCCTGCCGGAGCGCGGGCGATCACGCGTACTCGGGCGACGGGCTGATCGGGTTGTCCTGGGCGTTCATGAAGGCGGGTGCCCGTCGCGTCATCGCCGGCCTCTGGGATATCGACGACGCCTCAACGCCGCAGTTGATGGATCGCTTGTACGCCGGCATCGCGGCCGGTCAGACGCCAGGGCGTGCGCTTCGAGACGCGAAGCGTGCTTTGATCGCCGCGGGCGGCGCCTCGGCCGCTCCGTACCGCTGGGCCGCGTTCGAGCTCTTCACGGCGTCGCTGTAATCGCGAACCGTCGACCATCGACGATTCGCCATCAGCAATCCGGAAATAGCAATCAGCAATTAGCAATCAGCAATGACGTGAGTCTGTATATGATGTGGCCTCACACCCGGCGGACTGGTCCGGCGCGGTAACCGAGCAGCAGGCATGATGGTGGGTTACGAACAGTTTTTCGGACTGACTGATGCGCCGTTCAGCCTGGCGCCGAATCCGCGCTATCTGTTCGAGAGCGCGTCGCATGCCGCGGCGCTCGAGCAGCTCGCTTATGCGATCCACCGGCGCGAGCCGCTGATCGTCATGACCGGCGAGATCGGAATCGGCAAGACGCTGATGTGCCGGACGGTGCTCGGACGGCTCGATCGGAAGACGTTCGTGTCGGTCATCAATAACCCGCTGCTCAACCAGGACGACCTCCTGAAGCAGATGCTCCAGGACTTCGGCATCATCTCGGCCGACAGGAGCGTTGTGACCTCGGCCAGCCGCCACGATCTGGCGCACGCGCTCGAGGACTTCCTCTCGTCGCTCTCCGCGCTCAATGCGCACGCGGTTGTGATCATCGACGAGGCCCAGCATCTGCAGCCGGAGGTGCTGGAACAAATCCGGCTGCTGTCGAACGTGGACGAGCCGCGCGGCACGATGCTGCAGATTGTCCTGGCGGGGCAGCAGGATCTGGAATCGCTGCTGGCGCGTCCGGAGATGCGCCAATTTCAGCAGCGGGTCTCGCGCCGCATTCGTCTCGAGCCGCTGCGCGAAGAAGAATTGCGCTCCTACATCGATCATCGGCTCGCCGTCAGCCGCGCGGCCGGGTCGCGCATGCCAGGGGCCGACGAGCTCGCGCGCGCGCTCGGTGACTGGGAAAGTGAAAAG
>DASSGK010000286.1:0-30601 GCA_035693505.1 Vicinamibacterales bacterium
TCCCGGGAGAGCTCGTCGCAACGACCGGTACGCCGCACGCCATGGCTTCGATCAGGACGTTGCCGAATCCCTCATACCGCGACGTCAGCGCGAACAGGTCCGCGCGCGCGATGTATTTCCACGGATTCTTTTGAAACCCGCAGAGCACCACTGCGTCGCCCAGGCCGAGTCTCTCGATTTGATCGCGCATGCCGGCTTCGCGCTCGCCCTGACCCAGAATGAACAGGCGCGCCGGAACTGTGCGGCGAAGCACGGCAACAGCGTCTAACAGCAGCGGGTAGTTTTTGGCATCGGCCAGGCGGCCGGCGGCAACGATCGCGGGATGCGACCAGACGGCTTCGTGCGACGGATCCAGGGGTTCGTCGGCCATCGATCGGACAGCGTCGAGATCGACCGGGTTGTGCACAATCTGAATCCGCTCACGTGGCACACCGAAAACGGTAACCAGGTCGTCGGCGACGCCGGCCGATGTGGTCACAATCGCGTCGGCCAGGCGATACGCGGCTCGCGTGACCAATGAAAACAGGCGGCGATGCCAGCGGCCACGCCACGGATAGTCCGCATCGGTCAGGAAGTGAGACATCGGCGTTTGCAGGTTGAACACGACGCGCGCGTCGATGCCGGCCCCTCGCGACGCGCTCAGCGCTGAAAAGTAGCTCAGGAACGGCACGACGAGCTGCGGCCGGGTCCCGCGCAGGTACCGCCGTAGATGCAGCCATCGCCTCAGCCTCGATCCTCCGGGTCCCGAAACCACGTCGATCGAGGATTGCAGGTCGTTCAGGTAGGGCCCTTCGCGAAGAAACAGATACATCGACCGATCCCAGCGGGTCTCGTCGAGCCCGTTCAGGATGTGAACCGCCGCCCGCTCCGCGCCGCCGCCATTGAGCGAGGGCAGAACGAAGCACACGCGCGGACGCACGTCCTTCATCCCGCGGGCGCCGTCATCGGCTGCCGCAACCTCACGTGCAGGCGGTTCGATACCTCGCCCATCATCCGTGCGGCCTGCGCTTCGAGCGTGTTTTCGCGGGCGGTCTCGTACCCGTTGGCGATCAGCCGCTGCCGCAGGCCGGCGTCGGACAGGAGACGCGCGAGCGCAGCGGCGATCGCCGCAGGTGTCGGATCGTCCACGAGCAGGCCGTTCACCTCATGCGTCACCAGACTGGGAATACCCGCCACTCGGGTCGTCACGATGGGAACGCCGGACGTCATCGCTTCGAGCAGCACACGAGGAATCCCCTCGCCCGGCAGCGTCGGGAGGACGAACAGGTCGTAGGTGCGGTAGAGCGGAAGGAGCTGCTCGAGCGGCACGGCTCCAGGCAGCTTCACCCGGTCCGAGACGCCGAGTGCGGCTGCCCGCGCCACGATCGCGCGATGCTCCGCTTCACCGGGCGCGCCGACCGCCGGGCCGATGATGTCGAGCATCACATCGAAGCCGCGCTCCTGAAGCTGGCTGACCGCATCCGGAAGGACAGTCAGGCCCTTTCGCGGATCGATCCGGCTCACGGTTACCAGGCGAATGCGGCCGCCGGCGCACGTGTCCGAGCGCGTCGCGAGGTCGGCCAGGCTGATGGTCGTCGTCCGGGTTTCGATCACCGCACGATCCCGCCTCGAGTGCTTTCGCGCGAGCGCCCCGCCGTTCGCGAACGCCAGCGATCGGTCGGCCATCCACTGCATGTTGCGCTCTTCGAACGCCGTGTAGGCACGCCAGAGCCAGCGCTTGATGCCGCGATAGGGCACGCTGTCGCGCAGCGCGGCGAGATCCCCGACGATGAGAAGAAATGCCGGACGGCCGAGCAGGGATCCAAAGAGAAAGGCGAAGATCGCCGCGGGAGTCGGCACCCGGCAGTGCAGCAGGTCGACGCGTCGGGCGAAGCGGAACAGTCGCGGAACGAGCAGCGGCAGTCGTGGATAGAAATGCACGGGGCCGTCGAAATTGATCAGGGGCGCCAGCGTGACGTTGGCGGACCGGATGACGGTTCCTTCACCGCCCGGCGCGGTCAGCACCGGCACGCACAGCACAATCTCATCGAAGTACGGTGCGAGCGAGTCCACATAACGCGCAAACGAGCCCTCGACCTCGCGCAACATTCCATCGGCGTCCCGCCAGAAAGGCATGTGGTAGACGATACCGAGCCGCATCGCTCAGGCCTGCATGACGCTGGCGTGGCCGGGATTCACAGAGAGCAGGCGATCGTAGAGGTCGACGATCGCCCGGACGTAGCCGTCGACGTTGAAGCGCGGCAGCACGCGCGCGCGCGCGTCCTGTCCCATTCGCTCTCTCACCGCACGATCGGTTGCCATCGTGGTCAGCGCGGCGCTCAACGCCGCGACGTCGCCCGGCGCAACCAGCAGTCCGGTCCGGCCAGACTGGACCACCTCGGGAATGCCTGCCACGGTGGTCGCCACCACCGGGAGCCCGGCGCCCATCGCCAGCACGAGCGACAAAGGCAGCCCTTCCCAGAGCGACGGCATCACGAAGACGTCCATCGCCCCGAGCAGATCGCCGAGGTCGCGCCGTGGACCGAGGAAATGAACACGATCCGATAGACCAAGGCCGGCAACCTGGCGGACGAGAGTCGCCTGCAGATCGCCGCCGCCGATCACCATCATGTGCATCGCCGACAGGGCAGGCGCGGCGGCCATCGCCTCGAACAGGAAACGGTGGCCCTTCTGCTCGGTAAGCCTCGCGATGATGCCTCCGACGAATGCCGCCTCAGGCACACCGCATTCGCGGCGTACTTCGGCCCGCGTTCGAGCCGGCCGCGCCTGATCGAAATCCACCGCGTTGTAGACGACATCGACCTTGGCGGGATCCGCATGGACCTGCCGGATATAGAAGTCACGCACGGACTCGGCCGAGACCACAACCCGGTCGGTCCAGCGCATCAGCAGTCGCTCGGCGAGCGCATGGTGACGCCGCTTGCGCTCGTAGATGTTGACCTCGGTGCCGATCACGATCGGGACGTGCTCGAGAATCGCGGCAAGCCGTCCGTACAGGCTCGCGGTGAGCAGAAACGTGTGGACGATTGACGGCCGTCGTTCGCGCAGGTAACGCCGGATGCCGCCGATGTCTCCGGGACGCGTCAATCCGGGAGACAGATTGAGCACCGTCACGGGTGCGCCGGTCCCGCGAATCTCGTCGCCGATCGGGCCCGCTTGATTGATGCAGCAGACCATCGGCTCGAAGCGTTCCGGCAGACGCCGCACGAGGTTGAGCACCATTTCTTCGGCGCCGCCGACGAAGAACGCATGCGCCATGTAGACGACACGAATCCGCTCGGCGGTCACGCGGCGTGAGCCCGGTAGAAGGCGACGGTCCTTGTCAGGCCTTCGGTCAGCGATATCCGCGGCTGCCACCCGGCGTCGCGGCCGATCCTGCTCACGTCCGCGACGAAGTCGCCCGTTTCGATGGCCGCGACCAGCTTTGGCCACGGGACGAATGCGACGGTGCCCTGTCCGACGATCGACGTGATGGCGCGCGCTATGTCGACGAGCGGCGTCCCCACGCCGCTGCCGACGTTGTACATCCTGCCGTCGCAGGCCGGCTCCGATCCGAGTGCGAGCAGCGCCTGCACTGCGTCGTCGATGAAGATGTAGTCTCGAAGCTGACGGCCGTCGCCGTAGACCGGCAGCGCTTCGCCTGCCATCGCCAGATGAATCAGCCGATTGACGACGCCGTAGGCCGTCCGCTCACGGGGCTGGCCCGGCCCGTACGGGTTCGTGAGCCGCGCTACCGAAAACTTCATGCCGTACAACTTCGCGTACACCCGGAGGTACTGCTCCACCGCCAGTTTGTGCACGGCGTGCACGCAGGTTGGATCGACCGCATCGCCTTCGCTCACGCCCGTGACCGCCGGCGGCGCGTCCGGACGTCCGTAGGCGAGTCGCGAACTGACGAACAGCAGTTTGGCCGACGGGTTCTCGACACGCAGCGCTTCAAGCAGGACCAGGTTCCCGCGGCAGTTGACGTCGAGGTCGCTCCAGGGATCCTCCATGCTGCGCACGGCACCGGAGCGGCCGGCCAGGTTGAACACGATCTCCTGTCCCGCAACCGCGCCTCGCATCGCCGCCGCGTCGCGCAGGTCGCCCTCGAGTGCACGGATGCCCGCCAACGCCGGGTCTGCGATTGATTCACCGTGACGGTCCAGCGACGGGGTTGCGACGGTCACCCGCGCGCCCAGGCGCACCAGTTCGCGCGTGAGATGAACGCCGATGAAACCGAAGCCGCCTATCACCAGCACCGCCCGGTCGCAGTAGACGCTCACGCCGCGGCCTTTCGACCGGCAACGCAGAGGCAGTGCAGGTGCGCCTCAGACTCGAATCGCTCGATCGCGATCACATCGAACGCCGCGCTCAGCAGATCGCGGACCCGCCGCTCGTCGGCGTACAGGCCGCCAGCGAGCAGGCGGTCACGCAGGCGGCGGCCGGCGCCCGCCGGGGCGACCGGCTCGAGCCACTCGCCCATCCTCCGCGCCATGGTGCGCGGGATCGACGGCGAAGCCGGATGCACGGTCGTAAACGCGAATCGCCCGCGCGGCTTGAGCCACGTTGCGACTGCGGATACGACGTCCTCGTCGAAAGGCACGTGTTCGGCCAGAACGCCGATGGAGTAGACCAGGTCGAACTGCCGCGGCTCGAAACGATGGCTGAAGAGATCGTCGTGAATCAGCGTCACGGACGCCGCCGTAATACGCGAGGCGTTGTACGGCGCCTGCGCTTCGGCGAGCATGGCTGACGACGCGTCGATGCCGACCAGGTTGCGCACGCCGCTCAGCGCCCAGAAATAGCGGCCGGTGCCGCAGCCGAGATCGAGCACATCGATCGGCGCCGGCAGCGAACGACAGACCTGCTCGAGCCAGCCCGCGAAGTCGCGGCAAGGCCCGCTCTGCTCGAATTCCTCGTCGTGGGCGCGGTAGCGGCGCGCATACGCCTCGTCGTACAGAGCCGATGCGCGATCGGCCCAGCGCGTCGAGGATGCGGATTGACGTGACGTCGTCATGCGAAGAGGTCTTCCGCGCGAACGAAGCGGACGTCCGCGTGGCGGGCGGCATAGTCCAGAAAGCGCAGCAGGACGCTCTTCATCGCCTGATCCACTTCCCAATAGTGGGTGGCGAGGCAAAAGTCGCCGCCGACACCGCGAGCCTCTTCGAATCCGGCCACCAGCTCTTCGAGCGTCGTGCCAGGTATCAGGCTGTGGCATCCGAACTCGGCGTGCGTCGCGTACCGCAGCAGGCGTGGATAGACCATCCGATCCGCCTTGCTGCGGCGCGTCGCCCGGCGATAGCGCGCCACCCGCCACCAGTTGCCGGGAGTGCGCAGATCCCATGCGCGCATCGACGGACGGAACGACAGGAACGATCCCAGGATGTTCAACCCTGCGGCCGCCACTGCGGCAAGCGCCGGCTTCGAGAGCGCGTTATGCGGCGGAACGAAAATTGAGATGTCGGTACCGAGCGTACCGCTCAGGTACTCGAGGCCTTCTCGCACCCGCGTCTCGGGATCCGGCGCGGCCTGAAACTCGTATCCCTGAGGAAAATCCTGGTGCGTGTAGCCGTGGAGCGCGATCGTGATCCGGCGCCCTGCCGCGAGCTCCTTCAGGGCGGCGACCAGCGGCGGGTTTCGCTCGAGCGCGAACGCTTCCGCCGAGTGCCACTGCGCGGATGGAATACCCGGGCGTTGATAACCGATCGCGAACGGCACCGTCGCGAGGCAGATTGGAACCCGCTGCCAGACGTCGCCGTAAACTCGCTCCAAATCGTCGGGCGCTGTGAAATAGCAGGTGTCGTCGTCACGCACGGCGACCTTCATGCTGCTTTTCGCGCGGCGATGACGCCCTCGTACACTTCGAGCAGACGAAGGGCGCTCGCACGCCATGAGAATTCCGTGGTCGCGCGCGCGCGATTGAACGCGCCGGCTTCGCGCGACGCCGACGGCGACACGAGATACGTCGCCAGCGCGGCGGCGAGCGCGGCGGCGTCCTTCGCGGGCACGATGGCGCCGCCCACGCGGTCGACCAGAAACTCACGCACACCACCGACGTCAGTCGTCACCACCGGCAATCCGCACGCCATCGCCTCGAGCACCGCGTTCGGCGAGTTGTCGAAATCCGAAGAGAGGCCGAACACGTCCGCGGCGCGGTAATACTTCGGCGTCTCGGCCTGAGGGATCGAGCCGACGAACGTCACGGAGCCGAACAATTCGAGCCTTGCCACCTGATGGCGAAGGGCCGAGGCTTCCGGACCGTCTCCGACCACGATCAGGTGAACGTCGGGAATGCGTTCGCGCACCAGCGCAACCGCATCCACCAGCAGCGCCACGTTCTTGATCGGCACCAGGCGCGCCACGGCGAGGACCACGCGACGATTGCCCAGCTTGAGGGTGTCGCGCACGCTCGGTCCGTCGGGTGCGAAGCGATCGCCGTCAACGCCCTTTTGCACTCGTTCGATCGAACGGCCGAGTGAGGCTGGCAAGTGCTCGGCGGCCCAGCCGTCGGCGATCAGCGCGTCAGCCTGGCGGAGATCGGCGACGTAGCGCGCATTCGGCTCGCCCGGCAGATTGATCACCACCGGCGTCTCGCGCCAACGCAAACGGGCCGTCTGGTGCAGCGCGTGTGCATGGACGACGTCCGGCTGCCGCCCGGAAGCGGCGATGTGCCGCCACGCCGCCCGGCAAAACCATTCCTCATCGCAGTGCAGAGCATGCATCGTCAACCGTCCGAAACCGCGGCGGTGCTGGAATCGATAGACGAAGTCGCGCGCGTATGGCGATCGGAGGGTCGTCACCGGGAAATCGGCGACCGGGTATCGTGCCTGGCCGAACAGGAGCGGCCGTCCCGTGATGAAGTCGACGTCGACACCGAGCGCCGTCAACTCGCGCGCCCACGCGAGATGGCGGGTCTCGCCGCCGCCCCGCATCATGGCGAGGCAACGCACCAGCATGGTCACGCGCATGACTCGGCCACTGGAATGCGGTCGGGCGCCGGTACGCGGTCGAGATGCGCGCGTGCCCACAGCTCGAGGCATACCAGCGCCCAGATACGCTTCGCGTGATCGCGCGATCCGTCGCGATGCTCGGTGATGAGCGCGCCGACTTCACGTTGCCGCGTCCAGCCGCGCTGCCGCGTTCGCGGATCCTGAAGGATGTCCCCTGCCCAGTCGATCATCTGTTCCTTGAACCAGCGCCGCAATGGCACGCCGAACCCGCGCTTGGGCCGATCGAGCACCGCGGCCGGCACCCACGGACGAATGACTTCACGGAACAAACGCTTCGTGGCGCCGGCATCGCCGTGCCGAGCGGACGACTGACGTGCCGCCAGCTCGATCACGTGATGATCGAGGATCGGACAGCGCGCCTCGAGCGAGTGCGCCATGGTGGCCCGATCGACTTTCACGAGGATGTCATCCGGGAGATAGTGCCGCTTGTCCCACTGCTGGAGGCGAGCGAGCAGGGTGCCTGAATCGGCGCGGATTGCGCTGACCGCGAGGTGTTCAGGCAGCGTGCCGGCCGCATCGAGCAGGTCGCGTTCGACGACGGCTTCGAGCAGATAGTCGGGGAACACGGTCCGCCGCCAGACGAACCACGCTTCCGGGCCGAGCGCGAACGTGGACAGCCGGCCTTTGCCGCGCACGTGAACCGGCACCTGACGGGCGCCGGCGCCAACCACGGCGCGAAGAACGTCGAGCGGCGCCGATGCTACCCGGCCCAGCGCGTCGGCGTATGGCGTATAGCCCGCAAACAGCTCGTCGCCGCCGTCACCGGTCAGGCAGACCGTCACGTGCCGGCGTGCAAGCTCCGCAACGTGGAACGTCGGAATCGCGGACGCGTCGGCAAACGGCTCGTCGTAATGGAACGCGAGCGTCTCTGCCACCCGAACGCAGTCGGGCTGAACGATCTGCTCGTGATGATCGGCTCCGAAATGCTCCGCCGTCGCGCGCGCCTCCTCGATCTCATCGTAGGCCGGGTCACCGAAGCCGATCGTGAATGTCTGCACGGGTCTCTCGGACTGCCGCGTCATCAACGCGAGGACCGCGGCGGAGTCCATGCCGCCGCTGAGAAAGGCGCCGAGCGGCACGTCGGATCGCAGGCGGATGCGAACCGCGTCGGTCAGTTCCGCGCGCAGCCGTTCGATCGCCTCCGCTTCCGGCATGTCGTCGGTATCCGCGGCCGCGGGCCAGCGCCAGAACGCTTCGGTCTTCGATTGCCCCGTTTTCACGTCGACGATGAGCGCCGTGCCGGGGGCGATTCGGCGCATCCCCTCGAACGCGGCCTCCGTGCCGGAGACGTAGCCGAACGTGAAGAAGTCGACCAGCGCCCGAGGGTTGACTGACGGAGCGCGATCGATTCCCGCGAGAATGGCCTTCGCTTCCGATGCAAACAGCAGCTCTCCGTCCCGCTCGAGCCAGTACAGCGGCTTCTTGCCCGCACGATCGCGCGCGAGAACGAGCCGGCCGGCCGACGCGTCCCAGATCGCAATCGCGAACATGCCGCGCATCTTCTCGAAGGCGGCCAGGCCGTGGACGGCGTAGAGCTGCGCGATGACTTCTGTGTCGCAGGCGCTCTCGAACCGGCGGCCTGCGCGCCGCAGTTCGTCGCGCAGCTCGACATAGTTGTAGATTTCGCCGTTCTGCGCGACGGTCACCGCTCCCCCGTCTATCGAGATCGGCTGATGTCCGCCGGCGACATCGATGACGCTGAGGCGCGCGGCGCCGACAGCGGCCGGCCCGCTCGTAAACAGGCCGCGGTCGTCGGGGCCACGGTGCCTGATCGTCTGGACCATGCGGCCGAGACGATCCGGATCCGGTTGGCGGCCGGTCAGCGACACGAACCCCGCGATGCCGCACATATCAGCAGCGCCTTCCGATCCGCCGGCGATCGACCATGCGGATCATCGCGCCGCGGCCCCGACGGCAGGTTCGGGCAAGGGCGACGCCGCGCACACGTCGTCGAGCTCGTCAGAGACGAACGTCGCCGACCGCTCTGCCGATCGGCCGTCCAGAAACTGGCACTGCTCTTCGACCACGCGCCGGCGTCCTTGACGGTCGAGCGAGGGATCGTCGAGATAGGCGCCGATGAAAGCGATCAATTGTTCCGGAGACTCCGCGACGCGAACGGCATCGTGTCTCGTGATATTCACGTAGTGCGTGAACCGGTAGTAGCGCCGGGCCGACTTCGCCCACTCCGAAGGACGCTCGCCGTCGAACGCAATATTGACGACCGGGGTATCGAAGATGGCGGCTTCGATCGCGATGGTCGAGGCCACGTTGACGACCACGTCGCTATGCCGCATGGTTTCCGCCAGATGCTGCTGGCTCTCTGCTGTGATGTCGACCGCCAGCCCGTCGCCCGCTTTCACCGTCGAGCGGAAGGGCTTCTCGATGATCACGCCCGGCACCTGCTGAAACTGATCGTAAGCGTCCAGATCGTCGCGTGGGTGAAGACGGACCAGGACCTGCGCGTCCTGCCGCCACGCGCCGTTCCGCATGGCGCCGATGAGCACCCGCAGCACATGATCATGGTGCGGATACAGTTCGCGCGGCGTCGTCGTCAGGGTGATCAGCCGGCGTGACGGATCGGCGCCAATGCGACGGAAGAACGCGTCGCGCGACGTCGCCGGCGTCGGCGTGAAGTAGAGGTCCCAGTGCGGCGCGCCGGCGACGCGGACCGAGCCGGTCCGGTAGCCGTGCAAATCGATCGCCTGCTGTTTCATGAGATCGTTCCAGACAATCAGCCGATCGACGCGCCGTACCGGCAGCAGCTTGTTCGTGAAGTTGTCCCAACTCGGATCGACCGCGACCGTGCGAACGCGACGGCGAACCGCGGTGCGCAGCAGCGGAATCTCCGAAAAAATCAACCCGGGACTCGACGTCACGAGCAGCACCGGCCGCTCGCGATCGAACAGGCGCTCGGCCCACGGGTGCGACACCAGGCGATCGATGAAGTCGTATCGCGTCGCTGGTCTCACTATCGACGGTGCGACGATCGACGCGAGCAGCCGCTTGGCGCGGATCCAGCGGATGCTCTTCTTTGCAATCGCCTCCTCTCGACGGATGCGAACCGATTCGGTGACGCCGGAATCGAGATACGCCGCCTGAACCAGCGCCATCAGCCGGCCTTCGAGCCCCTCGGGACGGTGTGCCGGCAGGTCCTCGAACCGAACACGCGGCCTCTCGAACTCGCGCACGAACGCGGGATCCCGGGACATCGGCGACACCAGGACGACCTCGCAGGATCGATGCGCGCTCAGCAGCCGGTCGACCAGCCCGGTCCTGAGAATATTTCCGGCCGCACCGCCGTGCGGCACCGAGACGAGAACGGTGAAAGAAGCGGACGTCATCGATTGGCCCGCGCCGCCGCCACGTCAACTGTGCCGTAGTGCGCGAACTCGTAGTCCAGCGTAACCAGCCCGTCTTCGTCGTCGCCGCTCGTCGCCAGGCCGTCGACACCGCGGCCTCGTGAGATGACGGCAAATCGCGGGCCCGCTGTAATCAGGTCGTACGACGCCAGCTGATGACTATCGGTGATCGACAGTCGCAGCACGTACTGGCGGGGCCGCAGCGGCAGCCCGGCGAACCGGCACTCGATGACGCCACGTCCGTCCAGGTGTGCCGGCAGGTCGGCCCCACTCGAAGACGCAGTCGCAATCACCACTCCGGTATCGACGTCGATGATGGCAACCTGAAACACCGGACGCGCCACCGGACTGCTCGTCTCATAAGACGCCCGCACCAGCAGCGTGTCGCCGGTTGCAATCTGCAGCACGGCGTGGCCCGCGTCGTCGACGATGTCCACCGATACGTACCGGACCTCGCCGGTGCCGCCACGATGGCTCTGGAGCGCGTTCGACTGGTTGCCGAGCGCCTCGCGGTTCACTTCGTTGATGTACTGTTCGGCCATCTCCGCGGCGGGCCCGTATGCGCGAACGGCACCGTCTTCCATCCAGAGGATGTCGGTGCACAGCCGGCGCACGTTCCACATGTCGTGGGAGATGAACAGCACTGTCTTGCCTTCGGCGATCAGCCGCCGCAGCGCCTCGAGCGCCCTGCGCCGGAACGCGGCGTCCCCGACCGACAACACTTCGTCGACCAGCACGATATCGGGGTTGCTGTAGATCGCGACCGCGAACCCGAGCCGCGCATACAAGCCGGATGAATAACGTTTCATCGGCGTATCGATGAGCCGCTCGACATCGGCGAAGTGGACGATGGCGTCGAACTGGCGATCGATCTCACGGCGGGTCAGGCCGAACAGCCCGCCGCCGAGATAGACGTTTTCGCGGCCGGTGAGCTCAGGATGAAATCCGGCGCCGAGCTCGATCAGCGAGACCACATGCCCGGCCACGCGGACCGCGCCTCGCGTCGGCCACGTGACGCGAGAGATCAGCTTGAGCAGCGTCGTCTTGCCTGCGCCGTTCCGGCCGATGACACCGACGCCGGCGCCCTGGGTCACGTCGAACGAGACGTCGCGAAGCGCGTGGATCGTGGCGTCTACGCGCCCGCGCGACGCACTGTGGACCTCGTCGGTCCGGCCTCGCAACCGATCGAGACGCGAGGAGATCAGGTCGACAATCGTGCGCGAGCGGCCGGCCCGGTACCGCTTGGTCACGTGGTCGAGCTGTATCGCAATCGGCGTCATCAGATGACGTCCGCGAAGTACTTGTCCATCCGCTTGAAGGCGGCGAACGACGCCGCGAAGAGGCCGGCGATCAGCACGGTCGAGAGCAGCGTCAGGGAAAAATCCGGAGGCCGGTTGAACACCAGCGCCGCGCGAAACCCCTCGATGATCGCGCTCAGCGGATTGAGCATGAAGAGCCACTTGAAGCGCGCCGGCACCGTGGCCAGCGGATAGGCGACCGGCGTCAGGTAGAGCCACAACTGCAGCGCAATCTGCACGACCGGGTTCACATCACGGTAGAACACGTTCACGCTCGATGTCGCGAGCGTGAACCCGACCGTGAACAACACCAGGAGCAGGAAGAACAGCGGCGACATCAGTGCCCAGACGCCGAGGCCGACGCCGTAATACATCATCAGCAGCGCGTACAGCCCGCCCGCCGCGGCGAAGTCGATGAGCCGCGAGCACACCTGGGCCAGCGGCACGATCTCGCGAGGAAAATACGTCTTCGTCACGATGTTGCGATAGGTGATCAGGCTCATGGTTCCGGTCGACACCGAGTTCATGAAGAAGAACCAGGGCACCAGGGCCGCGAACGCGAAGATGGGATACGGAGCGCCTTCCGACGGCAGCTTTGCCAGCCGCGAGAACACGATGGTGAACACCGCCATCGTCGCCAACGGCTGGGCGATCGCCCAGGCGATTCCGAAGAAGGACTGGCTGTAGCGGCCCTTCACCTCCCGCTTCGTGAGGTTCATCAGCAGCTCCCAGTACGCCGCCGGTGAAATTCGGACGGCCCGGTCGTGGAGCACTGGCATCAATCGAGCACGAACTCCTTCTTCCACGACTCGTCGGCGGGAGCCGCCGCTTGATCCGATTTTCTGAGCAGGAAGCTCTCGAGCACCAGCGCGTCCATGTCGGTGCGCATGAAGCAGCGGAACGCATCCTCGGGCGTGCACACGATCGGCTCGCCGCGGACGTTGAAAGAGGTATTGACGATCACCGGACAGCCCGTCCGCCTGTAGAAGGCCGCGATGATGTCGTGAAAAAGCCCGTTGGTTTCGGGGCGGACGGTCTGGATGCGCGCCGAGTAATCGACGTGCGTCACCGCCGGCACCATCGAACGCGGCACGTTCAGGCGATCGATCCCCCAGAGCGCCTGCGCCTCCGCCGCCACCGGCAGCCGCTTCGACGCGTGCACGCCGGCGACCAGCAGCATGTACGGGCTGTCGCCGTCCAGTTCGAACCAGTCGCCGACGCGGTCGCGCAGCACAGCGGGCGCAAAGGGACGGAACGACTCGCGGAACTTGATCTTGACGTTCATGATCGACTGCATCTTCGGCGAACGCGCATCGCCGATGATCGAGCGCCCGCCGAGCGCACGCGGCCCGAACTCCATCCGGCCCTGGACCAGGCCGATCACGTGGCCGTCGGCCATCAGCGCCGCAATCTCCTCGGCCAGGGCCGCTGCGTCCAGCCGCCGGGCGACATGGCCGTGGAATTCCAGGAAGCGTTCGATGTCCGCGTCCAGGCAGCGTGGCCCGAGAAACGACCCGCTCATGCCGTCGGCGTACTTCGGCGCGCGGGAGCGGGGCCCGCGCTGGCTGGACGGACGTTCCCAGAGTCCGGAGGCTTCGCTGCTCACGCGCGGTTTTTCAAGGTATCGATGCCACAAGCCGATCGCGACGCCAAGCGCGCCGCCGGCATCGCCGGCCGCAGGCTGGATCCAGATCTGATCGAACGGCCCTTCGCGCAGGATGCGGCCGTTGCCGACGCAGTTGAGCGCGACGCCTCCGGCGAGACAGAGATCTCTCATGCCCGTTTCGCGATGCGCAAAGGCCGTCATTTTGAGCATCACCTCTTCGGTGATGTCCTGGACCGAGCGCGCCAGATCCATTTCGCGCTGGGTCAGCTCGCTCTCGGGTGCGCGCGCCGGCCCGTCGAACAACGTTTCGAACGACCGCCCGGTCATCGTGAGGCTGTGGGGATACGTGAAGTAGTCCATGTTCATCCACAGACTGCCGTCGTCGCGGACCTCGAGCAGGTGATCCTTGATCGTCTTCACGTACTTCGGTTCGCCGTACGGCGCCAGCCCCATCACCTTGTATTCGCCCGAATTGACCCTGAAACCGGCAAAGTAGGTGAACGCGGAATACAGCAGGCCGAGCGAGTGCGGGAAACGCAGTTCCCGGATCATCTCGATCTCGTTGCCGCGGCCGACGCCGATCGAGGACGTCGCCCACTCGCCCACGCCGTCGATCGTCACGATCGCAGCCTGCTCGAACGGCGAAGGATAGAAGGCCGAGGCTGCGTGCGACTCGTGATGCTCGCCAAACAGGATCGGTCCTTCGTAACCAGGCAGCCGGTCACGAATGTCCTCCGACAGCCACAGCTTCTCGCTGAGCCAAATCGGCATGGCCATCAGGTAGGAGGCCCAACCGCGCGGCGCGCAGGCGGTATAGGTCTCGAGCAACCGATCGAATTTGACGAGCGGCTTTTCGTAGAACCCGACCAGATCGAGCTGGCCGATATCGATGCCGGCTTCGCGCAGGCAGTAGTCGACCGCCTGCGATGGAAAACCCGCGTCGTGTTTTTTCCGCGAGAAGCGCTCTTCCTGCGCGGCCGCCACAATGAAGCCGTCCTCGACCAGACAGGCCGCTGAATCGTGGTAGTAGGCGGAGACTCCGAGGATTCGGGTCATAGCGTCACCGCCGGTTCAGCCGTGTGGCGATCGACTGCTGCTCCTCGCATGGCCAGCCCGGCGATCGACACGGCAATCGCGACGGCGACCGGAATGACATGGACCGAGAAGCGGCCCGGGTACGCGACGCCGCGGGCCACCAGGCCGCCGGCGACAGACGCCACGGCCATGACCGCCACACCGAGCGGCAGGCGACGCGCGACGGGGACGCCGACCAGTGCCAGCAATGCGCCGGCGAAACCGGCGAGTACCAACAGCGACCGGACGTCGAGGCGCGGCGGGTCCTGCACGGTGACGATCATCGCTACGCTCTCGAGCGCCCTGCGCCAGGCCTCCGCCGACCAGAGCGAGTGAATGGTCAGACCCAGACCGGTCGCGTTGTGCAGGCGCGTCGTCCCGACGAACGGATCGAGGACGCCCGTGAAGTACCAGGTTCTCGCGGTGAATGCGGCAAGGCCCACAGCGATGACCAGCAGGTACGGTCCTGCCAGCCGTGGCAGCTGCCGCCACGACTGCAGCTTGAACGCCGCACCGGCCAGGGTCGTTTCGGGGAGGCTCAACGCAGACAGCGCGAGAATCAGCGGCAGATGGTTCAGGCGCGTGTAGAACGCGAGCGTCGCGAACACTCCGGCAATCATGCCGTGGCGCGCCGGCGATCCATCGCGTGCCTGCATCAGCATGATCGCGGCGAGGTACAGCCACATCGACGCGGCGATCTCCGACAAGCCCCGCCCGAGAAGATACCAGTTGGGCCCCAACGCGGTCGTGACCAGCACGGCGACGGCCGCCGCCACGCCGGCACGGAAACCTGCCGTTCGGTTGACGACCTCATAGGCAAACAAGGCCCCGACGAGCAGACCAAAGCCGTCCAGCAGCAGTTCGCCAACGCTGGAGTCGCCGAAGATGACATGCAGCGTTCCGCACAGCCAGCGATACAGCGGCTGGTTCCAGAATGTCGGCTGCCCTCCCTCGAGCCAGAACCCGTCCATGAAAATGCGGTACGCAAACCGCTGGAAGGTCAAGGAATCGTCACCGAACAAGTACAGCCTGAACCCGCCGATGCTCCTGAAGCCGATCGTCGATAGCAGCGCGAGCCACGGAGTCGCAACCAGCAGCCACGCGCCACGCGTCGTGCGCAGGGCACGGGGAACGGGAATAACGATGACAGCAAGAAGGAGCAGTACTGCAAAGCGCGCGGCACTCGAATCGGCCCCGCCGCTTGCCGTCCACGCGGCCGCCGTCGCAACGGCTGCGATCGATACGATCGCGACGGCTCCAGGACGAAGTGCCGACCAGGCCGCGGCGATCCAGCATCCCAGCAGCCCGAGGATCAACGTCGGCGAAATGAATCGGCACACGCGTTGGATCGTCGCGGCAAACGGCGTCAGCGGTACCGTCGACGTGGCCACGGTGTCGAAGAGGTCGCTGCCGTTCCAGCGGGGGATGAATCGCCAATCGCGTCCCCTCATGTCGAGCTGAAGGCTCACGACGTGCGGACCGGCATCCATCGGCAAGGTCACCGTCGATTCATCCGTGCCCGCGACGGACGCCGCATCGACGGTGCCCGACAACGTGACGTCGGATCCGGTGTCGATCGTCATCGTCCCGGCAGACTCGACGAACATCGCACCGTTCACGAGGAACGCATACTGCCCTTCTGGCGGCCGCGCGTTCTCGACGAACAGGCTCTCGGGCTCGTCTGTCTGGACGAGGCGATCCTGGCCGAACGGAATGTTGACGATCCACGCCGGAAACTGTGTCTGCCGCGAGTAGCCGCGCGCGACCACAGCAGAACATGTGTGCGGACGGCGGCCATCCCACGTCCGGACGTCCCATCCTTGCGCCAGGCGGTATCCGCCAATCGTGTCCGGATACTTCGTCAGGAACGTTCCACACCAACCGCCCTGGGGCAACACCATCCATGCGAGAAGCTTCCACCCCAGCAGCACGACGATGATGCCGCGCGCCAGGCGGTGCTGCAGGAACGCCGGGTAGAGAACCCATAGCGCCGGCAATACCACGCCAAGCAGGAGCGCGATCGCCGGGACGTCGAACGGCGCGCCGCTGAGGGCGCCGACGATTCGCCCCGGCCAGGCGATCGCGGCAACGAGGACAACGCCCCACACCATCCTCACGGACGTTCGAGAATCAGGAAAAACGGATCGCGATCGAGCTCGGGGATCTTCGCGACGAGCTTCAGGTCGCCGGCTTTCATGAGGGACGCCATCCGAAGGTCGCCGTCATTGCCGAGGACGATGCTGTGCGCGGGCAGGCTGCGTACGTCGATCGCGTCGAGCCGGCCGCTGCGTTCGAGGAGCTGTTCACGATTGTGCTTGCCGAGGTAGAAGCGCCAGTAGGCGTCCATCCAGCGATTGCGCGTGTCCATGAGCCCGGCGGTGGATTGCAGCGTCGCGAAATAAACGCGCGCGTCGCGATCGCCTCCTGCGCGGTCGATGATCTGCTCGAGCGCGCCGCGAAGATTTCCGCCGAGCCACGAATTGGATCGCAGCCGGTAGTCGCCGAAGTAGTCGGCGCTGAAGCGCGCAAACTGGATCGGCACCAGCGTGATCAGCGCGCACGCCAGGAGCCGTGCGCCGCTCCACGGCCGGGTGACGAGCGACGAGGCCAACGCGCCCCCGCCGGCCACGATCAGCCACGGCGTGACGCCGCCGATCCGGCCTTGCCCGGCCAGGCGCACGATTCCGTACGAGAACCCGACCGCCAGCAGTGCTGCGCCAACGCCGATGAGGGCGCCACGGCGGAGAACAAAACCAGGCAGCGTCCACAGCAGCTCGAGACCGAACGCCGCCAGCAACGCGGCGAACGGCAGCAACGCAACCGCGCGGTTGATGGCGGCCGGCTCCGGCACGAGGACGGCGGCCACAGGCGCCGTGACGAAGCCAATCAATACCAGCACGCTCGCCACCGACGGCCGGCGGACGATCACCTGATAGCACCCGAGCGGCAGCAGCAGTGCCAACGGCATCAGCAACACACCGACCGAGCGGGTGGAAAACGTGATTTGTCCGTCGCCGGAAAAGAACAGAAAGCTCGGGCTGAAATACGTCCAGTAGAGGGAAGAGAGACGCTCGATGTTCGGATAGCTGAAGAATTCGCGCAGCCCCTGCAACGCCGTCAGCTGCCTGGCATCGTACAAGTTGTAGCGCGCGGCGGTGTCAGAGAGGACCGTCGGATGCTTCAGGAACCAGAGCGCGAACGGGATCAGCGGCAGCGCGAATCCGGCCCCGGCAACCGCGTAGGCGCGACCTGGCTGCTTGACGAGCAGCAGGACGATCGCCGTGAGCGTCAGGTACATGGCCATCAAAAGGACGGACGCGATGTAGCTGTAGAACCCGACGCCCAGACACATCGTCGCGGCGAACAGCCACACGAGGCGCCCGTTCTCCAGGAACAGCAGGACGCACAGCAGCCAGGCCAGGATGAACGGCAACGGGTACACGTAGTCGAGTGCGTAGCGGCTGAGGATGAAATGCGCCGGGGCCAGCGCCAGCATTGCGGCAGCCGCCAGCGCGTAGCTTGCGCTCGTGAAGAGCTTCCGCCCCACGAAATACACCAGAACCACGTTCACGACGCCGACGCAGACGGTTGGCAGCCGCACGATCCGTTCTGACAGCGGCGCCAGCTTCAGGAACAGCGCCGTGAAGTAAAAGATGGCAGGGGTGAACCAGCCCCAACGCGACTCGCCCGGCATCTGCACTTTGAAGTACAGCGGCAGGGCAACGCCGGTTACGTCATGCCCGGTCGTGGCGAGCGCGTGCGCATCCACGGCGATGATCGCCTCATCCGGTGACAGATAGACCGGGGCATCCTGCAGCTGTCTCGCATAGACGACGAGCACGGCTGTCGCGATGAGCGCGCCAACGAGGATCGGTCGAAGGACCACCAGCTAGAACAGGGTGTAGATGAACGGCGCGACGGCGCTCGATTGCGAGAACACGATCAGCAGGCCGAACAGTACGAAGACGATGACGATGGGAACCAGCCAGTATTTCTTTTCCTGTGTCAGGAACTGCACGAACTCGGATAGAACACGGCCCTTGCTCATGGAATCTTCTCCGCTCTAATTCCGCGCGGTGTCCCGCTGCGCGGCCATCTCGAGTACGGGCTGCTCGAGCTCGCCCGCAAGGCGCGCGTTGCCCGCAACGGTCAAGTGCATGTGGTCGAACGACAACGCCGGATCTGCGAGATCGACCGACGAGCCCAGGTTGAGGTACCGGACCCGCCGGTTGCCGCCGAATCGTCGCTCCAGCATCGCGGCCATCTCCGTCTGCTGCTCGCGATGGCGCAACCCGACGTTCCCGAGCTCGTACGGCTGGGTGACGACCAGCACCTGTTTGCCGTGCTCGAGCGCGAACTCGGTGGCGACGAGGACCGAGCGGCAGTACTCCTGCCACGGTGACTTGCACCCGGTCGACGCGAAGTCGGTGATTTGGCGCGGCGGTTCAGCCGTCGCGCGATCGAGCTGCCGCGACAACGACTCGCTGACTTCGGCGGCCATCCGCAACGATTCGGCCGCCGTGCGGTTCGCGAGGCCGCTGTGGAACACGGTCTTGTCGCCGAAGCTGTAGAGCTCGTTGACGTTGCCGTACAACAGCGCCGCGGCTTTTTCCCGGAACACGATCGGAAAAATCGGGAGATAACCGGTCAGCCTGAACACCGGCGAGTCGTGCCGAAAGACCGCGACGTTCGGCCGCCTCGGATCGGCCATGGTGTCGTTGTAACCTTCATAGAGACAGGCCACGTCGTAATTGAGCGACAGGAAATCCGCAAGCGTAAAACGGAACGAGTACGCGCCTTCGTTGTTGTAGCCGAGGTTCACGACCGTAAAACGGTTGTAGGCGCCGCTGCGTCGGCCGGCGAGCCGACGCTCCAGCACCGCGGCGATCGAATCGGTCCAGTCAACACCGTAGCCGAACGCGCTGCTCCCGCCGAGCAGCGCGACTCGATATTCGCCGGCCTTCTTGGATCCCACTGCTGGTCCGCGGTAGCCCCAGACGTTGAACCCGGCCGTCTTCTCGTACTTGCGGTGCAGATACACGTCAACGGCGAGCAGCACCGTCGACGGTCCGACGATCGCGAGCAGAACCGCGATCAATGCGAACTTGAGGCGGCGCGATCGCGGGATGGTTCGTGGTGACGAGGCGGTCTCCATGGCCGATCAGTACATCCGCTCGTAGTGCTTGCGATTGCGATAGCGCTCAGGGTAGGCGGTCCAGCCGTTCCAGTGTGCGCGCTTGCGCGCGAGCGGATCCTTTCCAGTGATCCGCCACAGCAGGCCGAGCGGCGTCAGGACGAGGCCGAACAGCACGGTCAGGAGGATCCGAGCGTTCACGTACCCGAGCGCCTTGGCGAAGCGCCACCAGGCGGCGCTCGGCCATTTCAGGAGCGACGGCCGCACCAGCCCGAGTACGAGCAGCACGGCGCCCAGCGCACCAATCCACTCGGCCCGCGTCTGCCGCCCGCGCCAGGCCAGCAGCACCGCGATCACGCAGAGCACGCTTCCGACGGAAACGCCGAACGATCGTTCCGGCTTCTCTGGCGCCTTTTCCATGTATCGATCAGATCCGCACGTCGTGCCGCTCGAGATGCGCCGCGCGCGGCCGCGGGACCGCCAGGACAAGGGTGACCGCCAGCGTCAAGGCGGCGCCGACAAGACTGGCTCGGAGGCCATATCGCATGCTCGCCGGCATGAAGCTGAACGCCAGCCGGTGCTGCCCCGGATCGACGACGCATCCGAGATAGTCGCCGTAGACGCGCAGCGGCTCACGTGGTCCGCCGTCCGCCGTGGCGCGCCAGCCGCTATGAAATCTCTCGGTGACGACCAGCAGCTGTTTTGTGGCCGCTGTCGTGTCCAGCACGATCGAACCGGGACGATCTTCGACGACTCGGACCAGACCACGACCGCCGGCACCGGCCGACGCGGTAAGGCCCTCGATCGGCGCGTCCGCCAGCGCCACGCTCGCGATGTCGATGCGATCGACGTCGGCTTTGATGTTCCCGCTTTGCTGAACCGCAGAGACGAGACGCGCGCGGGGCATCGTGTCGGGCACGCTGACCCAACCGGCTGCCGTCTCACGCCAGCCGACGCCGGCGATTCGTTGAGCGACAGGGTCGGATGGGTCGATTACCGTGGCCGGCACGAGGCCGGTATAGCCAGGGGTCAACCGGAGCCCGCGCAGCACGGCGACGTTTCCGGATCCACCCTCGATCAGCGGCGCGATCAACTCTCCGCGCCGGGCTGCGCTCGGCGCGTCCGCGTCGGCCACGAGATCGGCGATGCTGCGAATCGGACCCCATCGATAGATGTACGAGTAGCCCCAGAAGCCCTGATCGAGAGCCACCAGCACGATGAGCGCGGGGACCGCCCAGCGCATCCCCCGGGCCGCCATGGCGAGGAGCATTGCGGCGGCAGCGATCAGGATCGACCATGGAACCGCCCGCAGCAAACTGGAGAGCGCCAACCCGTGACCGGTGGCCCAGGCAGACTGCGACAAGGCACCGGCCAGCAGCGTGAACGCCGCGCTGATCGCAACCGGGATCGCCAGCGGCCAGAGGCGGCGCGTGTCGATCATCTCGGCGCGGCGCACGAGCCCGACCAGATCTTCGAATGCGACCGCGGCGATTCCGCTCAGCGCGAGCTGGAACAGGATGAGATGCCGGGAGGGCGCACGCAGATTGCGCAGCCCGGGCAGCTTCGCGAGCCACGCGTAAAGCCCGCCGTAGCGTCCCGTCGCCAGCACGAAGGCAATCGCGGCCAGACCGAGCAGCGCGATCAGCAAACCGCGCCTGGTCTGATGCGTCCAACGCATCGCCACCCAGGTCAGCGCCAGTGTGCAGAAGGCGCCGTTGTACACGATGAACTCGTGCACGATCTGGCCTTCCGCCTCCGGCGCGTGAATGCGGAACTGAAACGCAAACGGCGACCACAATTGCACGAGGTTCAGCGGCGACAGTGAGAACGACAGCGCTTCCTGCTGCGAATAGGTCATGCGCGTCGACTCGCGGGCGAAATCGAGCGTCGGCAGCAGCTGTACCGCGCCGAGCAGGACGCCGAGCGTCCCCGCGCCTGCAAGCAGAGCCACGCGCGACAGCGGCGCGCCGGCGTAACAGAGGCACACCACCATGTAAGCGAGCGCGACTCCCGTCAGCCACACGTACTGCGGATTCCCCATCAGCAGTTGCGAGCCGACGATCACCGCGAATCCCGCGAACGCCAGCGCCCGCGATCTGTGATGCGGCGACGTGAGGAGCACATGGGCCGCCAGAAGCAGCCATGGCAGGTGCGCCATGATGTCGCCCTGATTCATGTGCATCAGGTTGAAGAGATTGAATCCGCTGAACGTGAAAACCATCGCGCCAAACGCAGCGACTTCCCGTCCGAGGCCGAAGCGACGCAGCAGCAGCGATGTGCCCGTCAGCATCACGCCGAACGGCACGATCACTTCGAGGTTGAACGCCACACTAAGCGGAACGAACCGGTACAACAGCATCTGCAGCGGGTGCGCCATGGCGGCGATACCCTCGCCGTGCACGTAGAACCCGGAGTGGTAGGCGGGCGTCCACAGAAACGAATCGCCCGCGCGGAGCGCCTCACGATAGAGGTAGCGGAACGGCAGATGCAGCGCCGCGAAGTCGTCTCTCGTGAACACGCGGCTCGTGAGGAGCGGATACATGAGCGGCAAGAACAGGACAGCCGAGCATCCCGCGATAAGCTGGCGTTGCGAACGCATCAGGAGCGCACCGCGCGCAACGCCGTCCACGCGCTGGCGGCCGCAAGCAGCACCGACGCGGCGAGCGCCGTCCGACCGACGACGGCCAATGGCAGCTGCGCCCCGACGCGCAGATTGGCAAACGCGAACGCCGCCAGGGTCGCTCCAGCCAGCGCGATCGGCGCGCGCTCGAGCACCGTCGCCGCGAGCGGCGTCACGAGGAAATGAAAATTCCACAGCGCCCGATCCGGCTGCTGGACATAGCCGAACAGCGCCGCGACCGGCAGTGAGACCAGCGCCACCAGCTGCAGGCGGCGCGGCGCGATCAAAAAGCCGATCGGGGCAAGCAGCCAGAGCGCTCCGAACTCGATGAACATCGCCGAGATCACGCCGCGCGGGCTCATCCGCGATAACCATCCGACCAGGTTGGCGCCATGGCCCAGATCGGTGGAGGCGCTGCCCGAGTAGGAGTAGTTGAATCGCAGCATCAGCGTCAGCGTGAAGAGGAGCCAGGCGAGAAATGCCACGTTGGCTCCAGCCAGCGTGTGCAGCGCCGCTTTCCATCGCCTCTCCAGGGCATGCCAGACCGCCACGATGTAGAGCGGCGCGCCGGCGAATTCCTTCGCGAACACACCGGCAGTCGCGACGGCGCCGGCTACGGCGACCCTTCCATTCACCGCCTCGCTGCCGATGAACGGCCCGAGCAGATACATCAGCGGATCAGAGGTGTACGGATCGTGCAACGTGTAGAGCGAGCCGAAGCCAAACGTCGACGCCACGGCCGCCATCCACGCCAGGCGACGGGAGAGGTTCAGCGACAGGCACCAGAGAAACACTGCGACGAGCGTCGCCGCGTTGCAGACCACCGCATAACCCTTCCACTTCACGATTGAAGGCCCGGGCAGTCGGCCGAGGACCCAGGGCACCAGGACACGAAAGCACTGGAGGTCGCCGCAATCGGGCACCACGACGCGCGTCGCCGTCGCCTCGTACACATCGCGATCGGTCTCTCGGTTCGGGATCGGCGACACGGCGGCGACAACTCCAAGGATGACCACACACGCCGCGAAGCACGCGGCGAGCTTCATGCGGACGCCGGTTCATGGCCCGGGCGCGCCATCTCGACCGCGGCAAGCACTGCCGCGCTCACCGCGAACGGGATCAAGTGGATCGACATCCGTCCAGGGTAGCCGTGCGTGTGCGCCACGAACGAACTCAACGTCGAACCGAAGATGACGGCGACCAGAGCGGCTGGGATCTCGCGCAGCCGCGGCACCTGGCAAAAGGCGGCGATCGCCGCCGTCACGCCTGCGGCGACGAGCAAGGAACGGGGATCGGGCCGCGGCGGTTCGTTCAGCCATACGAGCGCGCTCAGGCTGTGCGCGATCTTCTGCCACGGCGCCAGCGAGAATGCGGTCGACAGCCGCAGCCCGGTGTCATTGTTCTTCAGGCTGGTTCCGTACAACACGCTGAACGCGCCGGTGTACCACCAGGTCCGGACTGCGAAGAGCGCGACGCCTGCCGCGAACACGGATCCATAGATCGCCGCGGACGCGGGTCGAATTCTCGCGACCGCCCGCGCGATCGCCGCGGGTCGCATTGGAGTCTTCAGCGGAAGCAGCAGCGCGATCATCGAGATCGCGAACAGGAGATGATTCTGTCGCGCGTAGAACGTGAGGACCGCAAGTGCGCCGGCAATCGCAGCGACCGTCAGCCGGCCGAGCCGGGCGCGCATGAGGAAGCACGCGGCCGCGAACGCCAGGCCGGCGGCGACAATCTCGGAAAGGCCGCGGCCGACAAAATACCAGGGCGTGCCGAGCGTAAAGGTGGCCAGCGTCCCGGCGCACGCCAGCAGCGCCGCGCGAAACCCGCCGGCCGGCCGCACCAGCGAGAATGCCAGCAGCGATCCCACCAGCAGGCAGGCGGCATCGAGATAGGTCTCCCCCACGCTCGAATCGCCGAACGCCATGTGCAGGGCGCCACTGATCCAGCGGTACAGCGCCTGGTAATCGAAGGTGCGGCTGCCGCCTTCGAGCCAGTAGCCATGCATGTAGATGCGGGCGCCCGCGACCTGATACGCGAGCCAGTCGTCCCACGAGTACACGCTCAGATGGCCGATGAGCACCGCCGAACGGGCGACGAAGTAGGCGAGCCACGGCACACCCACCATCACGAACGCCGTCCGTAGATTTCGCTTCGCCGTCGCGACCGGAATCCAGGCGCTGCACACGAGGAGAAGCCCCGTGAGACGGTCGAGTCGACCGAGGAGTCCCGCACCGATCAGTATCAGAATCGACGTGACGGCGATCGTCCACGATGACGCCGCGAGCCCTGGATTGATCCGCTCGGCAGCGCTCCAGAGCCACCAGGCCAGCAGCGACACGACAACAAGAGTTGTCAGAGTACCGATAATGCGTCCCGCCACTCTGCCGGCGGTCGACGGGGCGTTCACCGTGAACAGCCGGCCGTTCCAAGCCGACGCGCCATTCCATTCGGGAACCAGGCGCCAGCGATCCCCGGTCAACTGCGCATCGAGACTCATCGCGTAAGTGCCTGGCGCGAGCGAAACGCGGATGTCGCCTCCGCGATCGGTCTCGACGTCCGTGTTCCCGATGCGGCCTCGCACGCGCATGTTTTCGCCGGTGCGGATCACGAGGCTGCCCGCGTCAGGCACGGTGATGGCGCCGGAGACCACCATGGAGATATCGCGGCGGCCGGGCCGCAGTTGATCGAGCACGTTCAGGAACCACGCCGGAAATTCGTCAGCCGATCGATACGGACGATCGAGGATCGCGGTGCACGTCGGCGACTCGGCGCGCCAGTCGGCGCGAATGTCCCAGCTCCTCAACACTCCGCGCGGCTCATCGACCGGCATCGTCAGAATCTCGCCCTGAAGGGGCGCCGCGGTTGAGAACCGGGCGCAGAGGCCGCCCTGCTCGAGCGGAAGGCTGCAGACTTTCAGCGCCAGCAACGCGGCGATCAGCACACGCGGTCCGGTACGGGTCAGCACGGACCGATCGGCCCACCACAGGGCCGGGAACACGACGCCGATGACGATGGCTTCGATACGGCCATCGAGTGGCACACCGTCGAACGTGGAGAGCGCGTGCGCCGGCCACAACAGTCCGGCCGCGAGCAACAGCGTCCAGCCTGCTGTCGTCATCGAACAGGCAGGCGCTCCGAGGGAGCGCACCGGCGTCGGTCTCGAACGGGATGATAAAGTGACGCGTCCCGCACATGTCGCTGGCGACAGAACACAACGGCCGACTCCGGGTGCTGCGCTGCATCACGCGTCTCAACGTCGGCGGACCCGCCATTCAGGCGATTACCTTGTCCGATCGACTTGCGGCGCGTGGATACGACACGATCCTCGTCCACGGACAGCTCGACGCCGGCGAAGGAGACATGCGCTATCTGCAGCCGGGATCGGTGACCGCTCGATATTTGTCCGCGTTGCGCCGTCCGCTCGCTCCGGCGTACGACGCCGTCGCTTTGGCGCAGCTGTTGGACGTGTTGCGCGACTTCCGGCCGCACATCGTTCACACGCACATGGCCAAGGCCGGTACGCTCGCCCGCCTGGCGGCGGCGATCTACAACCGCACCGCCGGCGGCGGCCGTCGCACCCGAGTCGTACACACCTACCACGGGCATGTCCTCGACGGATATTTCAGCCCGAGCAAGACGCGGCTGTTCCTGGCGATCGAACGCGGGCTGGCTCGCGTCACCGATCGCATCGTGGCGATCTCGCCGAACATCCGCCTCCAGCTGCTCGACGAGTACGCCATCGGACGCCTCAATCAGTACGCCGTGATCCCCCTTGGATTCGACCTTGCCGTATTCGCAGACATCGACGACCGCGCGAGGGCCGCAGCGCGTGCGGCCCTCGACATCGATCCCCTCGCGCACGTGGTCACCACAGTCGGCCGCCTCACGGCCATCAAGCAGCAGGACCTGTTTCTCGAAGTGGCGGCCAGGGTGGCGGCGAGCGATCCGCTGGCGGTCTTTGTCATCGCCGGCGACGGCAGCCTGCGCGGCGCGCTCGAACAACAGGCTCGTGCCCTGGGCATCGACCATCGCGTGCGGCTGCTCGGCTGGCGGCGCGATCTCGCGAACGTCTACGGCGCGTCCGATCTCCTGCTGCTCACCTCGCGCAATGAAGGCACTCCAGTCGCGCTGATTGAGAGCCTTGCCTCGGCGGTGCCCGGCGTAAGCACGGACGTCGGCGGCGTCCGCGACGTGATGCCTGACGAAACCGTCGGTCTGATGGCGCCCGACGGCGACGCGTCCGCGCTTGCGGCTCACGTGCTCACCCTGCTCGCCGACCCCCAGCGGCGACGTCGGATGGGCGCCGCCGGTCGCGCACTCGTGGTCGCGCGCTACGGACTCGATCGCCTCGTCGCCGATGTCGACACCCTGTATCAAGAGCTGCTGCACTAGACTTTTTGTGATGACCCTTCGACGCTGGCGGTGGATTGTGTGCGCGGTGGCAATGCTCCACGGCCTGTTCTTCATCTGGTATCAGCAGCCGGACTGGACGACGCAGTGGAGCGACCAGGATGGATACCGGAGGCTGGGCCAGGTGCTGGCTACGACCGGTAAGTTCACCCGATTTCCGGATGCGCCCACGTTCGTCCCTGAAGTGCTTCGCACACCCCTGTACCCGTTGTTCGTGGCCACGGTGTACCGTATCTTCGGCGTCCGCCAGCTGCCGGTCGCGCTCGCACAGACGCTGGTCTTCGTGCTCGTCTGCCTGACGGTATACGCGATCGTCCGTCTCGTCGCGTCCGAGCCGATCGCGTTGGGCGCCGCCGCCGCCACCGCGCTCTTCCCGCCGATCCCGTACTTCGGTGCGCTGGTCATGACGGAAGTGTTGACGACGCTGCTCTTCACGGTGTCGATGTGGCTGGCGGTGTCCGCGCTGCGCGACAAGGGCCTGAGCCGATTCGTGTTGCTCGGCGTGCTGCTCGCGCTGACGACCCTCAGCCGCCCCGTCTTCGTGCTGTTTCCGTTTGCGCTCGCAGCGGTAGGGCTCATCGTGTTTCCGCTGCTCGGCGTCCGCGAGCGGCCTCGCATCGGCCAGTGGGCGGTGACCATCGCCGCGTTCGCTCTGACCATGGCGCCGTGGTTCACCTACAACTACGTGACGCTCGGGCGCTTCACGCTCTCCCCCGCCGGCGGCGTCGGCCGCGGGCTCTGGGAGGGATCGTGGCAGGCCACATGGTCAGGCCGCCTGCAGAACGAGCTCACGCATCTCGCGGACGACATCGACGATCGCGCGGAGCTCGATCGCCGCGTCAACGCGATTGCCGATCGCGAACAGTTGCCCGCGGCGCCGATGCTCGAGTACGTCCATCAGTGGGAAGACATCCGCCTGATCTGGACGGAGCCGACCGATCCGTACGCGCGTGCCGTCGCTCGAGTGACGGCCGACCAGGAATACGGTCGCGTCGCGCTCGAGAATATGCGCCGCGACTCGCCGGTGCATCTCGTCAAGCGTCTGTCGCGGGGTCTCTTCATCCTCTGGGCCGGCGAGATTCCGTTCCGCTACAGCGAGATCAACACGCTGTCGCCGTGGATCATCCGCGTGTGCTGGGGCGTGCAGGCTGTTATCGTGCTGCTGGCTCTCTGGGGCGGATTCGCGCTGTGCCGGCGAGGGCGCATGGGAGAAGGCTTGATCCTGCTCGCCCCGATTCTGTATGTCTCGGCTGTGCATTTTCCGCTGCTCACCGAAGCGCGGCAGTCGCTGCCGGCGCAGCCGACACTGCTCGCGCTCGCCGTGCTGGGGACGGTGTCGTTGATCGCCCCGTCATTTCCCCTCGAAGCGCAGGTGCATAAACGCGAGCATCTGTGACAGCCAGGCGCGGCTGTTGAAATCGCCGCCGGCGATATGGTCGCCGATCTTCATGCCGAGCAGCACGTTGTCGTCCATGCTGTTGTTGAGGAACAGGCCGTGCCGGCCGAGCGTCAGCAGGTTCGGCACCGCGTGAACGCCCTCGAGCACCGGAATCAGGTGCTCTTCGAAATTCAGCTCGTATACGGGATACGCCGTCGGGATGTCCGCGACGTAGTAGTCCGAGACCTCGGCCTCGGTCACGCCGTAACCCATCTTCAAGAGATCGGCCAGCGCAATGCGATAGACCTCTTCGTCGGTGGCGCTCCACACCGGCTCGTCCCGCCAGCACGACAGCTCGATGCACAGGATGGTGCGATCGGAGGGCACCATGCTCACGCTGACGTTCTTCTGCTCGGACATCCGGTTGACCCGGTACTGGCTGTCGAGCAGGTACACCCAGTGATAGTCGGTGAGCTGTTTTCGCTTCAGCGCGATGTAGATCAGCTTCAGGCTTCGATAGCGCAGCTTCGCCGCATGCTGAGCGACCGCCGCCGGCAGCGCAGGCGTCATCATGCTCACGAGCTGCGGCAACGGAAGCGTCGACAGGACGCCGCGGCACGCGATCGATTTCTCGACGCCCTGCTCCTTGTACACCACCCGCGCGATCCGATCTCCATCGCGCTCGAGTCGCACCGCCGGCGCTTCGAGATGGATCGCCGCGCCGTTCTTTCTCGCGGAGGCCGCCATGTTTTCGAACAGGACGCTGATGCCCTGCTGCGGATACATGTACTTCGTGAAGTAGGTCGCCGGGTCGGCCTTGATCCCGATCGTTCGCAGGATGACGTTCTTCAGATTCAGCTTTGCGACGCGCTGCGCCTGCTTCGATGAAATCTGCGACGTCGGCAGTCCCCAGACGCGCTCGGAGTAGATGCCGAAGCACAGGTCGTACAGCGTCCGCCCAAGGTTCCGCACGCCCCACTCTTCGAACGAATCCTCGTGCCGCGGCGGCGACAGCGTCGATTTGATCGTCGCCATCGCATAGTCGAAGAGGATCCTCGCGGAGAGAAACGGGCTGACGCCGGTCAGCACCTGGATCATCTCCAGGGGGTAGACGTATTCCTTGCCGCGCAGCAGGACGCGCGTCCCGCGCGTGAGAATCAGCGGATCCGGACCGAAGAACGGCCGGATCGCCTCGTGAATCGCCTGGCTCTCCTCGGTTTCGCGGATGTGGAACGTGTGCGGCCCGTAGTCGACGGCGTAGGGTCCGACGCGAATCGTCTTGCCCATTCCGCCGACGGCGCTGTCGCGCTCGAGCACGATCACGGGCTGACCGAGCTCCGACAGGCGCCATGCGGCGGACATGCCCGCGGGCCCGGCTCCCAGAATGACGATCGGATCGGTCGACACGCGTCAGCGTCCTTCTTCGTCCGGACGCTTCTCGGCGACGACGAAGTAGTAGAGGTTCAGTGCGAACGGCAGCGCCCTGAACGGCAGGTTGAAGCCCTCGACGATTCGGAAGCCCTCGCGCAGCCATCCGCGCATCCGCCCTGGCGTCGTAATCGTCAGATGATCGGGGTATCGAATGGGGAACTTCGCCAGCAGCAATCGTCCCGCGCTCATCGTCCAGTCATTGGGAACGACGATGACGACGCTGCCTCCGGGTTTCAGCACGCGCCGGGCTTCGGCCAGAAGCCGCCACGGCTCACGCGTGTGCTCGAGCACCGCGACCAGCAGCACGGCATCGAACGCTCGTTCGCCGAACGGCAGGTGGTAACCGTCGGCGCACAAGAGCAGGCGGCCTTTGCCGGCCGCTCGCGACACGCGCGTGACGGAGACATCCATCTGCACCGGCTGGATGCCGGTGCCGTCGAACATCATCCCTTCGCCGCAACCGACCTCCAGAATGTCGGCGCCACGCAGTCCTTCCACTCGCGCCAGTACCTCTGCCCGGTACATCGCATAGAAGTAGCCGACGATGCCGGTGACCTGAGAGTCGTGGCCCTCGACCTCGGCGACGTATTCGTGGAGCTCACGCTCGGACAGCCTATGCCTGGCGGCCTGCCGCATGCCTCTCGCGCTCGAGGAACTGCATCAATCGCTGCAGACCGTCGTCGAAGGAAACCGACGGCACGACGCCGAATCGATCCCGCATCGCAGAGTCGACGGAACGAAACTGGATGTACTCCTCTGTCGTTCCCTGATGCCGGATGGTGACGTGGGCGCCAATCGTCCGTGCCATCGCTTCCACGACAGCGTTGACGCTCACCGGCGCGCCCGACGCGAAGTCGACGGTCGCGCTCGTGCCGGCCGCCCGCACAAGGCGCAGCATCCCGTCGACGGCATCGTCCACGTACATGAAGTCGATCAGGTTCTCGCCGTTGCCGCGCAGCGTGAACTCGCGCTGGCCCGCCGCCATCGCGTCGAGCCACTTCGTCGTGATCTTGCGCGCGGGCTCGTACGGACCGTAGGCGCCGAAAAAACGGACGTTGATGTAGCTGCCCGGCCGGCGCCGCCGTTCGTTCGATGTCAGCGGCGACAGGCCGCGCCGATGCGGTTCTCTACCTGGCCGCCAACGGCGACCCGGCGATATCATCCGAGCGCCCGCGGTGGGATCTCGAGTCGAACACGCTGGCGCTCGTCACGGTCCTCGAGCAGTGCGAAGCCGATCACTTCGTCTATCTGTCCTCCGGCGCGGTGTACGACGGCATCATTGGGCCAGTCTCGCCG